>CAJXZG010000060.1 GCA_913063265.1 uncultured Prolixibacteraceae bacterium | reverse complement strand
TGTTTCTTTAAACGACTGAATGATGATATCTTGAAATGTTTCGGTTTGCGAAGTTTTTATGTTGTCAACCCAAGGCGAAGTATTTTTATTCAGAATGGTAATTAACAGATTTTCAATTAAAATTTTTTGTCCCATTATCGATGAAAAAAGTTCTTCCGGCAATTCGTCTTTCACTATATTTTCTCCAGTTTTTCTGTAAAGAATCTCAAATAGGGTAGCAGCAATACTTTGCTTACACAGTTCATAATTCCACTCTTTAAGAAAATTAAGAGCATTCTTTTCGGCAGTATTTAAATCATTTTCTGTTTCCAGCGCATTCAGAAAAACCGGGGTAAATCGCTCTGCTTTTTTGGATTTTATATCGCTTTGTATTTGTTTAAAATCTTCAATTCCATATTTGTCTTTTTCTTCCAACAATTCTCTAATCCTGTCTATTCGGTTAGGCATTGAAAACCAATGACTGATGTAATAAGGATAATCCTCAGAAACGGTTTTGTTATTTGCCGATGATACATATGCTCTTTCCGGATTAAATTCAAAAGGAAGTTCCTCAAATGGCACTAATCCTTTCCAATCGTAAATACTGCTGTCGCCGCGATAAATCTGAATTCCATTCCCTTTCCGAATCGGGATTCCGGCACTGCATTGTAATCCAATGTTGCCCTGCACATCAGCATAAACAATATTTTGACTGATTGATGTAAAAGTTTTTACGGCATTCCTAAAATCAGACCAGTTATTGGCACGGTTTAGTTTATAAACAGTACGGATTTCATTACTCATTTCGTTACCCAGCCAATGGATAGATATTGGAAATTCTGCGCTTTTTTTAAAATCATTTATAATTGGTCCTCTGTGCGTAAAACGCAATTTTTTTTCTATGTTTTCCCCTTCTTTTGTTTGAATAATTTCTTTTTTAATCAAAAGTTCTTTCCATTCGCCATCGATTAAATAATGCGTCGAATCCTGATTAACAATTTCTGCATAAAAATCGAGATCATCCACAGCAACATTGGTCATTCCCCATGCAATTGAATCATTGTGTCCTACTATTGCAAAAGGCTGTCCGGGTAAAACCAATCCACTTACATTTAACTGGCCTTCAACATTCTGGTGCATCTGATACCAAATTCCGGGTGACATAAAACCCAGGTGCATATCGTTGGCAAGTATAGGTTTTCCATTTACACTTTTTTTACCTGAAATGGCCCAGTTATTACTCCCTGAAAAAACCTGTGCTCCAATTTTTTCCAGTTCTTTTCCTACAGAGAGTAATGTTATATCCGGTATATTTTTATTGGGTTGAAAGTCAGGATAAACTGCTGTATTCTGACTATTCATATCAGGTATTAAATCTTTTAGATGTTCTTTGGAAACAATATTGCCTATCTGGTGTAATAAAAGTTCTGTATTCCATCCTGAAGTTAAGTCCCACGACATATAGCCAATCAGGTTGATTGAATGAATGGGTTTCCAGAGTTCAGGTTTATATCCAAGAATTATGAACTCAGGAGGCAGAGGATAATTATTAATGTATTCATTCACACCATCTGAAAATGACTCCAGTGCCTGGATTATTTCCGGAGAGGCTGATGACAGAATTTTTTCAGATTTTTCCTGAAAGCGTAGTGCTCTCAAGAGTAAGTCAGTGTTTACCTGATCTTTCCCTAAAATTTCTGATAACCTTCCAAGTGTGACTCTTCGCAGAAGATCCATTTGCCATAAACGATCCTGTGCCATTGTAAATCCGACAGCACGGTATAAATCATTTTCATTTTTAGCATAAATGTGAGGGATTGCGTATGCGTCGCGAAAAATATTTACTTCAGAAGTGAGCCCGGTGAGCTCAATGTTTTTAGAATAGTCGGGGATAGCTTTTGTTTTAATGTTGTTTAAAATTATCAGGCCAGCTATCACCACCAAAATTATTAAAGCCAGCAGGCTTAATAACGTGTGTTTCAATATTTTCATAACCAATATTTTACAAGAATTATAAAAAGAGTTGTTAATTTACAGAAAGGTTTTTATTTATTGATATATTTAATGCTGTAAAACAAAAACTTATACTTATGAAAAAGTTAATGCTATTATTATTTCTTGGATTTTATGCACTATCCGGAATTTCACAGGAAGCCGATAATATACTTGGAATTTGGTGGAATGAAGAGAAAACATCAAAAATAAAGGTGGAGAAAAAAGATGGAAAATACATTGGTACAGTTGTGTATATGATTCCTGAAAAATATGAAAATGGCAAACCACCTCTCGATGATAAAAATCCGGATGAAAGTTTACAAAGCCGATCCATTGTCGGTATTCAGATATTAAATGGATTTGAGTACAATGCCAAGGATAAAGAGTGGAAAAACGGAACAATATATGACCCAAAATCCGGTAAAACCTACGATTGTTATGCATGGTTTGAAGGCGAAGATTTGTTAAAACTCAAAGGTTTTGTGATGGGCATGCGTTGGTTAGGGAAAAGTTCGGAATGGTACCGGACCACTTTATAGTAATAATATTTTAGCCGGAAACCTGAACTTTAATTCCTTCTTTTTTAAGAATAGAAGCTATTTTGTTTAAGTCCTCTACCGAAACTTTTTTAAGGGTTTCAGTTGGTGTATCACGGGCGATGGTGTATATCATCACCTGTGCTGGATTTATTTCTTTCAGTAATTTAATCCACGCAGAGAGCTCCTCTTTAGTTGAATTATCAACGGTCTGGCCCTTGTAGCTTCCTTTAACAAAAAGCGTTTGAATAATAACATTGCCGTGAAAAGCTGTTAATTGTTTTACTGTTTTATCAAGGCTGAATTTTTTATTTGGGCAATCCAGCAACTGTATGGTTGATTCAAAAGCCGAATCAAGTTTTTGTATATTGTCTTCAATCTTGAGCAAAGCTTCAAAAACTGATTTTTTATGAATCATTGTAGCATTGGAAAGAACTGCAATTCTGGCTTTTGGAGCCATAAGATTTCGTAATTCGATCGTATCATCAATTATTCCGGCAAATTCAGCATGAAGTGTTGGTTCTCCGTTACCGGCAAAAGTAATTACATCTGGCAACAAATTTTCAGCCATCATTTCATCAAGCTTTTCTTTCAATTTGAGTTTTACTTCTGACCTCGATGGAAGAATTGCTTTTTCTTTATAAGTTTTGGGATTCCTCCCACATTCACAATAAATACAATCAAAAGAACAAACTTTAACATTGGTAGGTAATAGATTTATTCCGAGTGAAACACCTAGTCTTCGACTATTTACAGGGCCAAAAATAATTTTATCAAATAGAAATGTTGCCATGAATTATATAAGATATTTGAATTTATACCAATCGTTTAACCTTACTTTTTTGAGTGAGTTTATTTGTTTTAAAATCGATTCCGGTAATCAGGTTAATTCCCGGTTTTTTGCCTTTTTCAAAAGATCCAAAAATATCTTCCACACCGATTGCTTTTGCTCCATTTAAACAGGCCCATTTAAAAAGTTCTTCGAGTTTTATTTCCGGAAAATTATGCTGAATTGTAATCAGTTCTGATAAAACTGATAAATCATGATTCGATGCTAAACTGTCAGTTCCAATACAAATTGGAAATTTTTCTTTCTGAAAAAGTAAAACAGGAGGGAGTTGATTTTCTATATACAAATTTGAATTCGGACACAGGACAATAAAAGTATTCTCCGATAAGCGTTTAGATTTTAATTCTGTCAAATCTTGTTCAGAAGTAAAAGTATTATGTACAAGTAAAAGTTGATTTTCATCCGGAATGTATTTTAAGATGGAAATCAATGAACTTTTACCCGTCGGTTTCCAATGCGAAATATCTATACCAAGGTTATTTGCCAGATGATTTGCAATGGGTCCGGTACCGTTTTTGTAGAATTGTGTTTCTCCCTTACTTTCCTGGTTATGTATTGACAGAATGCTTTTTTCTTTTGCCGCAAATGTTTTGATTTTTTCAAAAAGTGGTTCAGAAACGGAATAAGGTGAATGTGGTACTATTGAATTAACCAATCCGTTTTTGTTATAATTATCGCGAATTGAAATGGCATATTCAAATGCTCTTTCCGCTCTCGAAGGATGAAAACCAAAGGATTCTATAAAAGTATGATAATATATTTTACTTTTTTTCTTTGTTTTAATTGTCACATCAGAATTCGTTATATCACCGACAGCTGCAATACCGGCATGCCACATTCTTTTGTCCGAAATTTCAATTGCCTTTTCCTTTTTACTTTCTTCCCGGTTTCTTAACTGATTTATTTGTCCGATAAATCCTCCGATTCCGGTATTCTTTTCGATTTCATTTTTTAGATGAGAAAATTCAAGATGACAGTGTGTATTTACAAAGCCCGGCACTAGAATTCCACTATAAAATTCCAGCCCGGATTGTTCCTTCAAATTCTCATTGCTTTTGCTTATTTCGATAATAGTGCCATCATCAGAGCAAGTTAGAACACCATTTTTTACCGGGGATTGATTAATAGGGAAGATATATGTTGCCGCAATTTTTCTCACGCATTATTTAACTGAAGTGTCAAATTCCAGAATTTCGTTTTTCCTGCCTGAATAATTTTGTTCTGTCTCACTCAATTTGTTCATTACTTCGCGATACATTTTTTCAAAGTCTTTTGGCTTGCTGGCATAGTAAATAAACGACTTTTCAAAAACCGAGTCGGGGACCTCATGTTTTTCAAGAACTGAATAATAGAAATTGGCAGAAGAACTGTTTCTTAAAGTCGAGTCGTATCTCATTCTTTTATACGTAGATTCAGCCATATGCAAATCGAATAACATTTCCACCATCTGTTTTTCCTTTATCAATGGTTTGGGTTTTTCAATTACCGACCTTTGACATGAGATAAACACGAAAACCAACAAAATCAGTATTAAAGAAGCTTTTTTCATATTCAGGGCCGAAATTAATTATAGTTGAGCCACTAATCAAAATTTCGTTGTTAAAAAAATCTATATTCAATCGAAATTAGGATTTTTTAAAAATATTTCTGAAAACCTCTTCTACGCGAGAGGCTTTTATAATTTCTATTTTAACTTTTTTATTATCAAAGCTTTTGTTGTGCGCCGGAATATAGATTCTGGTAAATCCCAGTTTTTCGGCTTCTGCAATTCTTTGCTCAACTCGGCTGACCGCACGAATTTCACCGGTTAGACCAACCTCACCGGCAAAACAATATTTATGGTCAATAGCAATATCTATATTTGATGAAAGGATTGAACATATCACAGCAAGATCTGTGGCAGGATCATTTATTTTTAATCCACCTGCAATATTTAAAAAAACATCTTTTTGAATAAGTTTAAAACCTGCACGTTTTTCAAGCACTGCCAGCAACATATTTAGTCTTCTTAAGTCGAAACCTGTTGAAGAACGCTGTGGAGTGCCATAAGCAGCGGTACTCACCAAAGCCTGAATTTCGATAAGAAAGGGCCGCACTCCTTCAATGGTAGTTGCTATTGCAGTGCCACTGACATGGTCGCTGACTTTCGAAATAAGTTGTTCTGAGGGATTAAGAATTTCGCGAAGTCCGCTGCTTTCCATTTCGAAAATTCCCAGTTCGTTGGTTGACCCAAAACGGTTTTTATTCGATCGCAAGATCCTGTACATATAGTTGGTATCACCTTCAAACTGCAAAACCACATCAACCATGTGCTCAAGCACTTTTGGCCCTGCTAAATTTCCCTCTTTTGTAATATGCCCTATCAGAATAACAGCAATATTTGCTTTTTTTGCATATTTCAGAATGGCGGATGTACATTCCCTGACCTGTGAAACTGATCCGGGCGAAGATTCAATGGTTTCAGTAGAAATAGTCTGTATGGAATCGATAATTAAAATATCGGGTTGAATTTGTTCGGAATGTGCGATTAAATGCTCAAGAGATGTTTCACTTAAAAACAGGCAACTTGTGTTGTCAATGTTTAATCTTTCGGCACGAAGTTTTATTTGCTGAAGACTTTCTTCCCCCGAGGTATACAAAATCTTTCTTCCTTTTAAGGCCAATGCAAGTTGAAGTGCTAATGTAGATTTACCTATTCCCGGATCACCACCCAAAAGAATTAAGGAACCCGGTACAATTCCACCACCCAAAACGCGGTTAAATTCTTTAATCGGGATAGGAATTCTCTTGTTTTTTACTGTTTCAATTTTTTCAAGAGTTAATGGTTGATTGCCTGAAATCTGAACTGCGAGTTTCCCGGTATTTTGTTTTTTATCGATAATCTCCTCTACATAAGTATTCCATTGATTACATGACGCACATTTGCCAATCCATTTGGGCGACTGAGCACCACAATTCTGGCAGGTATAAATGGTTTTAAGCTGTGCCATTTCTAAAGGGTTTTAATCTTTTTAATGATTTCGCTGGTAGAAATTCCGGGAACCAACTCAAGTGCTTTTACTTCTCCGCCATTGGCTAAAACAGTTTCATGTCCTGCTATTTCATGAATTTCATATTCATTTCCTTTTACTAAAATATCGGGTATAATTTTTGATATTAATTCGGCGGGTGTTTCTTCAGGAAATATGATAACTGCATCAACAAAACCAAAAGCTGCAAGTATTATTGCACGGGCTTCTTCATTAAGTACCGGCCGGTTTTTACCTTTTAGTATTGTTACCGATTGGTCTGAATTTAATCCCACAATTAAACGTGTACCCAATTTAGCTGATTGATTTAAAGAATTAACATGTCCGTGATGAATAATATCAAAACAACCGTTGGTAAAAACGATTTTTTCATTATTCAATTTCCATGTTTGAAGTGTCGGTTTAAAAGAAGTAAAATCGGAGAATATTTTTGATTTGATGTCGATTTGCATTCGATTATAAAGTGATAAATAGTAATTGTAAAAATAGGAAATCCTTTTTAAAAAGAAAGAATATCAAATTATTACAATAATTCGTTTAGATTGAATCTTTCTTTTTCAGTATAACCTCTTTCTGTTTTACTAAGGCTTGCACATTCAGTATAATAATCATGTTCAAAAAAAAGAATGTATTCTTTTTGTACTGCTTCGTTTAAAAACTTTTCTTTTTCATCCATCACGGTAACCGGGAAAAGATCGTAAGAAGCAATCCAAAGCAATGGAATATTTGCAGCAGTAGGTATCAAATCCGCGGTATAAACCAGCGTTTTATTTTCAAAAAATATAAAGGGAATCATTTGACCGGGAGTATGTCCGTCAAAAAACTTAACTTCAATATTTTTGAATAATTCACCCTCATTCTCAACCAGTTTTAGTTTTCCTGAGTCAGAAATAAAATTCAAAACACGGCTGTTAAATGCAGCCCGTTCCCTGACATTTGAAACCTTTGAATGTTCCCATTGTTTTTTGCTGCACCAGTAACGGGCATTTGGGAATTCAAAATCCAGTTTTCCATTGTCATTTTTTACTGCACCTGTACAATGATCCCAATGTAAATGGGTAAAAATTACATCTGTAATATCGTTTTCAGAATATCCCTTTTCATGTAACGAATTTAAAAGTTGATTTTTTAATTCCACCCCATTATTCGTGAGGTATTTCTCTGGATAGTGATTTCCGATACCCGTTTCGATAAGGATTTTCTTTTCACCTGTATCGACAAGTAAACAACGTAAAGCCAGCCTGGTAAAATTATTTTCATCGGCAGGATATACTTTGCTCCAGAGTTTTTTGGGAATCACACCAAACAGTGCTCCTCCATCGCAATGGAAGTCTCCGGCAGAAACAGGAATTATTTTCATAAAAATTAATCTTTGAGCGCAAAATTAGAAGAAATTAGCGGGGTGTCAAATTGTATTTATTTTGAAAATCTGTGTCTGAAGAATAATCCATTACAAATTTTAAAACACCATGATAATTTTCAATTCCCTTTTCTATTTTGTTGGATTTTAGATAAATATCATTGGCTTTTGACGCTACTTTATCGATTTTTTCGTCACGTAAATTTTTCCAGTTTTCGCTAATTGCCTGTAAATCCTTTTTTACCCTGTCATCCAGTGCAGAAATAATCAACGGATATTCTTCCAAGGAATACCCCTGAAAAAGAAAATACCTGAGAATATGAAGGTTGGCTGAATACTGCAATTGTTTCGAATCGCTTTCTGTACAAACCAGCCAGGCATAAAAATTTGCTTCTGCTTCGTTGGTAATTCCAAATTGATGGGCTTTTTCGTGGGCCAGTACAAATGGGTATTCAACGGGTAAAATTAAACTGTTAACGTGCACTTCATTAAAAAAAGGACCGTAATAACCTGAAATACCTGCTTTGGCAAAAAAGCGACTAAGTGTAATATTTTTTGCCCGTCTTTTCCCGGCAGGATAATTTATTTTTAAAGGTTCAGCAAGATTTTTGTAAGAGTTTTCAATTTCCTTGTCAATTTGTTCCAAACTTACCGTATCAAATGTCGACCAGGAATGATTAGTAATTTCGATTTGTTTTTTAAGTTGTTCAATAAAAAACTCCTTGTTTGGCTCTTGTTGAGTGATTTCCAATCTCTGGTGCAGATCTGAACGGAAATAATTGAATCCCCAAAACAGATAAAACAAAATGTAAGTCACAGCCAGAATATTCAAAATAACTTTACCTGCAATAACAAAGGGGATTTTCCTGAAAAACAGCAAAAAAATTACTAACAACAGATTTGCAATTAGCAATAAGTAGAAAATATCATCAAGTGAGAATACAAAAATATTGCTGACAGAGGACAGTATGTTGGCGATAAGGGGATATATTTTCCGGGCATAAATATTTTCTGTCGGGGCTGGATTTCGATGAGCCAGTTGTGTGAGAAGGAATATGATTATTGCCAAAATCGGCATAAGCAGCCATGATATATTTTTTGGTGTCTTTTTTTTCAAACTATCTTTTTTTAAACAGGTTGTCAAAATAAAACTATCTCTCCAGAATTACAAAACAAGGCAATGATTCAAAACATAAAATGAAAAATAAACAATTCAACATCTTTTGAATGAAATTATTGTAATGTATTCTTTAAACTATTTTGTAATATTGAAGCCATAAATTTTATGGATGCGTTTTATAATTATTATAACACTTGTATTGCTCGGATTTTCCGGATTTAGCCAGCGTGATAAAAAGGATTGGAACGACTTTGGAAGCAGTCACATAAATAAGTGGTTGCAAATTGCTCCGGCTGCTCTTGGGCCGAATTCTTTGCCTGTCCCTTATATGGATTATGCCAGGCTCGACAGTATTTCAAATATTGAGCTGGGTGTTCACGGTCATTTTATGGATGGTGACCAGGGAGTAAATTCTTATTTGAGTTTGTATTGGGCTGTTGTGCCCAAAAGAGTTGTGGTTCATATCTGGGGTTATCCTACCGAGACTTTTCAAACCGATAATTCAATTCGAGATGAAAGACAGATTTTTTATGATGATACAGGTTGGATTACGCAAACAGGTGATTTTTGGATTAGTACCTACATTCAGCTGGTAAAAGAAAGCGAAAAATGGCCAGGGGTATCTATTTCATATTCAGCCAAAACCACTACCGGAGGAGCAATCCAGGGACGATATACTGATGCTCCGGCAAATGCATATTATGCTGCTTTCGGAAAATCATATTACCCTCAGAAAGGATTTATCGATGAGATTCGGGTTGGTATAATGGGTGGATTTTATGTTTGGCAAACCAACAAAGTTGAATTAGCTCAGGATGAAGGTCCTTTGTATCAATTCGGACTGGATTTAAAACATAAAAACTGGTCGTGGAAAAATGAAATGGGCGGTTACAGTGGATATGATGCTTATCAATATCAATATCCTGAAGTACATCCCGCCAACGATCCTCTGATTTACAGAACCAATTTAACTTATGCCGGGGAAAGATTTGATTGGAAGGTTGAATACCAAACCGGTTTATATGATTATTTATACAATACATTCAGAATGTCGGTATTTTATAAATTTGGTTATCGAAAGTTTACATCGGAAAAGTAAGGGCTTCGGTTTAATATTTTCTTATTATAGCTGAAAATAATTATCAAAATGAAATTGTAATTCTGTTTTTTGAATGGATTTGTTATAATTGTAAGTCAAATTCAAACCATCGTTTATAATGTTTAAATCATTCGCTTTGTTTTTTATTTTAATTGGAACAGGTTTCAATATTCTTGCAGCCGGAAAAATTACACCGCGTAAAGTAATGAAAGTCCATAATTCAGTTTTAACTGTTGATACCCATGTTGATACACCGATGTCTATGTTGGAGGAAGATTTTGATATTGGTATAAAAAATTCACCTCCTCAAAGCCGTGTCGATTTTGTAAGAATGAAGGAAGGTGGTTTGGATGCCATATTTTTTGCTGCCTTCACCGGACAAAGGGAAAGAACTCCGGAGAACACGCAAAAAGCATACGAAATGGCTAACAGAATGATTGATGCTACTTTTGAGGCTTGCGAAAAATACAATGAAATGGCAGAGGTAGCATTAAACTCTGAAGATGCTAAAAAGCTGGAGAAAAAAGGGAAACGTGCCATATATATCGGAATGGAAAATGGATTTCCAATCGGTAACGATATCGAAAAAGTGGAAGAGTTTTACCTGCGCGGTATTCGCTATATAACCCTGTGCCATTCATCAAATAATGATATCTGTGATTCATCGACTGATAAAAATGGTCCGGAACACAATGGATTAAGTAATTTTGGGAAAGATGTTGTTAAAGAAATGAATAATCTGGGGATGATTATTGATGTATCTCATATTTCAGATAAATCTTTTTATGATGTGATTGAGTTAAGTAAAGCGCCGATAATAGCATCCCATTCCAGCGTTCGGGCAATTGCAAATCATAAAAGAAACTTAAGTGATGATATGATAAAGGCCGTGGCAAAAAATGGTGGTGTTATTCAGATTTGTTTATTGGATGATTACATCAAAAATCCTGATACAACTTCTTTGTATTATAAAAAAAGAGAAGAACTTAGCCTGATATACGATACAAAGTATGATTCCATGACGGATGATGAAAAAAAGGCACTGCGTGACGAATGGAGATCTTTGAGGGTAAAATATTCAAAACCAAAAGTTACTGTTGCCGATTGTGTGGATCATATTGATTATGTAAAAAATCTGGTTGGTATTGATTATGTTGGCATTGGCAGCGACTTTGACGGAGGTGGCGGACTGGATGGTGTTGCCGATGTAAGTGAGTTTCCAAACATTACCGCTGAAATGTTAAAAAGAGGATACACCAGGGAAGAAATTAGAAAAGTATGGGGCGAAAACTTTTTTAGAGTATTTAAGGAAGTTGAAAAAATTGCTCAACCCGAATCATAATTGTCTTATTTCGTCGTTTTATTTATACGTTAAACAATTCTATTCCTGTATTTTGCCGATTTACCTGACCCATGCGAGAGGTAATTTTTATAATTTGCACGCATCTACTTTATTTTAAACCAAAAAAGCTATGAACTATATTGATATTATTTTGGGTATTCTTTTAATCCTTGCAGCAATCGGTGGATTTAAGAATGGGTTGGTTACCGAACTTGCATCCCTGACAGCTTTAATATTCGGAATTTGGGGTGCCATCCAATTCTCTTATATAACTACTGATTTACTGATTAAATATTTCAATCTTCAAACTGATTACCTTAATATCATTTCATTTGCTGTTACTTTTGTTGTCATAGTTATTTTGGTTCATGTTGTGGCCGGAGTAATTAATAAAATGGTAAATACCGGTGTTTTAGGAGTAACTAACAAATTGGCTGGAATGGTATTTGGTGTTTTACGTTCGATTCTATTTTTAAGTATCATCCTACTGATTTTTGATAAAATTGATGAGGATGTTGAGATTCTGCCAAAAGATGTAAAAGCCAAATCCAGGATGTACGAACCTATAAAGAATGTCGCCACTTCTATTTTTCCGTTTATTGATAACTGGAGAGAAAATCAGGAACTTTTTAGAGACAAAGACAGTAAAGTCGTCTGACCCTGAAATATCAGTTATTCTATATTTCTTAACGCCAAATTTTAATATATCGTAATTAAAATCTGTATGTAAGAAACGATTTTCGAATTTTGTCATCAAAATCTCTTATAACTATCATCATTTTATATCTTTGCGCAAATTTAAAAAAACGGTATTCATGAATTTTGTTGAAGACTTGAAATGGAGAGGGATGTTGCACGATGTAATGCCCGGCACCGAAGAACAATTAGCTAAAGAAATGACTTCGGCTTATATCGGTTTCGATCCTACATCCGACTCCCTGCATGTAGGTAGTTTTGCCCAGATTATGCTTTTGAAAAGATTTCAATTGGCTGGTCATAAGCCTGTGGCTCTTGTTGGCGGTGCAACCGGAATGATTGGAGATCCATCGGGGAAATCTCAGGAGCGAAATTTATTAAATGAGCAAAGTCTGAACAAAAATCTTGAAGGAATTAAAGCCCAGCTTTCAAAGTTTCTTGATTTTGATTCCGGTGAAGCAAATGCCGCTGTAATGGTTAATAATTACGATTGGATGAAAGAATTCTCATTTCTCGATTTTATTCGTGATGTAGGCAAGCACATTACAGTAAATTATATGATGGCAAAAGAATCGGTAAAAAAGCGCTTGGGTGCCGAGTCGAAAGTTGGAATGTCTTTTACTGAATTTACCTACCAACTTGTTCAGGGTTACGATTTTTTGTGGTTATACGAAAATTTGAACTGTAAACTTCAAATGGGGGGTTCCGACCAGTGGGGAAACATTGTTACCGGAACTGAACTTATCAGAAGAAAAGTTAGTGGAGAAGCCTTTGCATTAACCATTCCGTTAATAACCAAAGCTGATGGAGGTAAATTTGGAAAAACTGAACATGGTAATGTCTGGCTCGATCCTGAAAAAACTACCCCTTACCAGTTTTTTCAATTTTGGTTAAATACTTCCGATGAAGATGCTGAGAGGTATATTAAAGTATTTACGTTTCTTCAGAAAGACGAGATTGAAACGCTAATTAAACAGCACAAAGAAGCACCGCATTTGCGAATTCTTCAGAAAAAGCTGGCTGAGGAAATTACAACCATGGTGCATTCAAAAGAAGATTATGAAATGGCTGTTGAAGCATCGCAAATTCTTTTTGGAAAAGGCACTGCTGAGCAATTAAAAAAACTAAACGAAAGTACGTTCCTTTCGGTTTTTGATGGGGTACCCCAGTTTAATGTCTCAAAGGCGGATATTGAGGGTGGTGTAAATGTAATAGATTTACTCGGTGAAAAAACTGCTGTTTTCTCATCGAAAGGAGAATTGAGAAGAACAATTAAAGGTAATGGCTTGAGTATAAACAAAGAAAAAGTAACTAATCCGGATCTGGTAATTGATAGCTCTTTTCTTATAAACGACAGGTATATTCTTGCGCAAAAAGGGAAGAAAAATTACTCTTTAATTATTGTTGCTTAGTTTTCGTAAATACCTTTTAAAAATGATACTAAAAACAGTTTCAATTCGTTGAAATAAGATAGCATTGAATTGAAACCTTAACTTATGAAACGGGCATAAAAATCTCATCGATTTCAAAAATCGTTTTTATTTGCAAGTCTCATTCGGGATAGTTTAAAATAATAAAAATCTATGAATAACTTTTTTGACAATCAGCGTATTCTTTCTTTGATTTGGAAACGTAAATTTCATTTTATAATAATTGGATTTGTTGCCATGGTTTTAGGTGCAGTGTTTTCAGGTCCCACGTTTATTAAACCAAAATTTAAATCTACCGCAAGACTATATCCTTCTAATATTAGTGAGTTGAGTGAAGAATCAAGAACTGAGCAGATGTTAGAGATTATCAACTCGAACGATGTTAAGAAAAGAATGTTTAAAGCGTTTAAGTTAGATGAGGATTATAAAATCAGTAAAGATGATCCGCAGTATCTGACCTATATGTTTGGTATTTATGATGATAATGTTAGTACATCAAAAACCCAGTACGAAACTGTTGAGATAAGTGTCATGGATTTTGATCCTCAACAGGCTGCGGACATGTGTGATTCAATTATACATTTCTATAATCAAAAAGTGGGACAGATTCATAAAGCCAAAAATAAGGAAATGATTAAGATTCTTAAAAAGCAGTTGGATCTCAAAAATCATGAAATTGACTCAGTATCGTATGAATTAAAAGAAATTCAATCTAAAACCGGTATTGCGGATTTTAAAAATCAGGTACCTGAAGTCACAAGGGGTTACATGACAGCTCTTGCCACTGGAAGAGGGTCATCTTCAGACACCAAGGAGATAAAAAAACTGTATGATAACATGGTAAGGGAAGGGGCAGATTCATACCGACTCGAGAGAAGTTATAATACATTAATTAATCAAATCGATTCAGTAAAAACACTTTACGATATTAATGTAAGCGAATACGAAAAAAATATTACGTACAGCCATGTTGTAGAATCACCATTTCCGGCGGATAAAAAATCTTATCCGGTACGTTGGTTGATAGTTGTATTCTCTGCGTTCTCAGCAGTATTTTTTGCATTGTTGGTTTTTTTTGTTCTTGATTACCGTAAAGAAGAATAGAAGAAGGTGTTTCAAAAAGCGGCCATAAAAATTTATTGGTTTTACATTATTTCAATAGGCTTTGTATTATTGAATATGTTTTTTATGGTAACAAGGGAAATGATGCTGGTAAATGCTCTTCCCTTTGTTTTGGCAATTTTACTTGTAGTTATTTATTCCTTTGATAAGATAGTTTATCTGATAGCGTTTTTTGCACCGCTTTCGTTACCGCTCTCTGAGATAATGCCGGGTTTGGGATTTGACATGTATTTGCCTACTGAACCTTTGTTGTTTGGCTTACTCATCATCTTTATATTAAAGCTGATATATGAAAGAGGATTTGACAAGAAAATACTAACACACCCGGTTTCGCTGGCCATATATCTTAATTTGATATGGATATTTATGACGTCCTTAACCAGTACCATGCCGATCGTTTCATTTAAATTTTTGTTATCCCGGATTTGGTTTGTTGCCATTCTTTATTTCCTTACTGCCAAGATGTTTGAGGGAGGGAAGAATATTGAAAAATACATTTGGATATATACAATTCCGTTGGTAATTGTTATTTTTTATACCCTTACACGTCATGTTGGATATGGAATCTGGAATAAACAAGCTGCAAATTTTGTATGTAATCCCTTTTACAAGGATCATACTTCTTATGGTGCAGCACTGGCATTCTACATTCCGTTTTTAACATTATTTTCCTTTGGTGGATTTGTAAGTCGCAAGGTGAAAGTATTTTCGCTGGTGATTCTGGGAATACTGCTTACAGGATTTGTATTTTCATTTACAAGGGCTGCCTGGTTAAGTTTTGTAGCTGCTATCGGAGTTTATGTAATAATAAAACTTAAAATCCGGTTTAAACCACTATTTATCACCTTTTTGTCAATATTGGTATTTTTCCTTGTTTTTCAGAACCAGATTTTAATGGGACTGGAACAAAACTCTGAACAATCATCAGCCAATTTTAAAACTCATATCTCATCGATGACCAATATTACAAGCGATGCTTCAAACCTGGAAAGGATCAATCGATGGAGTTGTGCAGTGCGGATGTTTAAAGATAAACCTGTTTTTGGATTCGGACCCGGAACTTACATGTTTGAGTATGGTTCATATCAGTTGACAAAAGACAGAACCATAATAAGTACAAATTCAGCTGACGGCGGTAATGCACATAGCGAATATCTTGGGCCACTTTCTGAATCAGGTGTATTTGGAATGCTTACTTTTATGTTGATTATTGGCATTGTAATTTACACAGCTGTACATACCTATACAAGATTAACTGACAAACGTTTAAAATCGATTGTTTTAACTGCATTAATTGGTCTTGTGACTTATTATATTCATGGATTACTCAACAATTTCCTGGATACAGATAAACTTTCGGTTCCTTTCTGGGGATTTACCGCGATGATTGTTGCTATCGATATTTATTCGCGTAATCAGTTGGAGACACAAAAAAATCCGGATTAAAACCAACCCGGATTCTTAAATATTAATATTGCTATGTTACTTCTGCTTAACACGTTCACTGTACGATCTATCGGTAGTATTAACTTTAATAATATCACCTTCGTTAATAAACATTGGAACCATAATTTCAGAACCGGTTTCCACGGTTGCAGGTTTTAATGCAGTAGAACTTGCAGTATTTCCCTTTTCTCCTTCAATGGTACTGGTAACTTCTAACTCAACCACAGCAGGTAATTCAGCGGTTAAAGGAATTTCTTCATCTGCATGAAATTGAATTTCGATGATCTGGCCTTCCTTCATTAAGTCTGCATTTTCTATCATTTCTTCCTGTAAAGAAACCTGTTCATAAGTCTGGGTATTCATAAAATTCAAACCCATATCGTCTTTATATAAATATTGATATGGACGACGTTCAACACGAACATCTTCAACTTTTACGCCTGAATTGAAAGTGTTTTCAATTATTCTACCTGTTTTAATATTTCTAAGTTTTGTTCTTACAAATGCAGGCCCCTTGCCCGGTTTAACATGTAAGAAGCTAACGATTGTGTGGATTTCTCCCTTAAACATAAAACACAATCCATTTCTGAAATCTGATGTTGAAGCCATGAAATTTTCTTTTCTGATTATTTAGCCGCAAAAATAAATAAAACAGTTAGAAATCAATTCTTTCTGTGTTTTTTTTGCTTTTAAATTATGTCTTTTCTTATTTATGGTATAAATTGAAATATCGATTTTTATCCCGAATTCTCATTCAAAATCTATTTTAAAACCTTGTTTTTCGGAATGGTGACTATAAAATCTTTTAAATAAAATGGTTCGAAATAAGCGACATCTTCAAACTGATTTTTATTGTATTTTTCATCGGAAACAGCCTGCATAAATTCCGCAGAGGTAGTTGCAGGTCCGTTAAAAATTGCATTTTTATGCTGAATGGTGTTTTTACATTTATCTGCCCCGTTACCAAAGAAAAGTATTTTGTTGTTTTTTAATAATTCCGAGAGGAAATTTTCTTCAATAATTTCAGCTGAAACAGTTTGTATTTCTTTCCCTTCCCGATCAAATAAAGCAGTATAAACCTCCATCCTTCTCGCATCAATCATCGGACAAAAGAATACTGATTCATTTTTATTAAGCGAAATATATTTTGAAACATTCTTTGCAGTGTATTTACCGATTACTTCAAGGGAATTTACGGATATTAAAGGAATATTTAATCCATAACATATGCCTTTGGCTACCGAAACGCCAATTCTTAATCCCGTGTATGATCCCGGTCCTTTACTCACAGCAACTGCATCCAACGATTTAATATCCACGTTATTTTCGTTAAAAAGTTCTTCAATAAACACTGTTAAAATCCTGGAATGATTTAAGCCCTCCGAACTTTCCTTTTTAAATAAAGTTTTACCGTCTTGAGCAAGGGTAACAGAACATATCTCGGTTGATGTTTCAATATTTAAAATACGTGCCATAAATTCTGTTTAGAATATTTTAGGGCAAAAATATCGATTTGTTTGGAATAATTTGTAAAAAAGCAGTTTAGCCAACAGGCATTATTTTATCAGCAAATTGCATTAACAAGGATGTAATAAGGAATAATGAAAAAAGTAATTCACCCCAAAACACTGATTTAAAAGCAACAAACAGGTTGGCTATTAAAAATGTTAAAGGAATGGCTGAAATAATCAACATTTCCTGTGAAGTTGCCGGCACTACAACATAACTTATTATAGAAAAAAGAAAAACAAGGAAAAGAACCTGGTATGATTTTCTTGTTCGTACTTTTCTTGAATCAAACTGTTGAATTATTTTAAAACTTCCCAGTAGAGTCAAAAAAGCGAGGAATCCTAAAAATATATATAAGGGATAATTCTTTTCAAGATGATTTATTGATGTAGAAAAACTATTCCGTAAATTGATAATCGTTTCATCCAATTGGTTTGTAAAATAGGCAAAACTTAAAGCAAATGCGAATGGTATAATAAATCCGATAAGCATAATAAAAAACTCTCGACCGTTTATATTTCGTCTTAAAATTGTAATTGAAACCAAAAAGGCAGGTAAAATTACAACCAGGTTATAATAAAACAACGAACCAATTGCAACAAATAAACCCGCATTAAAAATATCAAGGCGAGGTTCAGGATTATTAAAAATTGCAAACAGACTATTAATGCCAAGCAAAGCAAAAACAGCTGCAAAATACACAGGATGTAAAGTATGAATTGAAGCGAAACCTCCTACAATAACTATAAAGATGATGGCCGGTAATTTGGTTTTATCCCTTATTAAAATGTAACTGCTGTTTACAAGTTGAATTAAAAATGCTACAAACAGAACCAATATCAGAGAAAAAAATACCTGCAAAAGAGGTATGCCGGAAATAGCTTTATAAATCGGATTGAATAAAATACTTTTGAACTCACCTTCACTAAAGGGGTATGATTGAGGTAAAGAAAAACTTCTTACCCAAAATAAAACTGCAACAATCAGGTAAAAAAAGTATACAAATGGTGAGTTTGATTTCAGTATTTTTAAAATCATAACTTACAAATCAAATCCAAGATCTTTCCTGTAGTATTTTTTGTCGAATTGAATGATTTTGGCATTATCATATGAGATTCCGAGTGCTTCTTCCTTATCTTTTCCATAGGAACTAACAGCAATTACCCGCCCTCCGGCAGTTACTGTGTTACCATTTTCAGATTTTGTTCCAGCATGGAAAACTATACTGTTTTTTACATTTTCAATGCCGGTAATTTTAATGCCACTTTCATATTTTCCGGGATAACCCCCTGAAACCAGCATTACTGTCACTGCAGCACGTTCATCAAATTCAATTTGTTTTTCTTCCAAAGTTCCGGTAGCCGCTCCTTCAAGTAAATCAACAAAATCTGATTTGATTCGCAACATTACTGCTTCGGTTTCAGGATCACCCATTCGAACATTATATTCTATCACGTATGGATTATTATCAACGTTTATCAAACCCAGGAAAATAAAACCGTTGTATTAAATATTTTCCTTTTGGAGTCCGTTAATTGTGGGTTGAATAATCTGTTTCTCCACTCTCTCCATAAACACTTCATCAGCGAATGGAACCGGAGTAATTGCTCCCATACCACCGGTATTTAATCCTGTATCACCTTCGCCAATTCGTTTGTAATCTTTGGCTTCAGGAAGAATCTTGTAACTTTTTCCGTCAGTTATCACAAAAACAGAAACTTCAACACCACTCAGGAATTCTTCTATAACTACTTTTTTACTTGCATCGCCAAATTGACCTGCCAGCATTTCTTTTAGTGAATTTTTTGTTTCTTCAAGCGAGTCAATTATCAATACACCTTTACCGGCTGCCAGTCCATCGGCTTTTAGTACATAAGGCGCTTTCATTGTATCTAAAAATGAATAACCCTCTTCAAGATTTTCATTTGTCACAGTAAAGTATTTCGCAGTAGGGATGTTATTTTTCAACATAAAATCTTTTGCAAAATCTTTACTTCCTTCTAGTTGAGCACCTTCTTTTTTCGGACCAACCACTTTTATTGTTTGCAGTTCGGGATCTTCTGCAAAGAAATCGTGTAATCCATCAACCAAAGGAACTTCCGGTCCTATGACCATCATATCAATTTTATTCTCTAAAACCAATGTTTTTATTTTCTGAAAGTTGCTGACACCGGCGTCAAGGTTGGTTCCGATTTGAGCTGTTCCTGCATTTCCGGGAGCGAAAAAAAGGTTTTCCACTTTTTCACTTTGTTTAATTTTCCAACCTATCGCATGCTCTCTACCACCCGAACCAATAATCAGAATATTCATTTTTATTATGTTTTTTAGATTTTGTGCGTGAAGATAATACCAATTCTTAAAATGATTAAGCTATTTCCAATAATTTTGAAATGTCCTGACAGAAATCCAAATCATAAAAAAGTCAGGCTGAAATTATCAACCTGACTTTTTTATTTTATGAAGGAATTAAAAATTACATTGAAGAAAATCTTTGAAGATAATCCTGGAAAGCATCTCCAACTCTTTTTGTAAGTTCTGCCTGATTATTAGTCCTTGCCGTTCTTTCAACTATTTGCAGATAGAACATGGTTCTTTGAATTTCTTCAGTAACGTTTCTGTTTGCCAGAAATTTACTGTCAAGGGTAAAATAATAGCTTAAATTATCGTTAAAAGTTTCGAACGCCAGTTCAAGCAATTCTTTTCCTTTTTCAGGTGCACCGGCCCTGAAATAATTATTTGCCAGTTCAACAGTAAAATAACCCGGTTGTACCAAACTTGGCGGAATAAGCTCAACACATTTGTCAATAACGGCCAATGCTGAATCTATTTTTCCTTCATTTATTAATTCACCTGATAAACGGGTAAAACTGTTGGTTATATTCGTCATCATACGCATATTATTTTCATCAAGATAAATGTCCGGATTATTCATCTCACCCCATTTGTATTTATTCATAATATTGTCATACATCAGGTCGGTTGCTACAGAACCATATGATAACCTGTCGGGCTGACTTTCAGTTCTTATAGGAACCAGACGATATCCAAATCCTTCAACCTGGAAATAATTTTCAAGACCCAGATATTTATTTCTACCCACTGTAATTGCCCAGTAGATTGGGCGTTCCCAGTTGTTGGTAGCCAACATATCCAAAATCATCATTTCGTCTTTTGCGATATAATTTTTTCCTGAAAAATCGATGGTTATTGTATCTACTATTTTATCGTAATCCTGTGGTCGGACAGCTTTGTTCCTTATCACAGCTTCTTTATCGACTTTAAAATGAAGTACCTTTTTAGGGATGTATGCTGCATTCTCAGCCTGTGTTAGTTTTGTTGCCGGATTGTCACTGGCAATAAATTCAATGGCCTCCTTTAATCCAATGGAAGGACGCGAAATTCGTCTGTCGTTCATTAGGTAAACGATATCTCTCGTTCCCTGGCGATATTTATCTTCTGTTAAAGAGAATGGAAGCGGTGCAGACTCATAAGCCTGACGACTCATTTGATTGATATACCAGTCGGTTTGCAAATAACTCAGGTTACATACCCGAACATCGGTTCGTACTCCTTCAGTTTCCTGGTTATACCATAAAGGGAATGTGTCGTTATCGCCATTGGTAAATATGATTCCGTTTGGCTGACATGTTTTTAGATAGTTGGCGCCAAAATCCCTGGCTGTATATCTTCCTGATCTGTCGTGGTCATCCCAGTTTTCGGCTGCCATAATTCCCGGTACTAAAACCAAAGTAAGCAAACCTGCAATTCCTGCTGAAACCGATTCCGGTAAAAACTTCTTAAGTCCTTCAGCAATAGCAAGAACTCCCAATCCTATCCAGATAGCAAAAGCGTAAAACGAAGCAGCATAAGCATAATCACGTTCACGCGGCTGATGAGGATATTGATTCAGATAAATTACAATTGCCAGTCCGGTCATAAAAAACAGCAGGAATACAACCCATACTCCCTTTTTGCCTTCTAATCCTTTTTTGTACTGAAAAAATATTCCAAGTAATCCAAGAAGCAATGGAAGGAAATAATATGTGTTTCTGGCTTTGTTTTCAGCAAGATAAACCGGTAAATTATCCTGATTTCCAAGTCGCATTTCATCGATAAAATTAATACCGCTTAACCAGTTACCGTGTAAAACTCCTCCGTGACCCTGAATATCGTTTTGACGGCCAACAAAGTTCCACATAAAATAACGCCAGTACATATGATTTACCTGATATTTGACAAAGAACCGCATATTTTCGGAAAATGTTGGTTTTACGATTATCACATTTTCTCCCTGTTCATTTCTGTGTTGAATTCTTTTTCCTCTGATACCTCCCCATTCTGCATAATCGTCGGCATGTGTTGGTTCCATTGAACTCCACATGCGTGGGAATAATGTATTAAATTTATCATCGTAGTTAGGAATCACCCTGTTGTTTGTTACTACATATTTCCCGTCGATAGGTGTATAAACAGCTTTTCCCTTATCATATCTGTTTTGAGGATCAAGTGGTGAATTATAAAACTGGCCATAAAACAATGGTCTGTCACCATATTGCTCGCGGTTTAAAAAACTTAACAGAGAGAATGCATTGTCAGGGCTGTTTTGGTCCATTGGAGGATTTGCAGAAGACCTGATGATGATTAAAGCAAATGAGGAATATCCGATTAATATTACAGTTACGCTTACAATAATTGTATTCCAGATTACCATCTGTTTTTTTGTAGTGTACCATATTCCGTAAGAAACAGCCGCCACAATTACCAATATGTAAAATATTAAACCGGAATGGAATGGTAATCCAAAAGTATTCACAAATAACAACTCAAACCACGATCCAATGGTTACTACACCAGGAATAATTCCGTACATAATAGCACCAAGAATTAGTACTGAAGCTCCCAAAGCCAGAATAATTCCCTTACGTGTTACCTCATATTTTTTGAAGTAATAAACAAAAACAATTGCCGGAATTGCCAGAAGGTTTAACAGGTGAACTCCAATAGAAAGTCCAAGCATATATGAAATAAAAATCAACCACCGATTAGCATTAGCTTGGTCTGCAACGTTTTCCCATTTTAAAATCGCCCAAAAAACAATGGCTGTCATTAATGATGATGTTGCATAAACCTCACCCTCAACTGCTGAAAACCAGAAAGTATCAGAAAAAGTATAGGCCAATGCACCAACTAAACCACTTGCCATAACAGCTATGGTTTGTCCCGTGGTAATTTCTTTTCCATTATCTACCAGCTTTTTTGCAAGGTGGGTAATCGACCAAAACAGAAACATAATGGTAAATGCACTGGCCAGGGCCGACATTGAATTTACCAGTTTAGCAGCATCTTCAGGTCCTCCAAAAAGAGTAAAGAAACGCCCAACAATCATAAACATTGGTGCACCAGGTGGGTGACCCACTTCAAATTTGAAAGCCTGGGTAATAAATTCTCCACAGTCCCAAAAGCTTGTAGTCGGTTCAATAGTTAATAAATAAACAACGGCTGATAACACAAAAGTCAACCAACCTAAAATGTTATTATACAGTGTGTATTTTTTCATCTGTCAGTAGATTTCTATAAAATTCAAATAGATTCAGAAATTAAATGATGCGAAGATAATTGTTTTGCATCAATTCAGGGAAAAAGATATGTTTTTTAAGGATTTTTTAAGTCTCGAATGTTTTACCTTAACAACATTATCCCTGATACCATTCTTCCGGTTTCCATTCCTTCTTTTCGCGCTGAAAAATATTTTGATGAATCAGAATAAGAGCATTCACCCGAAATTTCTATATTCTTGTTTAATAATCCGTTTTTTAATAAAACCTGTTTGTTAGCTTCCCAAAGATTTAAATGATATTTTCCGGATTCAACTTTAAATAATGTCTTATCGGGATTTGGAATTGCTTTTTTTACTTCGTCAACTACGTTATTGCCAACTTCATATATATCCGGACTAATTGATGGTCCAATTGCAGCTAAAATATCTTTTGGATTTGAGCCATAATTGTTGATCATTTTCTGTACAGCTACTTTGGCAATCAATTTTACCGTACCACGCCAACCGGCATGAATTGCTGCAATAACATTATTTATCGGGTCGAAAAGTAGTACCGGAACACAATCAGCTGTTTGGACACAAAGACAAATTCCATTTTTATCGGTAACAAGTGCATCGGTTTCTTTAATTTCATCATCAGGAATTTCCGAAACATCGGCAACACAATTGGTATGTGTTTGCCTTGGAAAAACAAGTTGCTCACTTTTAATCATCAGTTTTTCAGCAAGTAAAACCCGGTTGTTTTCATAAATATTTTCCGAGTCGCCGGTAAATCTTGGATTTTCAGTTTCAAATGTTCGTTTGGTGCTTGTAAAAGCAATTACATTATCAAATCCCGAAAATATTTTATAGTAAATAAGCTCCTGTGTTTTAAGCATTGTTTATCAATTTGTTTAACGCCTTTTTATCAATATGGGTAACTGTTTTGTTTGATATCTTTATCAATCCTTCTTTTTGCATTTCTCCAAAAACCCTTGCCAGCGAGGGGCGTGTTACTCCAAATAAATCGGCCAATTGTTGTTGTGTATTTTTTAATTCTATTGAATGAAACATTTCACCTGCTTGTTTTAACAAATAATGAGCTACTTTTCCTTTGATAGTTTTAAAACTCAGAAAATGAAGTTTCTGAGAAAGAAATTGTGCACGCGATGAAATACTGTTCAAATAGTTTCTTAAAATGCGAGAATTGAGTTGTAATAATTTTAGAAATTCTTCAACCGGCATTACCAATATTTTAGTGTCCTTGTTAACTGTAACGGTTACCGGATAATTATTTTCCTGTCCAAAAAGAAAAGCAGTGGCCAATGGTTTTGGTGCTTCTATATCTTCTATTTTGATGGTTTTCCCGGAGAAGTCAATCATTTCTCCCCGAACACTGCCGGACATAATAATCATTAAATTTTTTACCGGCTCGCCTGCAACGGCAACTATTTCTTCTTTTGAATAACTTTTAATCTGAAAATGAATTTTTCCCAGCAAGTGTTCTGCTTCATTTATCGATACTCCTTTAAATATGGGACATTTAGTCAGTAGTTGATAATTCATTATTTTTTGTGGTTTTGTAACAAATGGTACATCTTGGGAAACGTACATCTGCTACTTTTGTTTTTGTAAAATTGAAGAAAATGATAAGGGAAATTGTAAAAATAGATGAGGAACTTTGTAACGGATGTGGAGATTGTGTTCCAAATTGCCACGAAGGAGCTTTACAAATTATTGATGGGAAAGCAAGATTGATTAGTGAATTAATGTGCGATGGGTTAGGTGCCTGTTTAGGCCACTGCCCGGAGGGAGCAATTACAATTGAAAAACGAGAGGCAGATGATTACGATGAACTGGTAGTAATTTCGCAAATGATTAGTGCCGGAAAAGCCACTGTTTTTGCGCACCTGAAACATTTGCAGGAACACGGCGAAACAGGATATTTAAAAGAAGCATTAAGTTATATAAAAGCAAACCGGGAAGATATGCCATTTGAAATTAGTGAAGTACATGAATTGTTGCATGGAGATAATAATAAGGAAACTGAAAATTCAGCTTGTGCAACGGGTGGATGCCCGGGATCAGCACCTCAGTCATTTGATGTTACGGGAATGAAAATGGCTGCTCCGGTTGGGGAAGTTTCGTCGGAACTGACGCAGTGGCCCGTGCAAATGCATTTGATTAATCCGGCAGCCTCTTATTTTAACGGCGCTGATTTATTGGTGGCTGCCGACTGTGCAGGCTTTGCTCATGGCAATTTCCATAACCAGTTTATTAAAGGGAAAAAAATGGTAATTGCCTGCCCAAAACTCGACCAGGGACAGGATATTTATGTACAAAAACTGGTGCGTTTAATCGATGAGGCTAAAGTAAATACGATTACTGTTGTTATTATGGAAGTTCCTTGTTGTGGTGGTTTATCGCAAATGGTAAAAATGGCATCGCAAATGGCATCAAGAAAAGTTCCGGTAAAAGAAGTGGTAATAGGAATCCGTGGTGATGTATTAGCCGAGGAGTGGATTTAAACTGAGTTGGCACCTTGTTCGGGGTGCCTTTTTCAATCAAAAAATAATTTAAAAGAAATCAGAATTTGTTGCAGTTCAGCTTCTGTACTAGGGTGAATTTGCAATAAAAACAGGAATGGTAATTTTTATAATCAAATTTAAATAAGTAGAAAAATGAGTATGTTTTGTTATCAATGTCAGGAAGCAGCGAAAGGAACAGGTTGTACAATTGCAGGAGTTTGTGGTAAACCTGGTGATGTCGCCAATCTTCAGGATACATTACTTTTTGTGTTGAAAGGAATAAGCTGGTACAATGAAAAATTACGCAAGGAAAATGTAAATCCTGCAAAAGTCGACAAATTTGTTTTCGATGGATTGTTTAGCACAATTACCAATGCCAATTTCGATAAGGGAAGTTTTACAAAACGAATTGTAAAAGCCTTACAGTTGCGTAACGAGTTACATTCAAGATGTTTGGCTACTAATATTCAACTGCCATCTTCGCTACCTGAGTTTGCAGCCTGGAATGCAACAAGCACAGAGGAGTTTGAGGCAAAAGCAGAAGAAGTTGGAATTTTAAGTACTGAAAATAAAGACATCCGTTCTTTACGAGAGTTGATCATTTATGGGGTAAAAGGATTGGCGGCTTATGCAGAACATGCTTACAATTTGAATCATAAAAAAGATGAGATTTATGCATTTATGCAACGTGCTTTGGTGGCTACAACAGAAGATTTAAGTGTTGAAGAATTAGTCGCACTTACCCTGGAAACCGGTAAATATGGTGTAGATGTAATGGCATTGCTTGATGCTGCAAACACGAGTTCTTATGGAAATCCGGAGGCAACCAAAGTAAATATCGGAGTTCGCAATAATCCTGCTATTCTGATTTCAGGTCACGATATGAAAGACATGGAAGAATTGCTAAAACAAACTGAAGGTAACGGAGTTGACGTTTATACGCACTCTGAGATGCTTCCGGCTCATTACTATCCTGCTTTCAAAAAATACAGTCACCTTGCAGGAAACTATGGAAATGCCTGGTGGAAACAAGACAAAGAATTTGAAAGTTTTAACGGGCCGATTCTGTTTACAACCAACTGTATTGTACCGCCAAAAAGTTCGGCAACGTATACCGACAGAATTTATACCACAGGTGCTTCCGGATTAGAAGGTGCCATTCATATTTCCGACAGAAAAGATGGTGAGATGAAAGATTTTAGCCAAATTATTGAGCATGCAAAAAAATGTGCTGCTCCAAAGGAAATTGAAACCGGAGAAATTGTTGGTGGTTTTGCCCATGCCCAGGTTTTTGCTTTGGCCGATAAAATTGTGGATGCGGTAAAAACCGGTGCGATAAAAAAATTCTTTGTTATGGCAGGTTGCGACGGACGTATGAAAAGCCGGGATTATTACACAGAATTTGCAGAACAATTGCCACAGGATACAGTAATTCTTACTGCTGGATGTGCAAAATACCGTTACAACAAATTGCCGTTGGGAGATATTGGCGGCATTCCACGGGTTATTGATGCAGGACAATGTAACGATTCTTATTCATTGGCAGTTATTGCTTTGAAATTGAAAGAAGTATTCGAATTGAACGATATTAACGAATTACCAATTGCATACAACATAGCGTGGTATGAGCAAAAAGCCGTAATTGTATTACTGGCACTGCTTCACCTTGGAGTTAAAAATATTCATTTGGGGCCAACACTTCCGGCATTTCTTTCTCCCAATGTTGCCAATGTTTTGGTTGAAAACTTTGGAATTGCAGGAATTACAGAAGTAGAAAAGGATTTATCGATTTTTATGGAGGGAGCAACGGTTTAGTTGTTAAATAATCTCGCAAAGACGCAAAACCGCAAAGAATAAGAATTGGCGTCTTAGCGAGAGATATTTTAAGAATAATTACAAACAGATACAGACAAAAACAAACAAAAGGTGGCCGGTATTTTCCAGCCACCTTTTTTCGTACTGCTAGTTATTGCTGTTTAATTGTTTGTGTCAAAATGGTACGGCCATTGGCAGAAACCCGGCACACGTAAATACCTGTTTTCAAATGGCCGGTATTAATCCTAAACTGTTGTCCATCGACTATATTTTGAAATGATTCTGACAACAATTTTTTACCCGTCATATCATAAATATCAACCAATATTATCGATTGAAATTCCCCTGAATACCGCAGATTGATTTTATCAGAAACCGGGTTGGGCCAGAGTTTTATTTCATTCTCTATTTCTTCAATACCTGTTGTTGTTCCCTTAAGCGAAATAATTTCTGAATAAATAATATTCCCCATTGAATCTTTAACAATCATATTCGATTGGTCGGTTCCGCAATTAATGGCATCAAGCGGAATACTATCCGCCTCAACGATGGTGCCATCGCAAAGTCGCCATTCTACTATTAAATCTTTTTGTGTTTCGGGCAATACATAAAGCTTTTCCCTTTCGCCAACTATCGACCATTTTATAGGTTTCACAATTGTTATTGTTCCATCTGCACTAAGAATAAATTCAGTTTTCACCGTACAGCCATCATGCATGAGCGCTTTTACAGCATAGGTTTGAGTAGGGCATAAACCATCGGTTTTATGTGATTCGTCACCATTCGACCAGGTCATGATCTTTGGCTCAACAAGCGAATCATTCAAATAAACACTTGCCGAAACCCAACCGGCGCACGATGACATTTCAATTGGAAATCCTCCGTCAATTTTTATCGAGTAGGGGCAATCCGGATTAACTATCGTATCGGGTGGCATAGGTTTATGAATATAAACGGCATCACAGAAAGTACTTATGCAACTATCAGCAAAAGTTACGGTTAAACAAACTTTGTGCTCTTTCTGAAATGCATCGAAAGAAACCAATGGTTTTTCTTCTGTGCTTGTACTTCCATCATCAAATTCCCAAAGTCTTGAGACAATTTCACCTTCACTTAAATCAACCAGTTGAATTGGGACAACTTCAGGTATTGAAGCCATGTCTTCCGGGTGATAGTATCTAAAATAGGCTTTACATTTTTCCGGTTCCGGATTTGGCATTGTTGTAAAAACAGGTATGGTTTTACAAATTGTTGTTTCGCAAAGCGTGGAAGTTTTTATGGTCAAACATACTTTTCTGAACGGATTTGGATCAACCAGGGCAGAATCGATTATGGGTGGTTGAATATAAGTATGTGTGGGATTTTCCTCATTGCTTGTTGTTCCATCTCCAAAATCCCAAAACCATTCAATGGCATCGGGCGAAGCTTTGTGGTAGAAATAAACCAACATCGAGGGAACCGGACTCATTAACATATCTTTCTTTTCATAGGCAAAATCTACTTTACATTCCGGAATTGGAGGTGCAGAAATATACACTGCATCGCAAAAAGTAGATATACAGCTGTCTTTTCCCATCACGGTCAGACAAACTTTATACTCCGGCTCATTTGTATTAAACTTTACAAGCGGCTCTTTTTCGGTGCTGGTTTCCCCAAAGCCAAATTCCCAGAAATAAGAAAGCTCTTCTCCTGTGGAAAAATTGTCAAATTGAATTTCTACCAATTCTGAAAGTGAATCCCTTCCAATTTCCCTGTACCTGAAAATTGCATCACAATAATTATAGCTTGAATCGGCAATTTCAAAAATGTTCAGGGTTTGGGTAAAGGTACTTTTGCAACTGTCGGTTACAATGGTTAAGGATACTTTTCGATATGGATTAATTTTGATATTTGGTGCACCCTGGGGATAGTTAAATATAAACATCGGATTTTTTTCGGTGCTTGAGTGACCTTCTCCAAAATCCCAAAATCGTTCAATTACATTTCCTTCCGAAGTATCGTAAAAATTAACAGCCACACCAGGCACCAACATTTTAATATCCGGATTGTGTTCAAAATAGAAATCTGCTTTACAATCTCCGGTACTGATAGTATCCTGGGCGAATAGAGAAGATGCAGA
Organism: uncultured Prolixibacteraceae bacterium; assembly: GCA_913063265.1. Lineage (GTDB taxonomy): Bacteria > Bacteroidota > Bacteroidia > Bacteroidales > Prolixibacteraceae > Draconibacterium. The sequence goes on along the minus strand of CAJXZG010000060.1, from coordinate 4,331 downwards.
AAGTAAAGAAAGTAGTAAAAAATAAAAATTTCTCATAGCTTGTGGTTTTTAGTCGCGCAACAAAAGGTAGACGAAACAGAGAAAAGAAAGGTTGCGTGCCACTTGATAAATTAATTTGAAACTATTGCATCTTTTACAGAACAAACGCGATTATTAAACCAAAGAACAAAATAGATTGTTCTTATTATATGAACTATTAATTTTCAGATAGTTAAAATAGAAAACATGTCCCGCAGACTTAATTCTAATGAGGATTTTTTCAATTCGTTGAATGAAATAATTGCTGCCAATTTCGATAAAGAAGATTTTGGTGTCACTGAACTTGCCCATGCATTAGGGATGAGTCGATCAAATTTACATCGAAAGATAAAAGCAATTACAAAAACCTCTGCAAACCAATACCTGCGTATTTATCGGTTAAAGAAAGCGAGAGAAATGCTTGAGAAATCTGCAGATACGGTTTCTCAAATTGCCTATAAGACAGGTTTTGGCAGCCCATCTTATTTTATAAAATGTTTTCATGATTATTATGGATATTCTCCGGGGGAAGTAGGGATTAAAGAGCATATTCCTGAAGAAGAAGCCACAATTCAGAAATCGGCAAAGAATCGAAAAAAAATAGGCATTTTAACAATTTCCATTTTTTTGGTTGTTTTTGTTATAACCTTTTTATTAACCAATGGCAAAATCATTCCTGAAAAAAATAAATACCAAAAAACCATTGCTGTACTTCCTTTTATCGATGACAGTCCTGAAAGCGGTAATGAATACATCATTAACGGGTTAATGGATGAAATACTTGATAAACTAGAGCGTATTCAGGATTTTTCTGTGAAATCAAGAACCGATTCAGAAAAATTCCGTGATAGTAATTTGAGTATCAGGGATATTGCCCGTGAGCTGAAAGTAAACTATATTCTTGAAGGAAGCGGGCAAAAAATTGAAAATAAAATTAAATTACGTATACAACTTATCGAAGCACGATCCGGTGATCATATATGGTCAAAAACCTATACAGAAGATTCAGAAGATATCTTTGAACTTCAGGAAAATGTCGCCTTATCGGTAGCATCAAAATTAAACACTAAATTAACTCCCGATGAAAAAAGTCAAATTCGGGAACTGCCTACAAAGAATATGGTTGCCTATAACCTGTATCTGAAAGGAAATGAAAATTACCGTATTGCCAATGTTTTAGGAAATATTTCTGATGGTGAACAATCTGAAATATACCAGGAAAAAGGTAAAGCATATTTTTTACAGGCCATTCAACTTGATTCTTGCTTTGCTTCTGCCTATCTGCAATTGGCCACATTTTTTATGAATTATATCTATCACGATGGAAATAATGAACATAAACAAATGTGTCTAGATAGTGCGTATTATTATGCAAAAAAATCCCTTGAATATTATCCGGATAATGACTGGGCAAAAGGAAAGTTGGCAGAATATTACGACAAGAAAGGAATGCGGGAAGAAGCGGATAAAATCAGAGAAAATTATAGCGACTGGGGAAAACTTGAATACAAGAAATACCAGGGTTTGGTGAGTAATTATGGAAAGAGGAATGATTTTTACAATACCATTCAAAGTTATTTTAGGTATATGGAATTAAAACCAGCCAATGAATTTCCACCAAAATATACATTGGATAAAATTATTTATGCCTTTCAGAATGCAGGATTTTATGAAGCTGCAGATATGCTAATTCAGGAAAAGCTGAGCTTTTATTCAGATACTTTGGCTTATTATAGGGAAATGGCAGAATTAGAACGACATTTTGGGAATTTTCAAAAATCACTGGAACTTGCTTTAAAGGCATATGAAAAAAATTCAGAAAATGCAGGTTTGGTAATGAAGATAAAATCATTTCAGCAAGATTACACCGGAGCCTATACCTACTGTCTGGAAGATGAGAAAAAACAATATAAATCTGAGCTTTGCTGGCAACCCGGCATATACTACGGGTATGTACATTTAAAGAATGGTAATCAACAAAAAGCAACTATAAATCTTCTGGAGAATGTAGAATCCCTGCAGGAAGAAATTGAATTTAATATGTTAGGTGCTCAAAAATATGAATCCCATTTTTTCCTGTTTCTCGATTTTCTTGCCCTGGGCGAGAAGGAAAAAGCCTTTAGTTACCTTTCAGCAATGAAAAAAATGGAATTTGTCCCCAGTTGGATTATTGCGGATTTGAATTATTGGCCGGGACTCGATGAAGTGCGCAATCATCCTGTTTTTATCGATGTAAAAGAAACACTCACCAGCAAATATCAGGACGAACATACACGTATTGAAAAATTGTTAAAGGAAAGGGGAGAAACAGAACTTCAATATAATGTGAGCATCTGATTATTGCAACAAATTTATTATTCCTGCAACATTTTTTGCATCTCTTTCACGAAATCCGTTATTAAAAGGTTCAATCCTGATAAGTCCTGCAACACACTGTTTCAGACCTTTGTATAAACGAATCAAAACGTCGAAGGTCATGAAAAAAATGTTTATTGTTTTAATGCTTATCGTGTACGTAGGAATTACATATGGTCAAACACTCCGGAAAGACTTTGTTTACACCTTGCATGTTATGGAAGTTAATCTTAAATCAGGAGTAACAATGGGTCAGTTTATGAATGTTGTGCACAACGAATATTTACCGGCAGGAAGGGAAGCTTTCCCCGACGTAAAAGTTGTTTTAATGGAGGGTATCAGAGGTAAACATGAAAATAGCTTAGGATTCATGGGTATTTATGAATCAGAAGAAGCGCTAAAAAAATACTGGCCCGAATCCGGGATTTCAAGCGATCTTTATAAAGAACAGATAAAAATGGTAGTACCGGCAAGGAATAAAATGAAGGAGCTGGCCGACTTTGACTGGGTAACCTGGACAAGCTGGAAAGTAGATACTACAAGTGGTGTTGAAAATTATAGTCACACACTGCAAAAAGGTAATGTTTTCACTTTGCATGTTTTAGAAGTTAATCCTAAATCAGGTAAAACAATGGATCAATTTATGGATGTTGTCCATAATGAATATTTACCGGCACTTAATGAAGCATTCCCCGACGTCCCAGGACCCTTTTTAAAAGCTATAAGGGGTGAACATGAAAATATGTTGGGCTTAATGGGGATTTATGAATCAGAAGAAGGCTTGAAAAAATACTGGCCTGAAACAGGTGATGCGAGTAAGCCGTATGAAGCGAGTGAGCTAAATAAAGAACGCATGAAAATAGTTTTACCGGTGAGAAAGAAAATGGCTGAATTGGCCGAATACGATTGGGTAACTTGGACAACCTGGAAAGTGGATTTCACACCTGAGAAAACAACCGGCACAAGTTCACTTATTCCTGAGCGGGACTTTAACTTTTCCATTTACCCAAATCCTTTCACCGATTATATCGTCTTTGAAAATGAATTTCAAAACCCGGAGATTGTGAGTATCCAGATATACAATTCACTTGGCCAGTTGGTAGCCACCCCGGTAAATAATGTACAGCAGTTGGAACTAAAAGAAATAAACTGGAATGGGAGGGATGATTCAGGGAATGTTCTTAAAGACGGTATTTACTTTGTTCAGTTAACAACACCCAATTCATTTGGAAGTACAGTAAAGATAATTAAGATAGCTCAGTAAGGATTTCTGAATTGGAATTATAAGAATTCGCTTGGGTATTATCTTTCGGAGACAGGGAATCTTCTATATTCTCGAAAGAATTAAATTGATTTCATAGAGAATCGCTATGATTCCTTAAGGAATTGTCCTTCGGAAACGCGGAATTATAGAGATTCCTTTGGGGATTATCTTCATCCTTTAGGAAATGACTGACCTTTCCTAAAATAGCTCTATTATTCCCAAAAGAATTGACCTTCGGAGACAGGGAATTTACACAGAGCAACGAGACAAACTTCTTCTCCTTTGTGCTTTGCCTGTTAGGTAATGTGTCTGTTAATTCAGGATTCAGGGCTTTTAAGCCCAAAGATAAATCCAGTTGGTTATCTCAACACCCTGAAATTTTATTACAATAAAATTATGTTTATCAAATCAAGCAAGCACTTTTTTGATTAATTTTAGGGCAATCAAAAACTTTAAACCAAAAACCTCAAATGACATTATCGAGATGTAGAAATAAAAGCCAAAAGAATCTGTTTTATAGTTCTCTGCTTTATAGAAAGTACGGTTATATAACCATATTGGGTCTATAACCCAACCCGACAATAGGGATATAACCCAACTTGTTGGGTTATAGACACGTTGAACGAAAGCGCCCCAGGCGCTAACCTTATTTAGTGGTATTACGTTTCTGTTTTTACACTAATACAAATACAAT
>CAJXZG010000059.1 GCA_913063265.1 uncultured Prolixibacteraceae bacterium | reverse complement strand
TCAAACCACTGCAACTGCAGCAATTGCCGCTCCTCTTTTATTTGAATCTTGTGCCCCAAATAAAAAACTAAGGCATGCATGTATTGGCGTCGGAGGAATGATGGGTTTAAACGATTTACAAAACTTTGTTTCACACTCCAATGTTCAAATTGTTGCCATTTGCGATGTAGATAAAAATTATCTGCAAAAGGCTCACGAAGTTGTTCCGGAAGCCAAAACTTACAGCGACTGGAGAGAACTGTATAAGAATGAAGCAAATAATATTGATTCGGTAAATGTTACGGTTCCCGATCATAATCACTTTACCATTTCGTATCATGCCATCCAACTGGGTAAACATGTATATTGTCAGAAACCTATGTGTCATGATGTTGCAGAAGTTAAAAAACTGACAGAAGCTGCTGCATCTAAAGGAGTAATAACACAATTAGGAACCCAATATGCTTCATCACAAAACGACAGGCGAGCGGTAAAATTGATCAAGGAAAAAGCCATTGGAAAAATAAAACATGTTTATCTGTGTTCAAACCGACCAGGAGCCGTTGAAAAATATCGTTTGCCAGGACCACGTCCAGCTGAAACTTCGCCAATACCGGAGAATTTAAACTGGGATGTGTGGTTGGGACCTGCGCCTGAAAGAGCATATCAATCAGAAATTTATCATCCTGTTATGTGGAGAAGCTGGCTTGATTTTGGAACAGGATGGTCGGGGGATATCGGTTGCCATATTTTTGACGCTGTTTGGAAAGGATTGGATTTAACTGCACCAAAAAATGTTATTGCCAGTGTACAAAAATCATGGCAGGAATCAAGTGAAAGGAGAGCCGACACATGGCCACAGGGAGATCACATAACCTGGAAGTTTCCCGGAAATGAATATACTGAAACGGATGAACTAACCGTAGAATGGTTTGACGGAATGTTTTATCCTCCCCGGGAAATTCAGGATATATTTCCGGGAGATCCTTATCCTCCGGAATCGGCTATGTTAATTGGAACCAAGGGAGCTCTTTTGATTGCTCATGGTAACGATCTGGTACTTCTGCCCCATGATAAATTTGCTGATTATAAAATCCCAAATTTTAAGGATCGAAATCATTATCATCATTTTGCAGATGCTTGTTTGGGAGGCGAAAATACTGAATCACACTTTGCACAAACAGGTCCGATGACCGAAGCCATTATACTGGGAACAGTAGCCATTCAAACTCCTGATATATTGTTGGAATGGGATTCTGAAAATTTAAAAATCCCCAATTATCCGGATGCTGAAAAATTGCTTAAACGTAACTATCGTGAGGGGTGGAAAGTAGCAGGTTTTTGAAATTGAGGTAACATGATAAAAGTATTCACCGGAAAACAAAAGTTTCCCGGTGAATTATAAACCTTTTTTAAAGTTTTAAATTTTTTCCTGTAAGCAAAACTCTTGATGATATTGAATTAGAATTTTTGGTCTCCGGCTGGCCACCTCCAACAAAAACGGTAAACCATCCATTTTCAATTTCTCTTTCTCCATCGTTATTTATAATTGAAAACTGTCTTGGTGAGATTTCAAATTCAACTTCTCTTGATTCTCCAATATTTAAGAATATTCTTTTAAAACCTTCCAATTGAACTTTTGGACGTGGTGTCGAGGCCGTTTCATCTGTCAGATAAAGTTGCACAACCTCCTCACCTGCCCTGTCTCCGGTGTTGGTAACTTTAACCTTTACAATTACCGATTTACCCACTTTAACTTTTCCGGGAACCTTTAATTTACTGTATTCAAAATCAGTATAACTCAATCCATATCCAAAAGGATAAAGCGGTACACCTTCAAAATATTTGTAGGTACGCCCATTCATATCGTACACTTCAAAAGGAGGTAACTGGTCGACCGATTTATAGTAAGTTACCGGTAAACGACCGGCCGGATTATAATCACCAAAAATTACATCAGCCACGGCATTTCCTCCCTGTTGTCCCGGATAACCGGCGGATATAATTGCATCAAGATTTTCATCTTCCCAGTTTACAGCTAAAGCACTGCCATTAAGTAAAACCAAAACAGTTGGTTTTCCGGTAGCTTTTATTGCTTTAACCAAATCTGCCTGAGGTTTGGGAAGTTTTAAGTGAGTACGGTCACCCCCTTCAAAACCATCTACCTCAATCGACATTTCCTCACCTTCCAGCCTTTGAGATAAGCCTAAAACAACCACAACTGCATCAGCTTTTTCAGCCACTTCAACTGCTTCAGCCTGCATATTAACATTAGGCATTGCCCACAATAATTTGGCATCGCCATCACCCGTCCAGTTTTTATATTCATATACAATTTTGTATTTCATTCCTTCCTCCAGCTCAAAAGCTTTTTCCTGGTGAAAAGCATGATGCTCACTGTTTAGCTGCGAAATTTTTTCTCCCTCAAACCAGATGTCCAAAGTTGGCATCCCCCATGAGCCAATTTTATATTTTCCTGATACGGGGGGAATCAGATAAGCAGTCCAGCGAATACTGTAATCATTTACTTTTAAATCAGGTGAAGGAGAATTATTTTCCCAGTAAAAATCAATATTCTCATCAACACGGGTAAAGGCAGGTTCACCTTCCATTTTTTTATTTGAGAAATACTCTCCTGTAACACCTTGTTTTCCATCCGCAGTCAAAAGATATTCTCCCGGAATAACATGAAGATTACTTATACCATCGGCCAGATGTGAACCTTCGGCATACAATACTTCGCTGTTTTTAAGCTTATTTTTAATACCCTCTAAAACGGTTACTGGATTTTTGGCAATACCATTATAGTTTCCAACAAGTGCTTCCCAGTTATCAGCATTTGGCCCAACAACTGCAATCCTTTTTATTGATTTAGATAAAGGCAGGATTTCGTTCTCGTTTTTCAGTAATACAATACTTTTTTGCGCTGCTTCCAGGGCAAGTTTATCGTGTTCCTTTGAAGCATTTACAGAAAATGGAATTTGTGCATATGCTACTTCTTCCTCTGAGTCAAACATTCCCAGTTTAAAACGTGCTGTAAATAATCTCTTTACTGCAACATCAATTTCTTCTTCTGTAATTATTCCGCGTTCGTATGCTTCTTTTAAATGCGGATAAGAACTACCGCAGTTTAAATCGGTACCTGCCTTTACTGCAGCAGCACTGGCCTCTGCTGCATCTTTTGAGAAATCCTGAAACCTGTAAAAATCACTTATTGCCCAACAATCGGATACCACATATCCATTAAATCCCCATTCGTTTCTTAAAATATTAAATAATTCAGGGCTAGCGCAACAGGGAAAATCTCTGAATTGATTATATGCTCCCATAACAGAATAAGCTCCTCCTTCAACTATTAATTTCCTGAAAGCAGGCAAATATGTCTCCCGCAAATCACGTTCACCTATTTTGGCATTAAATACGTGACGCAAAGGTTCAGGTCCTGAATGAACAGCATAATGTTTTGCAGTTGCAACCACCTTTAGATATTGAGGATCTTCACCTTGCAAACCCTGCACAAAACGGGTTCCCATTTCACCTGTTAAATATGGATCCTCTCCATATGTTTCATGTCCTCGCCCCCATCTTGGATCTCTGAAAATATTTATGTTTGGCGACCAAAATGTTAATCCCTGGTATATTCCTCTTTGTCCCCGACGTACAAATTCATGATGCTTTGCACGAGCTTCGTCAGAAATTGCGGTTGCTACACGGGTCATCAATTCCGTATCCCAGGATCCTGCGATAGTAATGGATTGTGGAAAAACGGTTGCATATCCCGCCCGGGCTACCCCGTGCAAACACTCATTCCACCAGTTGTACTCCGGAACATTTAAGCGCTCAATAGCCGGCGATGTGTAAAGCATCTGATCAATTTTTTCCTGAACGGTCATTTGAGAAACCAAAATATCAACACGTTCTTCAACCGGCAGGGAACTATTTAAAAACTCAAAGTTTTCGTTCTGCGAAAAGGCAACAATATTTATAAAAGCCAATAATAAGTTTAGAATAAATTTTTTCATTATGAATTTAATTATCTGTTCTGTTCTGGTATGCCAAAAATAATATTTTGATTTAATAATCGACAAATAAAAATACTGTATTTTGCACATAATTATTTAAATTTTTATGAATCAGTCGACAAACATTCATTTCAGGAAATATAAAAAATTGGTGGAGGAAATCGAAAAAGAAACCGGGTTACTTGAAAAGTTTCATTTAAAGCATATGCATTGCAAAAAAGGTTGCGATTTGTGTTGTATCGATTTTAGCATATTCCCTATCGAATTTCACTATATTCTGCACAACATCCGTGGTAAAAATATTGATTTGGAAGTACATACAGATGAGAACATTTGTAAATTTCTTAATTATCATTCTTGTACAATTTATTCTTATCGTCCTGTCATGTGTCGCACTCATGGCTTTCCACTTATTTACACCTCTGAAGAAGGGGAACCGGAATTATCGGTCTGTCATTTAAATTTTACAGATTTTGATTTTGCTGATTTTACTTTTGAAAATACGATTCCTCAAGATAAATTCAACAGTAAACTTTTTCTTTTAAATAAGGAATTTATCAAGGAATTTAAAGAAAAAAAATATGGTGAATTTGATTTAATACCTTTAAAAGAAATAACGAATTATTTGCAATAAACTTTTTTAAAATATTTAAACATCTAAAAAACAAAAAAATGAAACAGTTAATTTTTTTATTTTTCGGCTTAATTCTTTTTACCGGTGTATTCGCACAAAATGAAACAAAAATGAAAGATAATTCAAATAAGCTGGCAGTGCTCTGGACCAGTGGTGATCCTGATGTTGCGGAGAAAATGGCATTTATGTATACTTACAATGCAAAAAAGCAGGGATGGTTTGACGAAGTTGTGCTAATTGTTTGGGGTCCATCGGCAAAACTTTTAACCGAAAACAAAATGCTGCAGGATTATGTAAAAAGAATGCAGGAAGTTGGAATAAAAGTTGAGGCCTGTCTTTATTGTGCCAAGATGTACGAGGTAGATGAAAAACTTTCCGAATTTGGAATCGATGTTAAAGGAATGGGTGTTCCGCTAAGTAACTATCTTAAAGAAGGCTGGCAAACTTTAAGTTTATAAACTTATTGAATAACGATTAGTTTGTTAATCCCGCAATTTTCTCCTTCAATAGATAGATAATAAATTCCGGGGGTAATTTTTCCTGCTTTATTTATATTTAACTGAAACAATGAAGCATTCAATTTTACTTTTTCAGAAAAAACCTTTTTCCCAAAAGAATCATAAAGTATACATTTATATTCTCCACCTGAGATATCCCTGTTTATTTCAATATTTAAAATCCCGTTTATAACCGGATTTGGATAAACGGTAGATTCCAAAACTTCAAAATCTGTGCTGGAAGTTGTATTTGAAAAACTTATCCAGTTTATATTAAAGCCGGCCTTTCTGACCCGCCATTTCAATAAATGTTCACCCGCTTCCAGATTGATTTCGTCTAACACATCCGTCCAGTTTTGCCAACCACCTGTTCCTGGAGTTTCAATTGTTTTCACAAGTTTGTTATCGACCAATACATCAATTCTTCCTGTACTTGTACCTGCAATTCTAAGGGTTAAGTTATACAGCCCGCTTCTTACAACATTAATTTTATATTCTGCCCAATCGCCAATATCTGTCCACCCGACATTCAGAAAACCATCCTTGTCACCGGTAGGTTCGCAAAAAAGACCCGACATTAAAAAATATTCTTCACTTTCGATTCTTCCCGGTATTTCAAACTTCATTTCCGGATCGTAAACGGGAATATCCATATATAGCTGGCCCAATTCTGTTAACATTCCATCTTCACCATATAAATCAATATACGGCGCTGCGTCAATACCTCCGGCAGTTCGACCGATAAACCAGGAATAACGATAAACATCAGGATCTCTTTCCAAAAAATTCACAGTTCCTGCAAGGTATTTCATTTGTTCTTTTACATTGTTAACAGGATTACTGTAATCCCAGGAAGCAAACTCTGTCATCCAAATGGGCTTATTATATTTTTTTGCATCATTTACATATCCAACAATTGAATTTCCACTGCCATACCAATGCAGGCCAATAAAATCAACCTGACAAGTATCACAGGATGCAAAAAAATCATCCAGGTAATCAAATGGATTATAATAGGTAGTGCCTCCTTCAGAAACACATTCGCCACAATAGTTAACCGCCGGTCCGACAATTTTTAAATCATTTTCTTCTGCTATTTTCTGGAAGGCCGGCCATACTTTTGCAGCCTGAGAAGGTGTCATATTGGCCTGTTCTTTGAAATTTGGTTCATTAAAACCAAGAATATATCGTACTGTCGAATCTCTTTCTGCCCAGTTTTTAACTCCGCCAATTCCTGTTGCATTCCATGCCATTGGTGTAAAATCAACATTATAGTTCCGGTAAGTTGGACGAATAGCTGCATCAGGTAAATAATGCCAGTTATACCACCAGGAAATATGAGGTGAAAAATTTTCCATGTCATTCTTTGAATGATATCCATATGCAACACCGCGTTTGTAGCTTTTAGTCTGCGAATACAAAGAATTGCATAAAAGCACGGTTGCAATAATCAGAATATATTTTTTCATATCTATTTGTTCAAACTGTTAAAGATAAACAAAGAAAAACTATCACACATAAATAAAACAAAAAGGCACCTGTTTTTATAACAGATGCCTTTGTACTATATTTTTATACTCTTTTTAGTATTCGTCTTCGTTAAAAAAGAAATCGTCTTTGCTGGGATAATCCGGCCAAATATCTTCAATACTTTCATACATTTCTCCTTCATCTTCCATTTCCTGAAGGTTTTCAATCACTTCCAACGGCGCACCTGAACGAATTGCATAATCAATCAATTCATCTTTTGTTGCGGGCCAGGGTGCATCTTCCAGTTTAGATGCCAATTCAAGTGTCCAATACATTTGTTGATTTTTATGTGGTTAAACTCGTTTTAACTTTTGCGCGAATATAATAAAAAAATGAAGCAAAAAAAGAAAAAGTTAATTCCGTTTAAATTTTTCTTTAAACACTTCATGCAAATAGTTTTATCCAAGGCAAAAAAGCATAATTTTTAAGCCCTTTTTTAATGAATCTGACCAAATAGAAACCACCAATTTAAAGCACTGAATATCTGCACTTAATCTTTTCCCCAGGCTGGTTGATCTACCCTATTGTCGAAGGCAATTCGTCTTGATAAAGCAAAAAAGTAATCTGATAAACGATTTACATATTTTATAATTTCGTTTTGAACTTCTGATTGTTCTGAAAATTCAAGAATCCTTCTTTCAGCCCTTCTGCAGATCGTACGTGCAACATGACATTGTGCAGCAGCAAAGTTACCGCCCGGCAAAATAAAATGATTTAAAACCGGCAAATCTTTCTGATATTCATCAATAGCGTCTTCCAGTTCTTTGATATTTTCATTTTTGATTAACAGGTTGATTGTAAATTCTTTTCCTTTTTCATCTGATGCCAAAACAGAACCAATGTTGAACAACTTATTTTGTATGTTATACAAAATTTTGTCAATATTTTCAGCAAGTTTTTCTGTTCTTAAAACTCCAATTGAAGCATTTAATTCATCTATTGTTCCATATGCTTCCAACCTCAGGTCGAACTTTTTCACCCGGTTTCCACCGACCAATCCTGTGGTTCCATCGTCACCTGTTTTTGTGTATATTTTCAAATTACTGTATTTAATTAATAAATTGGATTCGGATTTATTTCATCCGATTCAACTTCTCCGTCTTTTAAACGAATAATACGGTGTGCATGTTCAGCAATATCAGGTTCATGAGTTACCATAACCAAAGTATTTCCGTTTTTATGAATCTGTGCAAACAATTTCATAATTTCTTCCGATATTTTTGAATCAAGGTTTCCTGTTGGCTCATCGGCAAGTAAAAGAGACGGATTATTTACCAATGCCCTGGCTATTGCCACCCTTTGCCTCTGACCTCCGGAAAGTTCGTTTGGCTTGTGACTCATTCTGTCTGCCAATCCGACTTCCGACAATGTTTTTTCCGCTATCTGTCTGCGTTCGGCCTTTCTTATTCCTGCATAAATTAACGGAAGCATCACATTTTCCAAAGCACTGTTTCTCGGAAGTAAATTAAACACCTGAAAAACAAAGCCGATTTCTGAATTTCTTATTTCTGCCAAAGCGTCGTCACTCATCCGGCTTACATCTTTTCCGTTTAAAACATATTTTCCACTTGTAGGAGTATCCAAACAACCTATTATATTCATTAGTGTTGATTTTCCCGAACCAGAGGCTCCCATAATTGCAACATACTCACCTTTGTAAATATCAACAGAAACAGAACGTAAAGCCCGGACTACCTGAGTACCAACTTTATAGTTTTTTACAATGGATTCGATGTGGATTATTTTTTCTTTCATGAAATCTAGTTTTAAAATATGTTAAGGAAAAGTTGATTCTGTTACAGATTTATCAGACGTAAAAATCGTGTAAATATTTTTAAACCTAAACACAAATGTTATTTTATTTCTGTTTTTTATGATTTTTTATCGATTAAGAACAACAGTTTGTAACAAATTTTATTCCGAATCTTTCTCTTTTCATTTTTAAATTATATTTGTTTTATGGCAGAATTTCTTGATCAGGAGATAAAATTTCTACCCGGTGTTGGACCAAAACGAGCCGAACTGTTAAATAAGGAGTTAAAAATTAAAACATTCAAAGATTTGATTTATTATTTTCCTTACAAATACATCGATCGTACCAAATTTTATAAAATCTCTGAAATTCATTCCCAAATGCCATACATTCAAATCAAAGGCACGATTCGTTCATTTGAAACAATCGGCGAAGGGAAAAAACAACGCTTAACTGCACTTTTTTCTGATGAAACAGGAAGTATCGAATTGGTTTGGTTCAGGGCAATTAAATGGCAAAAAGAGCATCTTAAACTCAATAAAACATATACGGTTTTTGGAAAACCAAGTGATTTTGGAAACAGGATTAATATTGTACATCCTGATATGGAAACTCAGGAAGAGCAACAATTAAAACCATCGGGTCTTTTTCAGGGGTATTATGTAACCTCCGAAAAAATGAAAAATACCTATATCAATTCCAAGACCATTAATAAACTGCAACTTACTTTGGCTAACATTTCCCGAGGAAAAATAGCCGAAACACTTCCCGATTATCTGGTTGATCGTTTAAAACTGATGTCACTTGAGGATTCCCTGATAACTATTCACAAACCTGAAAACACCAGAGATTTAAAAAACGCCACATTCAGGTTGAAGTTTGAAGAACTTTTTTATATTCAGCTAAAAATTCTTGCTGTAAAACATCACAGGGAAAACAAAAACAAAGGTTTTCGATTTGAAAATATTGGCTACAATTTTAACACTTTCTATGATAAGTTTTTGCCTTTTGAGTTAACAGGAGCGCAAAAGAAAGTAATCAAAGAAATCAGACGTGACGTAAACAGAAATATTCAAATGAACCGACTTTTGCAGGGTGATGTCGGAAGCGGAAAAACACTCGTTGCTTTAATGATAATGTTGATGGCCATGGACAACGAATTTCAAAGTGCATTAATGGCACCCACTGAAATTCTTGCACAGCAGCACTTTAATTCCATAACAAAAATGCTCAATGGAATGCCGGTGGAAATAGCATTATTAACCGGTTCGACAAAAAAGAAAGACAGAAAGGTTTTACATGAAGGACTGCAAAATGGTACGATTCAGATATTAATAGGGACCCATGCCTTAATTGAAGATGTAGTAGTTTTTAAAAAACTGGGGCTGGTTGTAATTGACGAACAGCATCGCTTTGGGGTTGCTCAACGTGCAAAGTTGTGGCAAAAAAACGATTTTATTCCACCACATGTTTTGGTAATGACTGCCACTCCAATCCCACGCACTTTGGCAATGACGGTTTATGGCGATTTGGATGTCTCTGTAATTGATGAATTGCCTCCGGGCAGAAAACCCATTCAAACAATGCATTTTTATGAAAACAGGCGCGGGCAACTGAATAATTTTATCAAACAACAGCTGGAACGTGGAATTCAGGTTTACATCGTTTATCCTTTGATTTCTGAGTCAGAGAAAATGGATTTAAAAAACCTGGAAGAAGGATATCGCCATATTACCGAAGCATTTACTGATATTAAAGTCAGTATGGTTCATGGTAAAATGAAACCTAACATAAAAGAAAATGCCATGCAGGCATTTAAAAATGGTGAGACAAAAATAATGGTGGCTACCACTGTTATAGAGGTGGGTGTTGATGTGCCTAATGCAGCTGTAATGGTAATTGAAAGTGCTGAGAGATTTGGATTATCGCAACTTCACCAGCTACGTGGCAGAGTCGGGAGAGGTGCCGAACAATCGTATTGTATACTTATGTCTTCGTACAAAATCAGTAATGAAAGTAAAAAAAGATTGGAGACCATGGTTCGTACCAACGATGGTTTCGAAATTGCAGAAGTTGATATGAAATTAAGAGGCCCTGGAGACATTGAAGGAACACAACAAAGTGGTATTGGATTCGATTTAAAAATCGCAAACCTGGGAAAAGACGGAGAAATTTTACAACTGGCCAGAAATGTTGCTATGGAGGTATTAGAAAAAGATCCTGGCTTACAAGCCAATGAAAACAAAATATTACTGCGAAAACTGATTTTGGCAAAACAAACTGATTTTGACTGGAGTTCCATTAGCTAAAATTTTCTAAATCAACCTAAATGAACAAAATAAAACATCAAGCAAAACAAGCCCTGCCCTGGTATAAAAATCAGTGGAACATGGGTGGGTTGTTAATTACAGTGCTGACTTTCTTAATTTTTTCGCCAACAATTCAGTACGATTTTGTGAATTGGGATGATGATGTTAACATTTCAAAAAATGAAAATGTAACCACATTTAATTTAAAAGGAATGTTTACTGAAAGTGTGATTGGAGGATATAATCCATTATCAACTTTATCTCTTGCAGCAGATTATCAAATAGCAAACGGTGAGCCCTGGTTGTTTCATTTTAATAATGTGCTGTTGCACGTATTCTGTACTTTATTGGTTTATGTTTTATTAAAAAAATTGGAAGTATCTTTTTTTGTAACTGTAATTGTGACAATATTATTTGGAATACATCCGATACGTGTTGAGTCAGTGGCATGGATTACAGAACGAAAAGATGTTTTGTTTGGATTTTTTTATTTGCTGACCCTGATATTATACCTCGACTTTTCAAAAAACAAAAAAACAACTTTTTACCTCCTGGCTATTTTTACTTTTATTCTTTCACTCTTATCAAAAATTCAGGCTGTGGCATTGCCATTTTCTTTGCTGCTAATCGATTATCTGCAAAGCAGAAAGTTCAATCTAAAATTGGTTTTAGAGAAAGTTCCGTTTTTTGCATTGTCCCTGATTATTGGATTGGTGGGAATTTATTTTTTAAATGAGCAGGGAGCAATTGACACCGGCAATATTTTTGGAATTGAACAGCGAGTTTTTATTGGAAGTTATTCATTTATAATTTACATATTAAAATCAATTTTCCCTTTCAAAATGTCGGCGCTTCATCCATATACATCCGAATTAAATTCAGTGTATTATTTAAGTATGATTCCGGCTGTTGCCATTGCACTAATTCCGATTTTCCGGTTTAAGAAAAATAAATACCTCACTTTTGGGATATTGTTTTTTATCGCAAATGTTGCTTTTATGCTTCAGGTGGTTGGTGCCGGACAAGGATTTCTGGCCGATAGGTTTACCTATATTCCATACCTGGGATTATTTATTATTTATGCAAAATTTGCCGAAATTCTTTTAAAAGAGTTTTATCAATATAAAACAACAATATACGCTTTTGTTGGAATTTATTTAATTGCATTAACAGCTATCACCATCAGGCAAAGAAATACATGGAAAGACAGTATATCGCTATGGAACAATGTGATTGAAAAATATTACAACAGTTCTATGGCTTACAATAACCTTGGGCACTATTACAGAAAGCAAAATGATTACAACAATGCCTTAAAAAACTACAACCTCGCGATAAAATACGATCCCAAAAATGATATGGCTTATGCCAACAGGGGAAAAGTATGGTTCGACCAGGGAAAGGTGGATAAAGCAATTGCCGACTATAATAAATCTATAGAATTGGATAATAATGATGCCGAAACTTATAGCAATCGCGGAGCAGCACTGGGCATGAAAAAGGAGTATGAAAAAGCGCTTTCTGATTTAAATTATTCTTTGGAACTGCAACCAAACAATTTAAATGCGCTGTCAAATCGAGGATTTGTATTTTACAATCTTGGCGATTTTGAAAAAACGATTCAGGATTACACCAGGTACCTGCAATTAAAGCCAAATGATCCAGATATTCTAAATACTGTGGGCCTGTGTTATTCATCCTTAAAAGAATACGACAAAGCTATAGCAACATTTACAAAATGTATAATCATAAATCCAAACCAAGGTGCCTTTTACAACAATCGTTCATATGCATACAATCATAAAAGGGATAAAACAAATGCATTGAAAGATCTGCTACAGGCACAAAACCTGGGATTTAAAATAGATCAAAATTATCTGAACTATTTACGAAATAACAATTCTTAAAATCACATTTTATGTCAGTTCAAAGAATTTTTCCTGTATAAACCTGGTTATTTTCCCAGGCTTGTTGTTTCCAATATACCTGTCGTTAACCTGAATTGCAGGAGTTACCTCGCTTCCGGTTCCTGCAATTATTATCTCATCCAGTTCATACAATTCTTTTTCTGTAATTGCTCTTTCCTGAACTTCGATACCATGTGTTGAGCAAATTTCAAGGATCACTTTTCTTGTAATTCCGGGCAAAATAAGGTTTGATAAAGGATGAGTATAAACAATTCCGTCTTTTACTCCAAAAACACTTGAATGTGTTGCTTCTGTTACCAAACCGTCTCTGATTAAAATACATTCTCCTGCATTGTGTTCAACTGCTTTATTAAATAACATCGTATTCGGAAGTAAGGAAACTGATTTAATATCACAACGATGCCACCTGATATCCTCGTTTGTAATTACCTTAATTCCATTTTCCAGCTTTTCAGTAAAAGAAGGTAAAACAAAAGCATAAGCATAAACTGTTGCTTGAATATCTTCAGGGAAATGATGCACTCTTTTATAAGTTCCGCGGGAGATTTGAAGATAAACACCTGCATGTTTATCCACCATCTTATTGGCTTCAATTAGTTTTTTAAATACAGAAAATAATCCTGAGATATCAGCATATTCGATACCAATTTCAGACAGGCTTCTTTGCAGTCTGTTTATATGATCATCGAAGCGAAATGGTTTTCCGTAGTAATACTTTGCAACTTCGTACACACCGTCTGCAAATAAAAAACCCCTGTCATCAGGCGATATTTTAGCATCTTCTCTACCAAGGTATTTTCCATTTAAATAAACTATATCACTCATACTGCTATTTCTTCTTATCACTAAATTTTTCGAAAATCATTATAAAATCAACATTGTTAAAGCATTCGAAAATAAAATTTATTCGAGCACTAAAAAAATCAAATTAAACAATTAGGGATTTTAAATCATTTTTACCCTTATGTTCAAAAACACAAATTGATTATTAAGATAATAAACTAATTTGTGGAACATTATGAAGATAAAATCAGTTATAACAATAAAAAACAACGCCATGAGATTATTATTTTTTATAGGATTTTTAACTTTTACTTTTGCATTTGCAAATGTTCAGGGTCAGGATAAGAAAAGTAAAAAAGAAATCAGAGAAGAGAAAAAAGCACAACAAATTGAGAATACAAAATCAATTGTTGAAAGCGGAACTTTTGTATTTAAAGCTACAAATGCCAATCCTATGGGTGGAAGTACGGTAAACCTCACCACTGAATATGATGTAAAAATTACCCAAGACTCAATTTATTCATATTTACCGTATTACGGAAGAGCGTACAATGCCAGTTACGGAGGAACAGATAGTCCAATGGTTTTCAACAGTAAATTTGAGTCAATTAGTTCTGAAGAAACAAAAAAAGGCTATCGGGTTAAAGTAGTAACCAAAAATGGAAACGACAGACTTGAGTTTAATTTTCATATCTCGGAAACCGGGTCAATTTCTTTAAATGTAACAAGTATCAACCGTCAATCGATTTCTTATTTTGGAAATCTTGAAATAGCGGAACAGGAAAAAGAAGAATAGTTTAACATTTTACATACAAAGTCAAAGGGGAAATACTTGTTAGAGTGCTTCCCTTTTACATTTCTACAGGAAGTTGTCTAACCAGCTCAATTTTCTCAGGTGTTACTTTAGCTTGCATAACTATAATTTCAACACCATATTTTACTGCCATTTTCAGTGTTTTGGCATACTCCGGATCAATTTTTTTAGCCGGCGCAAATATTTCAACATCACTTCTTTGAACAATATATAACATTACAGCCCTCATTCCCTGTTTTTTTACATCCATTAAGGTAAGCAAATGTTTTTGCCCGCGCGTGGTAACAGCATCGGGAAACAAGGCATATTTACCTTCTTTCATGGTAACATTCTTTACTTCAACAAAACATTTTTCTGAATCATTCTCTGCGAAGACATCAAAACGGGAATCGCCAAATTTAACTTCGCGCCTGACATTTGCATAAGTTTGTAATCCCGGAATTAAATTTTCAGAAATGGCATCATAAACAAGTTTATTGGGATTTCCGGTATTGATACCAATCCAGTCACCATTAATTTTTATCATTTCCCAGGTAAATTTGGTTTTTCTTTTAGGATCATTTACAGGGGTTAAAAACACTTCCGCACCAATCTCAATACAACTTTTCATTGAGCCTGAATTGGTACAATGAGCAATGACCTCTTCACCGTTATCCAGTTTAACGTCAGCTAAAAATCGCTTGTAACGTTTAATTAATGTACCATGTACAAGCTTTTGAGGAAACTCCATTGAATTTGTTTAAAATCTAATTACATACAAGAAAACTATAACTGTGTACGGGCAAACGGTACAATATTCTGATTGGTGAATTCTTTATTCAGATATTTATAATAGCCTGTGATTGCTATCATTGCTGCATTATCCATTGTATATTCAAACTTTGGTATAACCAGATTCCACCTGTATTTTGCAGCATTTTCCTTAAGGGCATTTCGTAATCCTGAATTAGCTGAAACACCACCGGCAACAGTAATTTCTTTGATCCCTGTTTCTCTGGCTGCACGTTTCAGTTTTGCCATTAAAATATCAATAATTGTGTACTGGAGAGAAGCACATAAATCTTTTTGATTTTCCTCAATAAAGTTTTTATTTTCTTTTAGCTTGTCGCGAAGAAAATACAAAAAATTGGTTTTCAATCCGCTGAAACTGTAATTTAATCCGGGTATTCTGGGTCTTGAAAACTCAAATTTAAGTGGATCTCCTTCTTTTGCCAAACGATCCACATGAGGACCTCCGGGATAAGGTAATCCCATAACTTTTGCACATTTATCAAATGCCTCACCTGCAGCATCGTCTATAGTCTGTCCAATAACTTCCATATCCAGGTAATCACGAACTAAAATGATTTGTGAATTTCCACCGGAAACCAACAAACATAAAAACGGAAAATTAGGAGGATTAAATTCCACACCATTTTCTTTGATAAAAAGTGCCAAAACATGGCCCTGTAAATGATTAACATCTATTAAAGGAACACCTGCTGCAAGTGAAAATCCCTTGGCAAATGAGGTGCCAACCAATAAAGATCCCAAGAGACCAGGCCCATTTGTAAAAGCTACAGCACTGATTTCTTCTTTCGAAATTGCTGCCCTTGTCAGAGCCCTGTCTACCACAGGGATAATATTTTGTTGATGTGCCCTGGATGCCAATTCCGGCACGACTCCTCCGTATTCTTCATGCACCTTTTGGCCTGCAACAACATTTGATAAAATAACTCCATCGCGGATAATTGCCGCTGAAGTATCGTCGCAAGACGACTCAATTCCCAGTATTGTTATATTTTTTGAATCCATTAATGCTTAAAATATCATAAACAACAACTAAAACTTCCTTTAAACGTTTTCAACAATAAGAATTAGAGTTGGTTTAAACATTTGGGTTATTAATATTCACTGGTTAACAAATACTTAAAATCCATACCTCTAAATTCTTGTAAAAAGTATAAGTTCGCGTTTTAAAGAAAAGGCAAAACTATCAAAAAAGGTTGGAAAATATTATACATTGTCCTGGCATTATTTGTTGCAGTGCTTTCAGGCAGTTATTTATTATTGCATACCAGTGTGGTTCAAACCTTTGTTGTGAAAAAAATAACACAACAACTTTCATTGAGATCAGATGCAAATATTAGCATTGGGAAAGTGGATGTTGATTTTTTTAATACACTGATTTTAAAAGATGTTTTGGTTTCAGGATCTAAAAACGACACAATTTTATATACAAATACAGTTTGGGCAAAAATAGATACCTTACGTATACGGAAAAAAAATATACATATCAGTGAACTATTATTTGATGAAAATAAGATTTTTGTTTCGCGCAACGATTCCAACCAGTTCAATGTTTCTGCTGTATTCGAAATTTTTAAAAACGAAAAAAAGGATACGCTCAATTTCTGGACAATCAATTGTTCACAATTCAATTTTGAAAGATCAGAATTTAAGTATCAAAATTTAAACATTGAAGACCAACGGAGATTCTATTTTAATCAAATGAGCATCGGTATTACTGATTTTTATAATCACGCAGATTCTACTTTTTTCAAACTGAATAAGGTCACATTTAATAATGATAACACATTATTTGTTAAAAACTTTTCAGCAGATGTTTATATAACCAAAAGCAAAGTACAAATTGATTCTTTGCATGTTGAAACTGAAAAATCAGAAATAAACAACACTAGTTTTTTGATGCGTGTAGGAAAAAACGATTCCATATTTAATAAGAATTTGCAATTCGACGTGTCATTTGATAAATCGATAGTTAATGTTGCTGAACTGGGTCTGATGATTCCATCCCTAAAAGAAATGAATGAAACTGTTGAGCTTTCAGGCAGGATATATGGCAGTTTAGACGACTTAAAAGGCAAAGATTTATATTTAAAATCAGGAAGAAATACTACTGCTTCTTTTGATTTTTACATCAACGGAATTGAGGACATTGAAACTATGTACCTTTTTATTGATTTAAAAAACCTGCAAACCACAATGCAGGATATCTCAAATTTTGAAATAATCAGTGAAGGAAAAAACTTTCAGCTTCAATTTCCAGAGCCATTGTATAACGCAGGTATACTAAGTTATACCGGTAATTTTAGTGGATTTTTGTCGGACTTTGTAAGTTTTGGTACTTTAAAAAGTAAAATGGGAATTATAAAAACCGATGTCTCTGTGGTACCAAAAGAGGATGGTTTGTACAGTTACCAGGGAAAAATCACAACCAATGATTTTGATTTGGGAAGTTTACTCAGCCTCGAAAATCTTGGGAAAATTACCTTCAACGGCAATGTAGATGGAGATTACAGGTTTTCAGACAAGACCATTTCCGGGCTATTCAAAGGAGAAATTGAAAGTCTGCAAGCACGCAATTATGTTTACAGAAATGTAAAACTCGACGGCTATTATAAAGACAAAATGTTTGATGGTTTAATAAATGTAAACGACAGTAACCTGCAGTTTACATTTTTAGGCCGTTGGGATGTAAGCAGTGAAATTCCAAATTTCGATTTTAATTTAAATGTTGAAAAATTCGTACCTGCTGCTTTAAATATTGGACAAAATATTTACCGGGGAGAATTGGGATTTAACATGAGAGCTAAATTCACCGGGAACAAAATTGATGATTTGAAAGGCGTGATTATTGTAGACGACGGTTATTACAAAAATGTATATGGAAATGTAAACCTTGGGGGTATTCAATTAATTTCAGTTCCGCAAAAAACTTCAAAGGAGCTTAGTTTAAATTCTAAATACTTTGATATTGAAGTAAAAGGCAATTACCAGTTTCAGGATATATGGAATTCCTTTAAAAACAACATGCACAAATACATACCGGCGCTTAGTTTTGAGACACTTGAAAGTTCAAACCAGAATATTTTCGATTATAAAATCATTTTTAAAAACCTGGATGATCTTACCGCAGTCCTGGCTCCTGAATTAAGAATTGAAACACCATTCTTTTTATACGGAAAAATGGATTCCGGTAAATCAGATATCCAACTCGAGGGAAGTATTCCCGGTTTCCAATATAAAAACCTTTGGTTTAGAAATATTTTTATAAGCAACAAGGCAGTTGAATCAAGATATGTTTCAAAAATACTTTTTGGCGAAATTTTGCATAAAAAAGGTGCATCTATTAACAACTTCGCAATCAATTCAGAAATTGGCAAAAATGTACTTCACAACAAAATAGATTGGTTTGCCAATGAAGATTCGACCGGATACAGTTCAATTAAAAGCTATACCTATTTTTCTGAATCGGATAAAACATGGTATCCCAAAATGAAAACCGATTTTCTGCCATCGGGTATTTTTTTAACTGATACAGTTTGGAATTTAAAACCGTTTACTGCTACTGTTGATTCAAATTTTGTCAATATTAACAATTTTGTTTTATCTAATAACAACCAACGAATTAGTGTCAACGGCAATATTTCGCAGGATAGTACAGAATTGCTTTTCACCCATTTGCAAAATATTGACCTGGAATATTTTCAGGAAAGTTTATTTGAAAAAAACACATTAAAAGGAATTGCAAATTGTTCTTTTATAACTTCTCAAATTTACAAACAACCTGTGATTATTGCTGATGTAAAAATCAATGACTTTGAATTTAAAGACCAGCTAATTGGAGATGTACTTTTCAACAGCAACTGGGATATACAGAAATCGGTAATAGAATCGGAACTTGAAATAAATGACGGATTAAAACGAACACTGGTTGCAAATGGTTCTCTTAATCCGGATACAAAAGCAATCAATTATACGCTACAGGCCGACAGCCTGCCATTAAAATTACTGGAAACAGTAATACTGAACGGACTATCTGGTTTTGCCGGAACTACAACCGGAACGGTTAACATTAGCGGAACTACCGAAAAATTATTATTAAATGGAGTGGCTAAAGTAGACAGTGGAAAACTAATGGTTGATTATATTCAAACCGATTATTTTATTGATGATTTTGTTCATTTTAGGGGAGACACGATAGCGTTCAATAACGTAACATTTAAAGACAATCTGCAAAATCCCGGAATATTAAACGGGACACTTGTCCATAATAATTTCAAGGATATAATTTACGATTTGTCAATGGAATCGAATAAAATAAGAGTTTTAAATACTACGCTACGTTTTAACGAACAGTTTTATGGTGAAGCATTTGCCGATTGTAAAGTAGATATTACAGGCCAGGGATTAAGAATTGTATTGGACGGTTCAATGACAACTTTACCGGGCACAGAAGTAAATATCTCAATGGAATACGAAAGTGCTATTGATCAGTACGATTTTATTGAGTTTGTAAATACAGCTGAAACCTCTGAGCAGGAAATGTTCTTTTATAATCCCCCAAAGGCCGATTTCACCATGAATTTAAATGTAGAGATCACACCGGATGCAAAAACACAACTTATTTATAATTCTCAAATTGGAGATGTTATAAAAGCTGAAGGTGAAGGAATTTTACTTGTTGGCATGGACAAATATGGCGACATTTCACTTTCAGGAGATTATACGGTCGTAAAAGGAGATTATTTATTTACACTTCAAAGCATTGTGAACAAGAGATTTACAATTGCTCCCGGAGGTATAATAATCTGGGCAGGCGATCCTTACAATGCCGACATAAATTTATCTGCTATTTATAGTTTGAAAGCTTCCCTAAATGACCTTTCGGCTGACTATTATGGCGATGCAAATTTCTTATACCAGCGTGTTCCTGTAGAATGTATTATTAATTTAAGCGATGAATTAATAAATCCTACCATCAACTTTGAAATTAATTTCCCCGACGAAAATGAAGGTATAAAGACACAGTTACAACAATTCTTTAACACTGAAGAAGAAATAAATAAACAAATACTTTCATTGATTGTAATGGGTAAATTTTATACGCCAGAATATGTTCGTGGACAGTACCAGTCGCAAAATCCAAATATGATAGGTAATACAGCAAGCGAACTGTTTTCAAACCAATTAAGTAACTGGCTCTCACAAATCAGTAAAAATGTTGATGTAGGTTTTAAATATCGCCCCGGAAACTCCATAACAGATGATGAACTTGAACTAGCCTTAAGTACACAAATATTCAACGACCGGGTACTTTTAAACGGGAATATTGGTAACAATGTAAATCCGGAAACCAAAAACAGCAGTAATATTGTGGGCGATTTTGATATGAGGGTTAAACTTACACGCAATGGCAAAATACAGCTCAAAGCATTTAACCATTCAAATAACGATTTAATCTATGAAACTGCACCTTATACCCAGGGAGTTGGTTTTTCGTTTAAGGAAGAATACAATACCTTTCAGGAGTTAATGCGCAAAATAGCTTCGGTTTTTACGAAAAAAGAGAAGTAAGATAGTTACATAATTGATTTGTACATATTTAATAGAATAACCGGCTATTAAAAAAGAATTGTTCATAACTATATTTACAGAGAACGGTTTGATTTCATTTACCAAACAATATTTCGTTATTTTCGCCATGTATAATATTTAAGTTTATACATCGTTTTGAATAAATACAAATTAAAGGAAAAACAGAAAACCCATGTTGAAACTATTAATGATCCAATCGGATATGCCTAACGAAATGGCTAATGCAGTTACCGAACCCGAAGGTATTTCATTAAAATTTATTGATTTGGCAATGAAAGGTGGATGGATTATGATTCCTATCCTGGTATTATCAATCATTGCTGTATATATTTTTGTCGATCGTTATTTTGCAATAAAAAAAGCGGGAAAAATTGATACAAGTCTGCTGGAAAAAGTAAAAATATATATCACCGGAGGGAAAATAGATGCAGCTTTGGCTTTATGCAAAAGTAACGACAATCCGGCTTCCAGAATGATTGAAAAAGGAGTTAGCCGAATTGGCCGCCCACTTACCGATGTTAATGCAGCAATAGAAACAGTTGGAAACCTTGAAATATCAAAGCTTGAAAAAGGATTACCGGTTTTGGCTTCGGTTGCAGGAGGAGCTCCTATGATAGGATTTCTGGGAACAGTAATGGGAATGATTCAGGCATTTTATGATATGTCAAATGCAGGAAATAATATAGATGTTACACTTCTTTCAGCAGGTATTTATCAGGCAATGGTTACTACCGTCGCTGGACTTATTGTTGGTATTATAGCATATTTTGCTTATAATATTTTGGTTACAAATGTTGAGAAAGTAGTTTTTAAAATGGAAGCTACAACCTCGGAATTTATGGACTTATTAAACGAACCGGTATAAGATTACTGAAATGGCACTAAAAAGAAGAAATAAAGTAAATGCCCAGTTCAGTATGTCGTCGATGACTGATATTGTATTTCTTTTGTTGATTTTCTTTATGGTTACATCAACATTGGTTGCGCCAAATGCGTTGAAATTGTTATTACCACAAAGCAATAATCAAACCTCGGCTAAACCGATCACAACGATTTCGATAACAAAAGATATGAAATATTACATCAACGACGATGGTGCATTAAAAAGAGTTTCGTTTGTTGAAATTGAACCTTTTTTACAGGGTCGCTTTGGTGTTGGAAACGATGATATCTATATCTCACTTTATGCTGAAAAATCTGTTCCATGGGAAGAAGTTGTTAAAATAATGAACATTGCCCGAAAAAATAAGTATAAAATGATAGCGGCAACTGCTCCCGAAAGATAAAGGGATTGAAATTTGTAGTTGGTAAATATCTTCTTATTATAGATTTTAAGATAATTAATGGATTATATCAGGGAACATAAACGAGGAATAATAGGAACGGCAATTTTTCATATCATTGTTCTGATATTGCTTTTTATTCTTGGATTTTTCACTCCTCTTCCACTGCCCGGAGAAGAAGGTATCCTTGTTAATTTTGGTACCACAGATGATGGATTTGGGAATACAGAACCCAGTCCGGCAAAAAATAATCCAACACCGGTTCAACAACAGGAAAAAGAAGTTCCACCACCTCCGGTTACAAGTACTCCTCCTCCGCAACAACCCAAACCAGCTGTGGCTGAAGAAGTTGCTATGACACAAGATTTCGAGGAAACAGCTGCAATTGATGCTGCTGAAGAAAAGAAAAGAATTGAAGAGCAAAGACGCAAAGACGAATTGGAGAAACAACGTCAACGAGAGTTGGAGGAAGAAAGAATAAAAAAGGAAGAAGAAGAAAGAATACGAAAAGCTGAAGCAGAGAAAAAAGCACGTGAAGAGGCAGAACGAAAAGCAAAAGAAGAAGAGCAAAGAAAAATTAATGAAATAAATTCCCGTACGCAGAATGCATTTGCAAGTAGCACTGATGGCGCCGGCGATAAAGGTAAAGGACAGGGGCAAAGTCAGGGTGCAACTTTCCCAGGCGGTAACCAGGGATCTCCAACCGGTGATGCCAATTCCAGCAATTACGGACAGGGTGGCAGTGGAAACGGAACGCAGGGTTCCGGAATTTCTTTTAGTTTATCTGGCAGAAGTGCTTCCTCCTTACCAAAACCAAAATATCCCGGAGACGATGCAGGAACCGTTGTTGTAAAAGTTACGGTTGATAAATTTGGAAATGTTACAGCGGCAGAAGCTGGTGCAAGGGGCACAACAATCATGAATAAACGATTCTGGGAGGAAGCCCGACAGGCAGCGCTAAAAGCAAAATTTAATGCAGACAACGATGCTCCGGCATATCAGCAGGGAACCATCTCCTATCGTTTTGTGCTGGATTAATTATAGTTTAAATCCATTCCATATTTATAACAGTTTGGGAAACAGAGTCTGATAAAACAAGAACTGTTTATCTATTTTCCAATCCACTTTTATTACTGGAAATACAGCTGATAATTATCACTGTAAATGTTTCCGATTTTTATGTGCTTTGCAAAAAAATATCCGGATTATGGCATTTCTATCAAAAGACAAGTTATTCAGTAAAAAATGGTTTATTGATTACGCCTTTATCATTGTAGGTTCATTTATTCTGGCATCGGCATTTGTATTTTTTATAACACCACATAAAATTGTCCCGGGTGGAGTTTATGGTATTTCCATAGTTGTGCATTATTTAACAAAGGGCATGTTCTCGTTTTGGCCTGAAGGGATACCTGTTGGTCTATTTGCGTTAATGCTTGATATTCCTTTAATAATTGCCGGGATAAAAGTATTGGGTCCAAGGTTTGGAATAAAAACTGTCGCAGGTTCAGTATTAACGGCAACTTTTATGGATTTAATTTCGTGGCTCAGGCCTGTCGCCAATGCACCTTTGGTAGATGATGTACTTCTTTCCTGCATTTTTGCAGGAGTGTTGGCCGGGTTTGGACTGGGCCTGATTTTCAAATCCCGGGCTACTTCCGGGGGTTCAGATATTATCGCTATGATCATTGGGAAATATACCCATATTCAGCTTGGAAGGTTAATGATTTATGTTGATTCTGTGATAGTATTATTTGGATTAGTTGCCTTCAGGGACTGGGCTATTCCATTGTATTCGTGGATTATAATTTACATTGCAGGGAAAGTAATCGACCTTACAATGGAAGGAGCAGACTATAACAAAGCACTTATGATAATTTCGAAAAAGCACGAAGTTATAAAGGAAAAACTAATGATTGATATTGAACGTGGTGGTACTTATTTACGTGGTGAAGGAATGTTTACGGGTGAGGAAAAAAATATAATTTATACAGTTGTAAGTCGTCGCGAGGTTTCCATTTTAAAAGAATTTATCAGTAACATCGATCCTGATGCTTTTATAACAATAATGGATGCAAAAGAAATTTTGGGCGAAGGATTTCAAAGTTTGAATACAAAAACAAATGAATAATATACGCACTTTTTAAAACCAGAATCCAAGGTTTATAAAACTGCTTATTGATGTATCGATGTTGGAACTCATTACGGAAAATTCAACAGGTCCTATAAAACTTTCGTAACTAAATTTTAATCCGTATCCAAATAACCAATCAATTTCCTCCAAATCATAAAGTTCCATCTCATTTAATCCAAAATCAACCATTGCTGTTACATAAAACTTCTTGTAAACATTATATTGAAATTTAGTTGAAACCTTTCCTGCATATAAACCAAAGCTTTCAATAAATTTTAAACCGGTAAACGGAATATGGTTTTCTACGTAATTTGCAGGATTTAATCCTCCGAATCCAAACAAATGCTGTACAGAAGGAATTTTCACCCTGAGTCCGTCATTTTCCGGAAGTTGTTCAGCTTTGTGCTTGGCAAAAGTATAACCTGCAAATAATTCAGGATTAAATACGAGCCTTTCTCCTAATTTTGTATAATAGCTGTATTTCAGATATAGTATGGTACCATTCCAAAAATTATCATCCCATTTTGATGATACAGGAACAATTTGTTTTGCTTTTAATTCAACAAACTGTCCTTTATTTGTAAAATTTATTTTATCCCTTGAATCGTGATTAAACGATAAATAAAAATTTCCGTAATCAGCATATTCCCTAAAAGCATCTAATTCCGGATCCACCACAACATCTTGCTTAAACTGGAAAACTTCGTATCTAATCCCAAGTTTCAGCATGAAATTGTTTCTTATGGTCATTGGCATAAATGTGCCAAATGTAAAATTGTTAAAATGCCAGTTATTAATTGTATTGCCTTCTTCATATTCTTTAAATCCAAGGGAATAAAAATCGGATTCAAGTCCAAAACCGGGTTTAATTCCATTATTTATTATAAAAAGTGATTTCAATCTTGGATACTGGCTTAAAACTGCATCAATAAAAAACTTTGAATTTCCCCGGTTAACATTTCTTAAGCTGGCATTGAGTAATACACTTCCATGATAGGTATTGTCGTAATGAATCCCTGCTGAAAGACTTCCCTTTACGTTATTTTCTGCTTCCAGTTTAAGAGTGAATGATTCAGCATCATCTGATATAAATTCAGAATGGAAGTCATCAAATGTTTTAGTTCCATTAATCAGAAACAGTTGTTCGTTTACATGTGAAATTGATGATTTAGTATTTAAAATCTCGTCGAAATATCCCGAAAATCTTTCTTTTTGTTTTTCATTGATATCAGGCCAGATAACACTATCAATCAGTATTGAATCCATTTGTGCCAAATCCCCCATTCTTTCAATAGATTTTTCAATACTATTTATCGAATCTGCCAATGCTTTTAATTCAACATAATGCTCACGGGCTATTTTTTCACCAATTGCAATAATGGAGTCGTATTCCGAAAAATCCATCATTCCGTATTCCATCGGAAAATTGATATATAAATCGGTAAGTTCACGTCCTTTTACATTGGCATCTACCCTGTAATAACTGACTACCTGGTCAAGTATACTGGTTATGGAATTTAATTTCTTTATATCATCCGTTAAACCCGCCTGGACATCACCGCCGATTATGATATCTGCGCCCATGGCTTTTACCTGTTCCGCCGGGTAATTATTTACTACCCCACCATCAACCAAATACCGTCCGTCATAATAAGTTGGAGAAAAATAACCCGGTATTGCCATCGAAGCACGAACTGCTCTTGCCAGGTTTCCTTTATTTAAAACGATTGCTTCTCCCGTTAGTAAATCCGTGCCTATACATAGAAACGGAATTGGAAGTTTATTAAAATCAGTAATGTGACCAACAGGTAAAAACAGGTTATTAAGTAACATATCGATATTAAAACTACTTGTTATCGATTTACTCAACGATACTCCCTTATCTCCTATCGGAACTGAATAAATATATTTATCTCCAAAAAGTTTTTCTTCATATGATATATATTGCCTCTCCTGTGTATCGTTTATAATTTCAGACCAGTTTTGTTGTTTAACCAACTTCTGCATAGTTTCAGGAGAATATCCGGCGGAATATAAAGCTGCTGTAATGGCCCCCATGCTTGAACCACCGATAAAATCAACAGGCATATTTACTTCATCGAGAACTTTAAAAAATCCGATATATGCAAATCCTTTGGCTCCTCCACCGCTTAAAACCAATCCAACAGTAGGTCGTTTCAAGGCTGTCGGATTTTCATTTTTTTTATTGCTTTCATCCGCGAATACAACATAAACAATAAAAAACATTAAAAGGCCAATGGTGGTTTTTTTTATCATGTTTCGAATCTATTTTAATCAATGCCGTTAGTAAATAATCAAAAAAATTATCAACAACTAATTAAATACTTTTATCACAAACATTAGTTTCAATTTTATGAGGGTTCAAATTAATAGTTTTTCCTTTAGTAACAAAGATTTAAAGTATGCAACATAAAACTCATCAATCATTTTTGTAAATTTGATTTTGTTCAGAAACACGTTTATTCTTTCCATGAAAAAATATTTACTGCTGTACATAATTTTTACAATGATTTTTGGATTAAATTCCAACGGACAATCGGTAGGTCTTGTACTCAGTGGTGGTGGAGCCAAAGGAATGGCTCACATCGGTGTAATCAGATTGCTTGAAGAGAATAATATTCCAATAGATTATATCTCCGGAACATCAATAGGAGCAATTGTAGGTGGGTTATATGCAGCGGGTTACACCACCGAAGAGATGGAAGAACTTTTTAAATCTGACGATTTCTATTTTTGGTCGACGGGTAAAATTCAAAAAGATTATCGTTATTATTTTAAGGTACCGGAGGAAGATCCGGCCTGGATTGATATCAGCTTTGAAAAGAAAGATGATAAAGTAAAACTGTTACCTCCGACAAACATTATCCCTGAAGAACAAATGGATTTTGCCTTTATGGAATTATTGGCAGCAACCAATGCCGCATGTAAATACAATTTTGACAGTTTAATGGTACCATTTTTATGTGTTGCTACTGATGTAAATAAAAGCGAACCAAAAGTATTAAGAAATGGCGATTTGGGAGCTGCAATCCGTGCATCAATGACGGTACCTCTCTATTTTAAACCAATAAAAATAGATGGTGAGTTACTTTTTGATGGAGGTATTGTAAACAATTTTCCACAAGATATTACAAAAGAGGCTTTTCAACCGGATATTATAATTGGCCATAAAGTGGCAAATGATAAAAAAGCTGCTGAATCTGATGATCTAAGAAGTCAGATTTCGAATTTGGTTATGCGTCCCACTAATTTTGAAATTGCAGAGGGTGAAGGAATTGTACTGGAAACAGAGTTTGAAAACGTAGGTTTATTGGATTTTCAGAAAATTGACATGGCTGTAAAAGCAGGTATAGAAACCACCGAGCTATCCATTGACAGTATTAAATCTATGGTTACCAGAAGGGTTTCTTTGAAGACAGTGAATGAAAAACGTCAAAAGTTTAATGCAAAAAAACCGCAGCTCTTTTTCCAGAATATACAGATTGAAGGGGTAAGGGATAATATGCAGCGAAGGTTTATTATCGAATCCATTAAGGGAAATTATGATGTTATCAGCCTGTCGAGATTTAAACAGGAATACTTTAAACTTATTGCAGATGAGCATATTAAATCAATAATGCCCATTGCCAGGTACAACCGGGAAACAGGTTACTTCGATGTACATTTAGAAGTAGAACAGGAGAAAAAAGTTGCTGTGAATATCGGCGGAAATATATCCACCAAACCAATAAACCAGGGATTTGCCAGTATCAATTACAGAACGTATAAAAGACGTGCCTACTCCCTGACTTCCAATCTTTATTTTGGAAGGTTTTACAGTTCAGTAAAACTTGGAGCACGAATTGACTATCCAACACGTCTGCCATTTTATCTTGAAGCATTTACTACATTAAACCGCTGGGATTTCTTTGCTTCCAGTTCAGAGTTATTTTTTGAGGATGTTCGTCCGCCATATATTATTCAAAATGAAAATAATACAAGGATTGAATCGGGATTTCCACTTAAACAACATAGTAAATTTTATGGAGGTATTGCTTATTCCAACAGTATCGATCAGTACTATTTAACCGATGTGGTAAACAAAGAAGATGAACCGGATCAAACCACATTTAACTCTTTTTCAACTGTCATAAGTTTCGAAAACAAATCACTAAATTACAGACAGTATGCAGATGAAGGTGCTTTTCGAAAAATATCGGTGAGGTACATTACCGGAAAAGAAACATGGACTCCGGGCACAACATCACCGCAAACAAAAACAGTGACAGAAAAAAATCATAATTACTTTTTAATAAAGGCTCATACCAACAGATATTTCAAATTCAATAAAATTTTTACTTTGGGATTACTGGGAGAAGTCGTTTTTAGTAACAAAGAATCATTTAGTAATTTTCGCTCTACCAAATTAGCTGCTCCGGGATTTTATCCAACGCCTCACAGTAAATCTTTGTTTATAGAAAATTTCCATTCGAATAATTATATGGCAGGAGGAATGAGCACAATTTTTCAACTTATTCCAAATCTTGATTTAAGACTCGAAGGATATGGTTTTGTTCCGGTAAATGAAGATCTTCCCGAAATGTCGAATTCTACAGAACAAAATAATTTTATTCAAAATTACTATTTACAGGGTATGGCAGCTTTGGTATATCAAACCGGAATAGGCCCGCTAAGTTTGTCTTTAAACTATTACGACAAGCAAAATACACAGGTTTATTTCCTGTTAAGCTTTGGCTATATCATGTTTAATAAAAGAGGTTTCTAATTGTAACGAATAGCTGGTATCTTAATTCAGAAATCACACCCTCGCATGCTTATCTACTGAGTTTGACAATGTAAATTTCAACTATTTTACGAAATACAATATTGTACTAATTTGCCCCAATAACACTGTTTTTTTGATAACATCTTACCCATTGAATATCAAAA
Organism: uncultured Prolixibacteraceae bacterium; assembly: GCA_913063265.1. GTDB lineage: Bacteria > Bacteroidota > Bacteroidia > Bacteroidales > Prolixibacteraceae > Draconibacterium. Next base: position 5,256 of record CAJXZG010000059.1, on the reverse strand, counting down.
CCAACGGGTAAACTTTGACCAGGGACATCTTTAACTACAATACTTGATGCATTTACATGAAGTTTTTCTTTTAATGCAGGACTGTTTATTGTCAATACTTCCTTGTCATTAATTTTCCATGTATAATTTTGGCCATCTTTAACGATTGTAAAAATGTACCATTTATCTTTTTTAAGATTAGATATATCCAAACCATGCACATCAGCTTTACCAGTGCCATTAACATTTAAAACACCCAAGCGGTTTTTGGCTCCCATTTCCAGTAGATTTACACGCGGTAAATCCTTTTCGCCTGACAAATAGAACGAACTCACCACTTGTTGAGCCGGATTAAATTTAATTTTAGCTTCTAATATCCCGTCTTCCATCCAAAAGCTGTTCCACGATGAAATTAAACCTGAAGAATAATCCATTTCTGCCGGAATAAAACCTGCAGGCATTTGCCACAATTTTCCCTGTGTTTTTTCTTTTTTAACCTGAATGCTCATTTTACCATTAATACTAATGTTATGTCCATCGGTAAAAAAATGATTATCACCTGAAATTCCATAGTTGTCGCCCAATATCTTCTCTGCAACAAAACCTTTTGTTGACCATTTTTCGTTATCAAGGGATTTATTTTTAAAATCATCTGCAAAAACAATCTGCCATTCTTTAAAGAAATCAAATTCTTTATTGCTCTTATTTTTAAAGTAATTAATAAAATGTGCCTGATTCTTCATATCCAAAAATTCCTTCTCACGTGCAGATTCTTCAGTCTTTTCCCATCTTTTTTTGTCTTCTAGATATGCCCTGCGGGTTTTAAACTCACCTGAAGAAGTTATTTTACGCAGTTCATACAATTTCTTTAAATCAGCAGATCCCAATACCTGAATATAGTTTTTATACAATGCCGATTTTTTAAATTTCAAATAGAATTTAATATCTGTATCGGATTGTAATTGTTTAAATCGGTTATATTTATTTTCTGCTTCTTCCTTATTTTCTGATTTTTTATCGCGCGCATAATTTCCATCGTTCACATATTTATCCAATGCAAAAAATTCTGCCGATTTTTCAGAAGAATCAATTTCATCAAATCTCTTTAAATCAGCTGATTCTGCAACAGCGAGATACTTTTTTAAAGTTTTTTTCTTTTCTAACTTTTTTAGCTCAAGTAACTGCTTGTGTTCTTTACTGCCTTTAAAACGAAGCTTTTCAATATCTGTCTTTTTCTTTCTAAATTCATCCGAATTAACCTCTTTTTCCAATTCAAGATATCGCTTAAGTTCTTCAGATTTTTCAATCTTATTACACTCGATATAATCATCCAATAATGCAGTACGTTTCTTCTCGATTGTTTCGATCGATTTTAATCCTCCAAAGAGTTGAAGGGTAAAGATTTTAAATGACATTTGATTTTGCGTTTAGTATTTGTTCTTCAAAAATAAAAATTAAACTTAGAAAATTCTAATTTTTCTAAAATAGTTTCTAAGAATCTTTAAAATTGGTTATTTTTTTGAGTTGTAAACAAAATTCTTTTAGTTTTTCAATTTCCAACCCTTAACTGTTTATATTTTCTATGTTATAATATTGTCTATTTATCTAAAATAGAATAGTTTTGGACACTATCAACATTATACAGATGATCAAACCTTCGGAACTTATTATAAATAATGACGGCTCAATATTTCATTTACACCTGAAGCCTGAGCATATTTCTGACGACATTATTCTTGTTGGAGATCCTGCACGTGTTGATACAATAGCCTCATTTTTCAACAAAATAGATTATACCATTCAGAATCGGGAATTTAAAACAGTTTTAGGATGGTATAACGAGAAACAAATAACGGTTATTTCAACCGGAATCGGAACTGATAATATTGATATTGTCTTAAATGAATTAGACACATTAGCCAACATCGACCTTAAAACCCGAACAATAAATAAAAAACATCGATCACTGAATATTGTCAGAATTGGTACTTCAGGAGGCTTACAACCTGATTTACCTGTTAACTCATATGTAGTATCTGAAAAATCAATTGGTTTCGACGGAATGTTGAATTTTTATGCAAACAGAGAATCATATTGTGATATTGAATTCGAAAAGGCCTTTAAAACTGCAACTAACTGGCGTAATTCATTACCCACTTTTTATGTTGCAGACTGCTCTGAAACTCTAAAATCAAAGTTTGACAGTCCTGATTTTATTAATGGAGTAACCATTTCTGCACCTGGCTTTTACGGCCCGCAAGGCAGAGTATTAAGATTACCGTTAGCTGTTCCTGAGTTAAACAAACAAATAGAAGAATTTAGATATAAGCATTATAAAATCACCAACTTCGAAATGGAAAGTTCGGCAATTTATGGATTATCTAAAATGCTCGGGCACAAGGCCCTAACTGTTTGTTTGATTATAGCCAACAGAGTAGTTTTAAAAGCGAACGAAAACTACAGGGAAAAAATGACAAATTTAATCGTTGAGGTATTGAATCGCCTGACAGATAAATAATATACCCTATGAATAGTAAACTGGATGCTTTAATTGATTTGCTGGATGATCCCGATTTAACTGTTTTTGAAAGGGTTCAGGAAGAGTTATTAAAGGAAACTGATGAAATTATACCCGCTTTGGAACAAAAGTGGGAATCCAGTTTTGATGGATTTTGCCAGGAAAGGATTGAAAATATTATTCAAAACCTTCAGTTTAAAGAAACTAAAAGATTATTAAAAGAATGGCTCAATACAAAAGACAGTAAAAGAGATCTGCTAACCGGTTTTCTTATTATCGATCGTTTTCAATATCCGGATTTAAATCCAGACAACATTCGTTTCAAACTGGAAAACATAAGAAAGAAAATATGGCTGGAGTTAAACAATTCTCTAACCCTGCTTGAAAAAACAACCATATTAAACCATTTTATATTTAACATCAACGAGTTTTCAATCAATTTTAAGAATATACACTCCCCCCAAAATTCTTTTCTAAATCAACTTTTAGATACAAAAAAAGGGAATCCGGTTTCAATTAGTATTTTTTACACTATAATTGCAAGAATGCTGGAACTTCCTGCAAAATTTATCGATTTTCCCAAAAATCCTTTAGTGGCAATTGTAGATTCAGAATTGGCCAGAAAGGTTCATGGTGAAGACAGTAAATCTGATGTTCTGTTTTATATTAACCCTTCCAACAAGGGCTCTATAACCAGTATAAAGGAAATTGAATATCATTTGCGGACCAATAATTTTTACCCCATTGAGCATTACACCGAACCTCATTCTGATATTGAGCTTTTAAAGTTGCTGGTTCAGACACTTGAACTTTCCTACCAATCAGTAAATTTTATGGATAAAAAAGAACGTATTCAAAGTTTACTGGAACTGTTTTGAGAAAGCACGAAGCGCGAAGCTCGAAGTCGGAAGGAAGAAGGATGTCCTTTTTGTATTGATTATGAAAAAAGAGATGACATCCTTCTATGTAACATTTTTCGGCTCACCTTGAAAATTAGGTGGAGTATAACTGATTTTTCTTATCAATATCACACAAAGGATATTTAGTTCTATTCTGGTATGTGCTATGCGGCGCATGGAATGCCAGATTTTCAATCAGCTAATTAGTTACGCCTTTTGTTTATGATTTCAATATACCCAAGGCATCGTTCCTTTTAGTCACTCTTCCCTGGGCTATTGCATTTCGCCCCTTCAGGGCTTGTTACATTCTTAGCCCAAAATGGGCGAAAAGCAACAACCCGTAGCGAAATCTTATAGCTCTGGGGAATGATGAAGATTATGGAACCGTCCGGCGAAGAATGAAGCTATAAGCGATTAATGTTGCCCCGGACGGAAATTATAACGTTCCATTAAACCACTAGTTAAGAACATGAATAAGCATCAAATATTCCAAAAGATTTAGTTGGAAAAAGCCTATTACATCTAAAAAATCCCTAAAAAAATCCACCTCATTTTCAAGGTGAGTCCATTTTTTCAAATGCCTTATTTGACAACAAAAAAACCTTCCTGTAAAAACAGAAAGGTTTTAAATATTTGATGTAATTCTTTTTTTATTTAGCGTAACTCACAGCACGTGTTTCGCGAATTACTGTAATTTTTATTTGTCCCGGATAAGTCATCTCATCCTGGATACGTTTGGAAATATCGTAGGACAATTGTTCTGTCTCCTGATCCGACATTTTATCGGCTCCAACAATAACACGTAACTCACGACCAGCCTGAATTGCATAGGTTTTCATAACACCGGGATAAGAAAGAGCCAGATCTTCAAGGTCTTTTAATCTCTTGATATACGACTCCACGATTTCGCGTCGGGCACCTGGCCGGGCACCTGAAATTGCGTCACAAACCTGAACGATTGGAGCAAGCAAAGTCTGCATTTCCACTTCATCGTGGTGAGCACCAATGGCGTTGCAAACATCAGGTTTTTCTTTGTATTTCTCTGCCAGTTTCATCCCCAAAACAGCGTGTGGTAATTCCGGCTCATCATCAGGCACTTTACCAATATCGTGCAACAGTCCGGCACGTTTTGCTTTCTTCACATTTAAACCCAGTTCAGAAGCCATAATAGCCGAAAGGTTAGCAACCTCACGAGAGTGTTGAAGCAGGTTTTGTCCGTATGAAGAACGGTATTTCATTTTACCAATCAATCGAATCAGTTCAGGATGTAATCCATGAATACCCAAATCGATTGTGGTTCGTTTACCGGTTTCAATAATTTCCTCTTCAATTTGCTTTTTAACTTTGCTTACAACTTCCTCAATTCTTGCCGGGTGAATTCTACCGTCGGTTACCAACTGGTGTAACGCTAATCGGGCTATTTCGCGACGAACCGGATCAAAAGCAGAAAGAACAATAGCTTCGGGGGTATCATCCACCACGATTTCAACTCCTGTTGCCGCTTCCAGTGCTCTGATATTTCGTCCTTCCCTACCGATAATTCTACCTTTAATTTCATCACTTTCGATATGGAAAATGGTTACAGCATTTTCAATTGCCGTTTCGGTAGCAACTCTTTGAATCGATTTTACAACAATCTTTTTAGCCTCCTTATTTGCGGTCAGCTTGGCATCTTCCATAATTTCGTTAATGTAAGAGATTGCCTCGGTTTTGGCTTCGGCCTTTAAAGATTCAACCAATTGTGCTTTTGCATCTTCAGCCGACATACCAGAGATTTGTTCAAGTTTATCCAAATGCTGACGATGTACTTTTTCCAGCTCTTCTGATTTTGATTCAACCCGTTTAAGTTGCGCACTAAGA
>CAJXZG010000058.1 GCA_913063265.1 uncultured Prolixibacteraceae bacterium | reverse complement strand
AAAGACAGTTTATTTGGTGCTTATATTTTGGTATAATTATCATTTTTTGGCAAATACCCCCTGGTTAAAGAAGAACTTTAAGTTAGGCTCTGTTTGTATCTGTTTAAATTTCACTAAATTTAAAGGAATTTCATTTTAATAGAAACCATAATTAAACTTAGGGGATATGGCAAAAGCAGGTTCAAACGGAGAAAATCATCATAAAATCTCCAGGAAAAATTATGAACACGAACTAAACAAACTCCAGGTTGAATTGATAAAACTTCAGGAGTGGATAAAACACCAGGGATTGAGGGTGGTTGTAATTTTCGAAGGACGGGATGCAGCGGGAAAAGGAGGAACAATTAAAAGAATAATCCAGGTTTTAAATCCCCGAATTTGCAAAGTGGTAGCACTTGGTACTCCTACCGAAAGAGAAAAATCTCAATGGTATTTTCAGCGTTACGTGGCGCATTTGCCTGCAGCCGGAGAAATGGTAATTTTCGACAGAAGCTGGTACAACCGGGCCGGAGTGGAGAAAGTAATGGGCTTTTGTACGGATGAAGAATACTGGGATTTTTTACGTGCCTGCCCCAATTTTGAGAGAATGTTAATTCGCTCAGGGATAATTTTAATAAAATATTGGTTTTCAGTAAGTGAAGAAGAACAGGAAAAAAGGTTTATTTCAAGGATAAATAATCTTACCAAAAGATGGAAACTTAGTCCTATGGATTTGAAATCCCGAGAACTATATACAGAATATTCAAAAGCAAAAGATGAAATGTTTGCTTATACCGATACAAAACTTAGCCCGTGGTACACTGTCGATGCTGATAATAAAAAACAGGCACGATTAAACTGTATTCATCACCTGCTTTCATTAATTCCTTACAAAGATCTTACTCCACCACCAATGGAACTTCCACCAAGAAAAGACAATAAAGGTTATGTGCGGCCTCCGCTTGATGAAGTGACTTATGTTCCTAAGGTGTATTAAAAACAGAAGGTTATTCGCAAAGAAAAATTTTGACTTTTATTGTTTTCTCCCGGTCTTGTTTTTCGTCATATTACTTTGTAATAAGAATTACTGTTATCCGGTAAAACAAATAATATGGAAAAGATTCTTTCACTTCATTGCATTTCGTTCAGAATGACAAGAGGTCACAGTTTTAATGCTGTTGGGAGGGTTGTCATTCCGAGCGAAGCGAGGAATCTGTTCAAATCCCCCGAAAACTAATCAATGTAGATCTCAAAATCTAATCTTATCCTAATTGTCGTGAGTTTGAGTCATATCAAAAAGGTGAGTTGCCTGTGCTCCTAAAAATCCGGTAAATAATTTGGTGGTTCCGTTTTCAGTAAAATGATTTCGTTCCGTTAATTCAAGATATGCAGATGTCCAGGTAATTTTTTCAATACCACCATCGGTTTTTACCTTTACTTCTTCCTTAACAGCTTGTGTTGCCGATTGACGTAGTTTGGATCCTCTTTCTCCTTCAATCTCTTCTTTCATTGGAATTCCTGAATTTGCCAATCCTTTGCATGTTGTCTCTAAATCGGGCCATTCTTTTACGTTCTGATAATTAATGTATGCAGCAAAATGATTAACTGAATTTCCATGTAATAAAACCCAGGCACCGTATTGTGTTACATCGTTAATTTTTAAAACATCGTCTTTTTGTGGAATATTCCATGGCCTGCGGAAATACTGAACCAAATCTTTTATTAGATATTCTGCAGCTTCTACGGGTAAATCACCATTTTCCTCCAATGATCTTAACAGCCCAATACTTCTGTCGGACAATAAATATGGAGTATTCTTAACAGTTTTGTTTATAGCAGTTTGTGCCCATCCCGGTAATTTGCTTACCTCAAGTTGACTAACAAATATTTTTGGGAACAATTCATCGGGATGTTCAAAATGAAAGGCTTTCAGTTTCTTTTTGCTGAAATTGTATTCCGAAACAGGTTTGTAATCCAGAAAATTCAGAATATGTTTTATTGCCCTGATTCCTTCGGGTTGTTCACCTGTATGTGAATTTAGGGTCCGGAAAGCAATGTGATCAAAAACAATTTTACCACCTTTCTTTATTACTAAGTCGGAATATTTCTTTGCATATGACACCCTTTCGATATACTTTCCCCATAATGTATCAAATAGCAAACGTGTAATTTCCTTTCTTGAGGTTTTCATATCTTTTTTAATTAGTTAAACTGAAAATCCTCAGGCTTAGTTACCAGAACAAAGATGTTTTACAGTATTGTTATTTTGAAAAAAGTTACTTTGATTATTGGTTTTTGGGTGTATTCTTCATAAAATCGAGTACATCCTTTTTATCAAAATAGGAAGTTGCACCCAACTTTGTTGTATTGAGAGCACCGGCAGCATTGCCAAAATTCAGTGCTACCTGAATTGGTTTTTTATCCAGATAGTAATGTAAAAAGCCTGCACAAAAAGCCATTCCTGATCCTACATTGTCTTTAACTTCAATTTGGTATCCCGAATCATGAAAAGCACCTTTGCTATGATGAAAAGCAAAAACTCCATTATGACCACGGGTTATCAGGATTAAATCAATTTTATATTTTTTACAAAGATTCAAACAAAAAGTGTTTAAATCATCATTCTTAAGTCCCAGCTCTTTACTCAAAAAATCAATCTCTTTTTCTTTAATACGTACCAAATTTGAACTTTTCAATAAGCGTTCTACAACGATAACATCAAAAAAATGTTCAAATAATTTCAAGTCAAAAAAGTGAATTGATTTTGGCGACTCTTTTAACAATTCCCGAAGAGTATTTTTTGACAGGCCAAAACGTTGGGGCAACAATCCATAAAACAAACAATCGGCATTTCTTACCAATTTTAACGCTTCAGCCGAAAATTCAATGTGGTCGAATGCAACATCGGGAGTAACAATATAGCGGGAATCATAATCATTTTCAAAAGAGATGTGCACGGTACCTGTAGGAAACTCTGTATCTAACTGAACATTATCATCAGATATATTTAATTCCTTTAGTTTATCCAAAGCTTCATTTCCAAAATCGTCATCACCAATCCGAGAAAGCAGGAATCCATTCTCTCCCAGAGAATTGCAACGAAAAACAAGATTAGAAGGAGTACCTCCAAGCACTTTCTCATTTGGTAACATATCCCAAACTACTTCTCCAAATGCTACAATCTTTTTCTTCATTTTTGTTTTTAAGAATCGCAAAATTAAAAAATAATAGAATTGATTCAAGTCAATTAATAAGTATAATTTGAATAAAATTATGTTTTCCTATCTGCCAAAAATTTGAAATATCATATGATAAATCGGATTTCAAAACTGACTTATTGGTAACCAGAATTTTAATTGCACAAACTTGAAATTTCATATTTATTTTAATTGAATATAAACTGAGTTAAATTATTAATTCCCGTTTTTCTTTCTGTTCAGAATTTTTTATACAAAGAGCCGGATTGAAAATAAAAATAGAATAAAAAAGATATTCATTTTTATGTATTGATTTTGAATTAAATGAAACATCATTTTCTTGTTTACAAACTCCGGAAAAGAATCAGAAAGGTTAAAAGTTTGTGGAGGCCGTTGACATTAATTTTATCCAAATTATCAATTTTTTGATTTTATAATAAATATTCATACCTTTTAGTATGAAATATAGTATAAATGTAAATTTTCTTTATACCAGTTATGATAATACCAAATGTTCTACGTTCTAATTGAACAGCGAAAATACGAATGTTTATTTAAAAGTTTTAATTGAATAAACCACGTGTACAAGTTCTAAAAAAACAGGAAAAAATAAATTACCATTTGTTTACCTACTCATTTGTAAAGAGGATTATTCTTAATTTAAATTGCCATGAAAAAGAAAAGACTTAACAAAACATCCTGGAAATCAACTATATCAGCAATCATTTTCGGAGTTTTTGTCTGGTTTGCTTTAGGCTCAATTAACACAACAGCATTTTTATATAGTATTTTTTATAATGAAACACTTGAGAAGAGAACATCTTTGGGAGATAGCAAGTTTGAAGTTGTTGAACAACATATTGATTATACCAAGATTACAACAGGCAAACAAGATAATATAGAATGGTGGCAAGGTAAGGTAACCATAACAATGAAAAGTTATCCGGAAATGGAAATTATATCAACTGAAGAGGTAAATATGGTTGATGATAGACGACATGGAATTTCTACTAAAACCTATGCCGACGGACATGTGGAAACAACTTGTTATAACAAGGGGCAAGTTGTTGACTGTGAATCACAAATTGCACCAACAGTAAATAAAGAATCGGCTTCAGACATTCTTTCCACGAAAAATCCTGAAACGCTTAATGAATTGGAGGTAAAAAGTGGATTTGATGCTGCACAGATAAAAGCAATGCTTGATACAATGCAAAATATGATGTTCGCAGTAACATTTGACTTTAACAACTTCGACACAGTTTACCAGGATATTCAGGAAGAATTATTAAGTACCAAATACGATTCAATTGTCGCGGCAAATGCAGAGCTTTCTTTTTATCAAGGTATCCAACTTTCAAAGTTCGATGAATTCAGAATTGCAGTAATTAACAGATACCTTCGCGGAGACAATAGTTTGTTCAATTCCATTAAACAGGTACATTCCAACTACTTACATTTATTAAACAATTATGGTTACAGTGATATCGACGTTGAAAATTTTTGTAATGATTTTGACAGATTAATGACCAGCGATGGCTTATTGGATGTAAATAGTCCTTACCTTGTTGACAGTATCGAAAAAAGGATGGTCAGGGTATTATTGCAAATGACCGGATATGATATTCTTTATGGTTTAAAAAGTCTGAACCTTGATAACCAAAATTTAAGTGTTAGCAGTTTTCTGAAAAGTCAGTACGACAGGGCAAAAACGCCTGGTGTCGCTGCAACTCCCAGGCAGGTTGCTCAATTGGTTGTTGGCCTGGTTTATTACCATTATATTGAAGGAGACAAGATTCGAAAAGCCTTAATGGAATCGTATGCTTATCAAAAGGGAATCGTTCTTTTTCCAATTGTAACAACAGTTTTTCAAAACCGGAATTCGTCTTCTGGCGTAACAGTTTCGGGAAATGTTATTGATGATGGCGGAGGAGAAATTATAACCCAGGGATTTGTATGGGGAACGTTTTACAATCCTAATTACAGGGACAATGTTATTGCAGAAGATCCGGGCACCGGTTTATTTCAATCTGAAATAAACGGACTTGTGGAAGGTGTAACCTATTATGTCCGTTCGTTTGCCACCAATTCGGCTGGCACTCAATATGGGAATTGTGTGGAATTCACAACTAATCTTTCAGTTAGCACTGATATGAATGAACTGAATAATCCAGAATTAAATATTTATCCTAATCCAACTTCCGGAGTAACAAATTTTCGTTTCAATGTTAATACAACCGAAAAAATTACGCTTTCAATTATCAATTTAAAGGGTCAGATTGTTGCTCAAAAGGAATTAAGCGGTAAAATTTCAGGTGAAAACCTAATCGGAATAAACCTATCTAACCTGGAAAACGGTATTTATACAGGACGACTTACAATAGATAATTCAAAACAGTTAAACCGGCAATTTATGATTGCACATTAAAGGAGTTCTTTTTGTGCAACCGCATTTAAAATTGTCGATTTTGGTTTATAACAATACAAAAAATGCATACTGAACTTATAATTCGGATGCACATCGTGAAATCTTTTTTTTGTCCGATAGCATAGGTGAAACATTTTAAACTTTAATTATTTTTTTACGAATGCAAAATCTTTTAATAACTCCATTTAAAACAAATAGTGGTTTAAAGCGTTCTTTTAAACGATGAATTATTTGGCACATATGTATTTATCAGGTACCAACGAACGAACTTTAGTTGGCAATTTTATAGGCGATTATGTGAAAGGTCGTGACTGGGATAAATATCCTGAAGAAATCAAAAAAGGTATATTACTACATCGCAAAATTGATTCCTTTACTGACGCCCATCCTAAATTCAGAGAAGCAAAAATGCTGTTTAGAAAAGAGTATGGCCTCTATTCGGGAATAATAATTGATTTTTTATACGATCATTACCTGGCTAAAAACTGGCATTTGTATCACGATTCCACTTTAAGAAATTTTGCCAAACGTTCGCATGCCATTTTGTTACAAAATTTCAGAAAGTTACCGATGCGTGTTCAGGGTTTTCTGCCTTTCCTCATCCAAAACAGAAGACTGGAGTCTTATGCTTCAATGAACGGAATAATTCAGTCGCTTAAAATAATGAGCAACTACAGTTCTTTGCCTGAAAAATCTGACTTTGTAAAAAAGACAGTAAAAGAAAAGGACAAATATTTTGAGACAAATTTTAGAGAATTTATGCTTGATATGATAGAATTCGTAAACCAAAAACATCAGCTTGATATAAGTATTCCTGAGGTTTCGATTGTTTCAAAATGAATTAAAATTTTTCGTACCGGCTGGCATCCAGTCGAATAAAAATAAACAACAAAATTGTAAACGACCACAAAGAGGAACCACCGTAACTAAAAAAAGGCAAAGGAATTCCAATAACCGGCATGATCCCGATAGTCATTCCAATATTTACAAAAAAATGGAAAAACAAAATTACCGCAACCGAATAACCATAAATTCTTGAAAATCCTGATCGCTGTCGTTCTGCCAACCAAATCAACCTGGTTAAAAAGATCATAAAAAGTCCAATTACCAATATTGAACCGGCAAATCCCCATTCTTCACCAACTGTACAAAAAATAAAATCAGTATCCTGTTCAGGTACAAAATCAAATTTAGTTTGTGTCCCGTTTAAAAATCCTTTCCCCCATACTCCTCCTGAGCCTATTGCAATTTTACTTTGATTTACATTGTACCCTGCTCCAAGCGGATCGGATTTGATTCCCAGCAGTTCATTAATACGGGCTTGTTGATGTGCACCAAGTATATTATTAAAAACATAATCGACAGAGAAAGTAAAAATTATTGAACCTAAAAAGATATAACAAATGATGGCAAAATATTTCAATCTTTTTCTGAAACTATAACCCAAAACTATTAGTGTACCTACAACAGATGCAATACTTATTAAAAAAGAAATCTCATATTTTTTCCCAAGTATCAAATTGACAATAAACAGAAATAAAAATGATGCCATGTAAAATACCGGGATTCTTAAAAACTGTTTGAATTTTGGATTAAGCACAAAAAATGCAATTAATGCAATTCCCAATAAAATAAGTGCCAAAACCAGATTTGAAACCACCAGGGACAGAATAAATAAAACTATCATTAACGCTCCAAAAAACAACACAACTCCTGAAAGCCCTTCGCGATATAAAACCAGAACAAATGAAAAATAAACCAGCGCAGAACCGGTATCATTTTGTAAGAGAATGAGTGCTGCCGGGGTTAAGATAATTAATGAAACAATTGCCAAAGATTTTAGCTTTTGAAGTTTAAATCCATGTGTATTCATATAGTTCGCCAAAGCCAGTGCGGTGGCAAATTTGCCAAACTCCGAGGGTTGTATTCTAAAAGATCCGACCATAAACCAAGCGGTCTGCCCATTTATTTCAACACCTATAAAAAGCACAAGAATAAGCAGTAAAATAATTGTACCATAAATAATGTACGAGAAGAAAACGTAAAAATTGGATTCGATAATAAGAATTACAAAAGCAATTACCAGCGCTGCACCAATCCAAATTAATTGTTTACCATATCTCTGGCTTGTATCAAAAATACTTTGGTGTTCCTGATCGAATACTGATGAATATATATTTACCCAGCCCAACAGCATTAAGGTAACAAATAGAATTACAGTTATCCAATCTATGTTTGCCCACAGGCTGTTTCTTTTTGGCATATTACTTGGGCTGATTTGGGTTTAATAAATTGGCATCCAGCATTCTTTTTTCCACCCATTTTCTTTTGGCAGCAATGGTATCATTTAAATATTGTTCAACCATCAAACTCGCCATTGGAGCAGCATATCTCGATCCCCAAACTCCATTTTCGACATAAACAAAAATGGCTATTTTGGGATTTTCTTTTGGTGCAAAAGCTGTAAAAACCGAGTGATCAGAGCCTTGATTATTCTCAACCGTTCCGGTTTTACCACACATTTGTAGTCCCGGAACACCTATTGTTGCATTTAAATTTCCGTTAACTACCTGTTCCATTCCTTCAATGATAGGCTCAAAATTTACAGGAGATATTTTTGTATTTCTCCTTTTTTTAAAACTTCCTGGAATTGTATCATTTTCGATCTCCTTTATTAGATGCGGCGGGTAATAATATCCCCGGTTTGCAATGGCTGCAGCAACGTTTGCCATTTGAAGCGGCGTTGCGCCAAGTTCACCCTGCCCGATTGCCAAAGAACGAATAGTAAGTGGACTCCAACGTCCTGATCCGTAAATTCCGTTGTATAAGGATTCTTTTGGTAAATTACCTGATAAAGCATTAGGAAAATCACTACTCAAAATCTGGCCAATCCCAAAGCTGGCCACATATTCACGCCATACATTAAAACCTTCAGCAGTACTGTTGTATTTTCTTATTGTAGCCCGGAAAGTGTTCCATAAGAACGGATTACAGGATTCGCGTATGGCATCCACCACATCGGCAGGAGAAACATGATTGTGTGTACAACGTATGGGAGTTGTTGATTTTCCGTAACATGAAAATCGCGAATTTGTTGTAATAGCACCTGTTTCCAGTCCAACCAAAGTATTAATTAATTTAAATGTTGAGCCTGGAGGATATTTAGCTTGAGTGGCTCTGTTAAAAAGTGGTTTTAGCGTATCCCTTAAAAGGATATTGTAGTTTGTTCCCCTAACCCGTCCAACCAATAATCCGGGATCATAGGTTGGCGCACTAACCAAGGCCAGCACTTCTCCTGTTGAGGGTTCTATTGCCACTACCCCACCCCGTTTATTCCGAAAAAGCTGTTCGGCATAAATCTGCAAATCGGCATCCAGTGTTGATATGATATCCTTCCCAATCTGTGCAGGAATATCTTCTGCACCATTTAAATAACTTCCCTGAATTCGGTTATGTACATCAACTAATTGTTTTTTAATCCCCTTAACTCCTCTTAGTTGATTTTCATAGGTTTTTTCAATCCCGCTGGCACCAATATAATCTCCTGGTTTGTAATACTCATCTCTGTTAATATCATTATCGTTTACCTCGCTTACATAACCTAAAACATGAGCTGCAGAGGAATGTGCATATTCTCTTAGTGTTCTAGATTGTGTATGAAATCCTTTGAATTTGTACAATTGTTCCTGAAGGTAGGCAAAACTTTCCGGGGGAATTTGTTTGATAAGAATAGATGGTTTATAAGTGGAATACTCCCTGGCTTTTTGAATTCCTGCGTTTAGTTCTTCTTTTGAAATTTCAAGTAACTTACAAAAGGCGGTTGTATCAAAAGCCTCTACTTCGCGAGGTGTAATTAATAAATCGTAAGCAGGTTTATTAAATACCATTAAGGTACCATTTCTGTCGTACACCAGACCGCGGGCAGGATATTGTACAATTTCGCGTAATACATTATTTGTAGCCGATACCTTGTACTTCGAATCCATTACCTGTAAACCAAATAATTTAATCAGAAATACTGTTCCGGCTGCAAGAAATATTGCAATAACCAGGTATTTTCTTTTTGAAAAAATGTCCACGTTTTAAAATTAATCTCTAAAAACCAAAAACTGACTTAAAACTATAACAATAATTGAAAAAATTGAACTGAGAATTGCCCGATAAAATGTATTAAAGAAATTTGCCAATGTAAATACCTCAATATAAAACAAAAATACATGGTGCAGAACAACCATTATTGAAACATACCTGACAAACCACACCAAAGAATTTTGTTTTAATCCGGGATAATCACTTCTGTCATCCTCCCGGTTAGAAATCAATCTGATTACAAGGGATCTTGCATAAGCAATAAAAACTGTTGCTGCTGCGTGAATACCCAGGCTATTCGTAAAAATATCGATAACAAGTCCCAGGAAAAAACCAAGTATTAATATTGCATACCGTGGAGTGCTCAAAGGAAGCAGAATTACAAATAGTATATAGACATATGGATTAAAAAAGCCATTGAACTGCACCTGATTAAAAATCAGTACCTGGATTAAAACCAGAGATACAAACATAATGGCATATTTTAACAGAATTCTAATCATTTATCAATTGTACTTTCCAGGTTATTAATCTCTTCAACTTTCAAATTATTTATCACATCAACATATGATAATGCCCTAAAATCTACAGCCAGTTTTACCTGAATGTGATAATAATTTTCACCTGAAGGTTGATCAATAGAATATACAGTTCCAATCATAATATCCTCAGGAAAAGCTGAAGAATAACTACTTGTAACAACAGTATCCCCTACAGCCAGGTCAACATGAAATGGAATTCCGTTAAGAAACACAAATTCGGAATCTCTGCCATCCCAGGAGAGTGGTCCGAATGTTCCGCTTTTTTTCAACTTTGCCGATGCTCCCCACCTTTTGTTTAATACCGAAAATCCCAGTGAGTAGGACTCAGAAACATTGGTAATTACACCCACGATTCCATCCGGGTTAATTATACCCTGATCCGGTTTTATACCATGTTTCCTCCCTTTGTTAAGTGTAATATAGTTGTTCTGATTATCGACCGAATTATTAATTACCTTGGCTGAAATATAACGATATAACGAATCTTTAACTTCAAGCGAATCAAGCAGTGTATCTCCAGATAATTCTAAATATGGCAATTTACCCAAAACCGATTTTAGGTGTGCATTTTCTTCTGCCAGTTTTCTGTTTACCGAAGCCAGCCTAAAATAACTTCCAACGGCATTAAACGAATTATAAATTGATGCAGTAATCCTGTTTGATGAATTAAGGTATTTAACCTGCTGATATTTGTTAAAATTGAAAATTAATGTAAATGCAATTACTTCTAATATTAGAAAAAGAAGAAACGCATAATTTTTCAACAAATAGCGTAGCAGACCTCTCATTGTTTACACGAGAAAATTTGGTGTCGTTTTACTTAATCAGGAAAGAAAAATTTTCAACATTCTTAAGCGCAATACCGGTACCGCGCACTACGGCACGTAAGGGATCTTCTGCGATATGGAATGTAATACCGATTTTATCAGTCAATCTTTTATCCAAACCTTTTAGAAGTGCACCTCCACCGGCCAGCCATATTCCTTTTACAACAATATCAGCGTAAAGTTCAGGTGGTGTTTGCTCCAAAGCACTTAACACGGCAGTTTCAATTTTGGAAATCGATTTCTCCAAACAGTGTGCAATTTCCTGGTAAGATACCGGAACCTCTATCGGCAGTGCTGTCATTTGATTTGGTCCCTGTACCACATAATCCGGTGGTGGATCCTTTAGTTGAGACAAAGCAGAACCAACATGGATTTTAATTTCCTCTGCAGTTCTTTCGCCAATTTTAATATTGTGTTGATGACGCATGTACTCCATAATATCGGCAGTCAAATCATCACCTGCAATACGGATCGATTTATTGGTTACAATACCACCCAGCGATATCACAGCAATTTCTGTAGTACCGCCACCAATATCCACCACCATATTTCCTTCAGGTGCTTCTACGTCCAGCCCAATTCCAATTGCTGCCGCCAAAGGTTCATAAATCATATAAACTTCTCTTCCTCCCGCATGTTCAGAGGAGTCCCGCACTGCACGAATTTCCACTTCAGTACTTCCCGAAGGAATACAAATCACCATTTTCAGGGCCGGCGCAAATAATTTTGGCTTCGGATTTATCATTTTTATCATCCCCCGAATCATTTGTTCAGCCGCATTAAAATCGGCAATTACTCCGTCACGCAATGGCCTGATTGTTTTCAGGTTAGCATGTGTCTTCCCCTGCATTTGACGGGCTTTTTCTCCGATTGCCATCATTTTCTCTGTTTTCAGATCAATAGCAACAATCGATGGTTCATCAACCACAATCTTATCATTATGAATGATAATGGTATTGGCTGTTCCCAGGTCAATTGCAATCTCCTGTGTTAAAAATGAAAATAGTCCCATTTGATTTAATGATTATCTTGTATATAAAAGAGTTTTCTAATGTTTAAAATGTCTTCTTCCGGTAAATGCCATTGCAATACCAAACTCGTTACAAGCTTCAATAACCTCATCATCACGAATACTTCCTCCGGGTTCGACAATGTATTTTACGCCATATTCATTGGCAGCTTCTATACTGTCGCGGAATGGGAAAAAGGCATCTGAAATCAAAATTGAATTCTCAATTCTAAGGCCCTTTTTCATTTCAAATCGAGGCATTGTAAGCTGTCTTAGGCTATCCAAACGATTCGGCTGGCCCATACCTGCACCGGTTAACCAAAATGCTCCGTTACTGTTTTCCGTAACGATTGCGATAGCGTTACTTTTAAGATGTTTGCAAGCGGTAATTCCAAACTTTGCCAAATTGGCTTTTGATGCATCAAATTCTTTTTTGGTTACAGTTTCGAGTTTGGCATCCATACCTTCATCTTCATCCTGAACAAGCATTCCACCGCTAATTGAACGATATAATTTTTCACCTGTAATTTCTTCTTTTACCGGAATTACCAGGACTCTCAAATTTTTCTTTTTACCCAATACTTCCAAAGCTTCATCAGTAAAGGAAGGCGCAATAAGAATCTCGACAAACTTTTTACCAAACCACTCAGCAATTTCTTTTGTCACTTCGCTTGTAAAACATATGATACTTCCGAAAGCACTGATTGGATCGCCTGCCCATGCCAACTCCAGCGATTCCATAATATTATTTGTCACTGCCAATCCACATGGATTCAGGTGTTTAATTACCGAAACTGCGACTTTATTTTCAATATGAGTTACAGAATGATAAGCATCGCTGGCAGATTTCCAGGCCGCATCGGCATCGAGCATATTATTGTATGAGAGCGCTTTACCTTGTAAAACTTTTGCATTCGATAAAGTTAGTTCACCCGGAGAATTATTGAATTTGTAAAAAGTGGCTTTTTGATGCGGATTTTCTCCATAACGAAGGACATCACCATTGTTCAGACTAATACGTTCGTTCGCCTCTTCCGAATCTTCAGCAAAATAATTAAAAATAGCTGCGTCGTAATGTGAAGAAATTCCAAACGCCCTGCCTGCAAACCATTTTCGCTCGCTCATAGAAAACTCACCCCTATTTTTTTCAAGATGACTTAACAAAGGCCCATATTCTTTTTGCGAAGGTACAATTACCACATCTTTAAAATTTTTGGCTGCAGCACGAATTAATGAAATTCCACCGATATCTATTTTTTCAATTATATCCTGTTCTTTAGCTCCGGAAGCAACTGTATCTTCAAATGGATATAAATCTACAATTACCAGGTCGATCTCAGGAATTTCGTACTCTGTTAACTGACTGACATCTCCCTGATTATCGCGTCGTGAAAGAATTCCGCCAAAGACTTTTGGATGTAGTGTTTTTACTCTTCCGCCCAAAATGGATGGATATCCGGTTAAACTTTCAACCGAAGTAACTTCAACTCCAAGTCCTTCAATAAAACTTTTGGTTCCTCCGGTACTCAAAATTTTTACACCCAATTCATTTAGTTTATGAATAATTGCGTCAAGGTTTTCCTTATGAAACACCGAAACCAACGCAGTCTTAATTTTTTTATTATCAGCCATTTATTACGTTTTCGAAATTTGTTTGCAAAGATAAAAAAATCAATGTAGAATCGGGCATAAAAACCAAAGCATTGCCTATTTTCTTTATGAAGAAATAAACACTGCAAGTTGTTCTGATTATATTGTAATCATTTTGAAAAACTTACACCAATTAAAGAAGAACAGTTGAATTGTTTTTAAACATTGTTTTATCCTTTATTAAAAAAACAAATTATAACTTTACTTTCAATTAAAGAATTAAGATGCTTCTGATAAGATTGATATACGAGAGTTTTTCTTTTGCCTTTGGTTCGCTTAAGGCAAATAAGCTGAGAACTTTCCTGTCTCTGCTTGGAATTACCATAGGTATTTTTGCCATTGTCTCTGTTTTTACAGTAATCGATTCGTTGGAAAGATATATTCGTGAGAGCCTTGACAGTATGGGAAGCAATATGGTTTATATTCAAAAATGGCCATGGATGCCACCTGAAGGTGAATCTGAATATCCCTGGTGGCGTTATCTTAACCGCCCTTCTCCTAAATTTGAGGAAACAGAAGAGATTCTCAGAAGAGCAAATTCAGTCGAAAATGCTGCTTTCTTATATGGTTTTTCAAGGACAGCCCAGTCGGGAAGTGATAAAATGGAAAATGTAACCATTATGGCTACTACCCATGGGATGCTTGATGTTTGGGGATTAAAACTTGAGCGAGGACGTTATTTTACTGAAAACGAAATGCGAAACGGAAATCCAGTTGCCGTAATTGGTGCTGAAATTGCCGAAAAACTTTTTCCCGGACTTGACCCTATTAACCGAAGCATGAAGATTCAGGGAATAAAATTTAACATTATCGGGGTATATGAAAAAAAGGGCCAGGATGCATTTGGCACTTCTATGGATAAAAATATTCATATCTCGGCTGTTAAATCTTTTTACATGACAGATATCCGGAATCGTGACCGGGGACAAACAATTTGTGTAAAATCGAAACCCAATATCGACAACGATAAGTTTGTTGCTGAACTGGAAGGGATAATGCGTAACCTCCACCGTTTAAAACCCATGGAAGAAAACGACTTTGCTTTGAACGAGGTAAGTCTGGTGGCCAACCAATTCGACCAGTTTTTTATTGTTTTTAATATGGCCGGTTGGATAATCGGAGGATTTTCAATTCTGGTAGGTGGCTTTGGAATTGCCAATATTATGTTTGTATCTGTAAAAGAAAGAACAAAGATTATCGGTATTCAAAAGTCTTTAGGTGCTAAAAAATATTTTATCCTGTTACAGTTCATTTTTGAAGCTGTTGTGCTTTCAGTAATAGGAGGAATATTTGGGCTTGTATTGATTTTTATCGGTACCATTGTAGTTGGTTATGTAAGCGATTTTACAGTGATGCTAACCATTGGAAATATTATGACCGGTTTAATGATTTCGAGTGTGATTGGTTTTATCGCCGGTTTTATGCCTGCCCGATCTGCAGCAAAACTCGATCCTGTGATTGCAATAAATTCAGTATAAATTGGATCTGTGGATTTTCAAATCGCCCTTTTGTATTAGTTTTATTTGACTTCGACTTTCCAAGCCAAAGAAGATTTGCCATTCTTTAAAAAGTCCGACTCTCTTTACTCAAATCCCAAATGCACAATTGCATCCCCTTTATAAACAATTGGAGCATGATTAATTCCAATTATATGGCCACTTTCAGGTATTTTCACCCTTGACTCAAACCTTCCGTAAGGATCAGAAATAACTCCAATTAGGTCACCTTTTTCTACCTTAGTTCCATCCTTTACAAAAAATCTGAATAAGCCACCATATTTCGCTCTTAACCAGCTTGACTTTTGAATAACTATGGCTTTTGAATAACTGTTTGTTTTTAATTCCTCAGAAAAATTTCGGATGCCCAGGTGATTTATTAAACGTAAGGTTCCATTTACTCCCTTGTTGGTAATTCTCTGGTTAAAATCCAATGCCTTACCACCTTCAAAAAGTAACACTTTTTTATTGATCATCATTGCTGCCTGCCTGAAAGACTTTTCGCGTTGACTCGCATAAACGATAAAGCGAGGATTAAAGACTTTTGCCAACTCAAGCAATTCAGGATTCTCTCTGGAAATACGTATTTGTGATGAATTAAAACGCCGAGCCCCTCCCGTATGGAAATCAATACAGTAATCCACGTGCGGCATAATTTCCTGCATCATATGGTAAGCAAAAATACTAGCCAGCGATCCACTTTTTGTTCCCGGAAAAAACCTGTTCAAATCTTTACCATCGGGAAACTCTCTGCTTTGATTTAAAAATCCGAAAACATTTAAGGTGGGAATACTGATAACCACTCCCTGTTCTGGTTTGGTATATTTTTTAACCAATAATTCCCTGACAATCTCTATCCCATTTAATTCATTACCGTGAATTCCTGCGTTTAACAACAGAACCGGCCCTGCTTTACGCGCCCGTTCAACAATAACGGGAACTTCAATTTTTGTATGGGTATGTAAGCGGGCAATATCGAGATTTAAAATTTTCCTTTGACCAGGTTTAATTTCTTCACCCAGAATAATCAGTTTTTCATGAGTTGTCATTTTAATGCGCTCTATACGTTGCGTTCAACATATCGGATAATACTTTTTGCAATATCTTTTTCTGTTGCCGACTCAATACCTTCAAGTCCGGGGGATGAGTTTACTTCCAGGATTAACGGCCCCTTATTGGATTGCAATAAATCAACACCACAAACACCAAGCCCCATTACACGAGATGCTTTTAAAGCTGCATTTTCTTCATCGTCAGAGAGTTTAATAATATCAGCAGTTCCTCCGCGATGAAGATTTGACCTGAATTCTCCTTTTTTACCCTGCCGTTTCATAGCTCCAACCACGACACCGTCAACAACAAAGGCACGGATATCGGCACCCTTTGCTTCTTTGATAAATTCCTGAACGATTACCCTTGCTTTTAAACCGTTAAACGCTTCTATTACCGATTCGGCAGCATTGTCGGTTTCGGCCAGCACAACCCCCAGACCCTGAGTACCTTCCAGTAATTTTATTACCACCGGGGCTCCCCCCACTTCACGAATAATTTCCTTTACATTACGCGAATAATTGGTAAAAACGGTTTTTGGCAATCCTAATCCTGCACGGGACAAAATCTGCAAACTCCTTAATTTGTCTCTCGAACGAACCAGTGCCTGCGATTCCACGGATGTAAATACCTTCATCATTTCGAACTGCCTGACTACCGCTGTACCGTAAAAGGTTACCGATGCTCCGATTCTTGGGATAACAGCATCAACATCTTCAAGTTTTTCGCCTTTATATATTACCACCGGATTTTTTTTCTCTATTGCCAAATCGCATTTTGAGTGATCTACAATCAACATTTCGTGATTTCTTTCTTTACCTGCTTCAATCAGCCTTTTTGTAGAATACAACTCAGGATTACGCGATAATACTACTATCTTCATTTCTTATTTTTGTTTTATTGATTTGTAAATTAATATTTTAAGCCGTTATTAACCTAAAAAGATACCTTAATAACTTTTCCCTTAAATGATAAATTCTTTTTTGATGTGTCAACCAAAAACCTTTTTGATAAAAATTTACGGCCTAACAATACCGGATGTTTCATATCCGGTCTTTCTGTCAAAGTCAGTTCAATCGGATATGTTTTTCTAAAAATGGTTATTTCGGTAAAAATCGAGAACCTTTCTTCCACCACTCCATTTGAACTTTTTACATTGCGCACCTTAAAATTATCAAAACAAAATTCTTTCTCGTGATATTGTTCGTGGTCAGGATCAAGAAAAACACACCTAACTAATTGTACACCATCTTTAAATATTTGTTCAATTTTATGGCAATGAAAACTGGATGTGTAAGCTCCTGAATCGACTTTCACTTCAATTCCATAAAGATTTAACTTCTGAAAATCAGCTATATCCTTTCTCCCGATTATAATTTTTTCAGGTTTCACTTTTTGTTTTTAAAGAATACTAAAAAATACCTGCCCAATTAACAGATAAATCATCATACCAAAAATATCATTCATTGTTGTAATGAACGGGCCGGTTGCCAGAGCCGGATCGATTTTAAAACGATTTAAAACCAATGGGATGACCGTTCCAAATATTGAAGCAAAAAGAATTACAATAAACAAAGAGATTGAAACTGTATAGGTCAGATTCATATCACCCTGCCGCACAGTATTATATATAAATATCAGACTGGCAAAAATGGCAGCAGTAACCAATGCAATTGCAACTTCTTTAAATAGTTTCCTTGAAGTCGATTCAAAGTCTTTTACACCACTTGCAATACTTTGTACCACAATAGCTGACGACTGTACCCCCACATTACCGGCCATTGCCATTATTAAAGGAATAAAAAATGCCAGCTCTGTAACTTTCGAAAGTGTTGCTTCATAAGAACCCAGAACTACTGCTCCCAAAATACCTCCCAGCAAACCTATCAAAAGCCAGGGCAAACGGGCCCGCAGAATTTCCCATATTTTATCTCCCGGTTCCACATCACCGGTAATACCCGAAATCATTTGGTAATCTTTTTCCGCTTCTTCACGCACAAAGTCGATTACATCGTCAAAGGTAATACGCCCTTTTAATCGTCCTATTTCATCAACAACAGGTATAGCAACAAGGTCATATTTATCCATAATTTCAGCAATCTCCTCCCTTCGCACATCGGTATTCACCATTTTGATATCGGGATTATAAATATTTGAAATTTTTGTATTGGTACGGGTGGTAATTAATTCTTTTAAAGAAAGCACTCCCAGCAGTTTTTCGGCATCGTCAACAACATATATATAATAGATTTCGTCGACCTCTTCTGCTTGTGTACTTATTTCTTTTAAACAGGTTGCCACAGTCCAGTTTTCGTTTACCTTCACCAGCTCTTTGGCCATAATACCACCTGCAGATTCCTCTTCATATTCCAACAGGTCAACAATGTCTCCTGCCTGTTCGAAATCTTCTATTTCATTTAAGAGTTCAATTTTTTTCTCCTCTTCGAGCTCCGAAACAACATCGGCAGCATCATCCGAGTCCATAAATTCTATAAATTTACTTGCAAGTAAATCAGCAGGCAATTCTTTCAGAAATCGTTTTCTTTCATTTTCAGGAATCTCGACCAAAACATCAGAAGCATGTTCCCCATCTAGCAAAAGAAAAATAAACTTGGCCTGTTCCATCGACATATCTTCCATCATCTCGGCTATATCAGCCGGATGAAGGTCGTCCATCAATTTCTTGACTTCCTTTTTGTTTTTTTCCTCAATCAGCTGATTTAGCTGTTCAATATATTCCCTTGTAATTTCGAACTGCATAACTTTGATTATTTATTGAGGTTTTCGATTTCTGTTGTCAACTTTATAAAATCACTAACTGATAATTGTTCCGGACGTTTTTGCGCATAATGTTCTGGCAACTTAGCACAAATGGTTTTTAGTGAGTTTCTTAGCATTTTTCTTCTTAGGTTAAAAGATGTTTTAACCACCTCGAAAAAAAGTTTTTCGCTGCAAGGCAGTTTAAAAATACCATTTCTTTTTAATCTGATTACTGCAGATTTTACTTTTGGCGGAGGTATAAATACATTTTCAGGTACAGTAAAGAGATATTCAATATTATAAAATGCCTGTAATAAAACACTCAATATTCCATACGATTTATTCCCGTGATTCGACGCTATTCTTTCTGCTACTTCTTTTTGAACCATACCTACAATTTCCGGTATTTGGTCACGCATTTCAAGAACACGGAAAAATATTTGTGAAGAAATGTTGTAAGGAAAATTCCCTATAATGCTAAAATTTCCATTAAATCGGGAAGAAATATCAACCTTTAAAAAGTCCTCAGCCCAAATATTCTGAAGATCAGGAAAATTGTTTTGCAGATAAGTGACCGAATCACGGTCGATTTCGATAACGGTAAGATTAAGTTCTTTGCGTTTGAGTAAATATTGAGTAAGCACACCCATTCCCGGCCCGATTTCCAATACATTTGTGGAATCAACACCCAGGCTGTCAACAATTTTACGTGCGATATTCTGATCGCTTAAAAAGTGCTGACCAAGACTTTTTTTGGGTTTTACATAACTCATTACTCTCCGAATCTTCCATTTCTTATGATTAGTAAGCTGTCTTTTTTTAAAATAATAAAAACAAATTTATACTTTTGTCGGCGACTAACAGCTACAATGAACTTATATTTCGCACCCCGAAAGTAACAAATATTTAGAGAACCGTAGCTGACAAAGCAAAATACAGCTTAAAATTAACAGGTTTGAAAAAAACAGTAGTTAAAATTTTAAAATTCCTGGTATTCTTCTCTATAGGAATATTTATTTTCTGGCTTATTTATAAAGATCAAGATATTGAAAGAATTAAATCGGTTCTTAAAAATGAAGTAGTTTACCTCTGGGTTATTGTTTCACTTTTTATTGGCCTGATAAGCCACATAAGCCGAACTTTACGCTGGGAGTTAATGATTGAAGCTGTAAGTCACAAGCCTAAGTTTGCCAATACATTTATGGCAGTTATGATTGGATATCTTATGAATTTGGCTTTGCCGCGAATGGGCGAAATTTCGAGATGTGGAGTTTTATCCCGATATGAAAAAATATCTTTCACAAAACTTTTGGGGACCGTGGTTGCCGAAAGACTGGTTGATATGATTTCGCTTTTGATACTGTTATTTATTGTAATTGTATCGCAATTTGGTCAAGCATTAAGATTTTTACAACAAAATCCTGAAA
The DNA here is from genome assembly GCA_913063265.1 of uncultured Prolixibacteraceae bacterium. GTDB lineage: Bacteria > Bacteroidota > Bacteroidia > Bacteroidales > Prolixibacteraceae > Draconibacterium. The sequence continues at coordinate 14,437 of CAJXZG010000058.1, read as the reverse complement.
TCAAAGAAAAAATTACTGGAATTACTTCTTCACCAATCCTTGTCGTTGTTATCATTGCATTTGTTGTTTTAGCAATAATTTTCAGAAAAAGGATCAAACAAAGTAAGGTTTACAAAAAGCTTGAATCAATTATTCTAAATTTTAAGGAAGGATTTATCTCAATCAGAAGTATCAAAAGAAAAGGCTGGTTCTGGTTTCATTCAGTTTTTATCTGGTTTTGCTATTACATGATGTTGTATGTAACCTTTTTTGCCTTCGATTTTACAAGTCATTTAAATCCAATATCGGGATTAACAACTTTTGTATTTGCAAGTTTTGGTATGGTTGCACCGGTTCAGGGGGGAATCGGAGCGTGGCATTTTATGGCCATCGAAGCTTTATCCTTATATGGTGTTCAATACGAAAACGGGGTGATATTCGCTTTTGTAGCTCACACTTCCATGACACTAATGATTATTGTTTTGGGAATAATATCGATGATAGCTTTATCGTTTATAAACAGAAGAGAGGATGTTTCAGAAAACAAAGCCACTGAAACACCGGTTAATATTGAATAACTAATTCCGTCCGGAATGAATACCGAACTTTTTATTGCTAACAGATTATTTTTTGATAAAACAAATCAACACTTTTTATCAAAAAGAATTATTCGTATTGCTCTTTTTGGAATTGCGCTTGGATTGGCAGTAATGATAATATCGGTAGCAGTAATTACCGGTTTTAAATCAGAAATAAGAAATAAAGTAATCGGTTTTGGTTCTCATATTAAAATTACAAATTACGAGTCCAGAAATTCATTTGAAGTACCACCTATTTCCAATAAACAGCCTTTTCTTGATAATCTGAAAAACATGAACGGGATTGAAGCAGTTCATGAATTTGCAACAAAACCCGGGATGATAAAAACAGAGGAATCAATTCAGGGAATAGTTTTTAAAGGAGTAGCTGCAACTTATGACTGGACATTTTTTAAGAAAAATTTAATTGAAGGGGAGTTACCTCAACTAAATAATGAAAAAAGAGTAAACGAGATTTTATTGTCTGAGAATGTTTCAAAGCTTTTAAAATTAAACATTGGAGAATCAGCTGTGCTTTATTTTGTAAACGAAAATGAAATTACACCTCGTATGCTACAGTTAAAAGTTTGTGGTATTTACAGAACAAGTCTGGAAGAGTTTGACAATCTTTTTGTTATCGGGGATATTAAACAAATACAAAGACTAAACGACTGGGAGGTTGATCAAATAAGCGGATTTGAGGTTCTGATTACCAACTTTGATGAGATAAAAACCATTGAGCGTCAGGTTAGATACATGGTAATTAGTTATAGTGAAGACAACAGTTCTATATTGAGGACAGAAAGTATAACCCGTCAATATCCACAAATTTTTGACTGGCTGGCAATTCTTGACATGAACGTAGTAGTGATTTTGGTATTAATGATTATGGTTGCAGGATTTAACATGATTTCGGCATTGTTGGTTTTAATTCTGGAGCGCAGCACAATGATTGGTGTATTGAAAGCCCTGGGAAGTCCAAACTGGAGTATCAGAAAAGTGTTTTTATACCTGTCAGTTTTTTTAACCAGCAGGGGAATGTTGTGGGGGAATGTAATTGGAATTGTATTGCTGTTGATTCAAAAACTGTTTCATGTTATTCAGCTCAATCCTGAATCTTATTATGTTGATGTGGTACCGGTTAATATTAATATTCTTCACATACTTTTATTAAATATTGGAAGTATAATAGTAACCACGTTAATGTTGTTGATTCCAAGTTACCTGGTAAGCAAAATTTCCCCTGATAAATCAATCCGCTTTGATTAATTCAAAAAAATATCAAAAAAAGCCCTTGATTAAAAATCAAGAGCTCCAGGTAAATTAAAATAATTGTCACTTTATTCCAGTGATTCTTCTTTCAAATGTTTGTCAAGAAAGGCAATCATTGCCCTGTAAAAGTCAAACCTGTTTTCTTCGTTGGCAAATCCATGGCCTTCATTGTCTTTTACCATGTACTCAACATTTATTCCACGTTCTTTTAATGCGTTCACAATCTGGTCCGATTCATTAATATTTACCCTTGGATCGTTAGCTCCTTGTGCAACAAATAAAGGAGCCTGAATTTTATCGACGTGATAAACAGGTGATACTTCGGCTAACATAAGGCTGTCTGTTACCGGGTTTCCAACCATTTCATATAGCATATCCAATAAAGGTTTCCAGTAGGGAGGTATTGTATTCATAAAGGTAAACATGTTTGAAACCCCAACGTAATCAACACCTGCTGCATATAATTCCGGAGTAAAACAAAGTCCGGCCAGGGTAGCGTAACCGCCATAACTTCCCCCGTAAATTGCAACTCTATCGGGGTCAGCAATTCCCTGGTTGATTAACCATAAAACACCATCAGAAATATCATCCTGCATTGTTTTTCCCCATTGTTTAAAGGAAGCTTCCCAAAATGCTTTTCCAAATCCTGTTGAGCCCCTGAAATTCATTTGTAAAACTGCATAACCGTTATTTGCCAAAAACTGAACTTCGGGATTATAGCCCCAATAGTCACGAGCCCAGGGACCTCCGTGTGGATTTATAACTACCGGTAAATTTTCAGGTTTATATCCTTTTGGCAAAGTTAAATATCCCTGAATGGTTAATCCATCCCGTGAAGTATAACTTATGGGTTCCATATCGCACAAATTATCCGAATCTATCCATGGAGTTAATTCCGCCAATAAGGTTAATTCATCTTTTTCCAAATCGTAGAAATAATATTCCCCACTGGTTTTGTCGCTGAAGGTGCGTATCATAAATTTATCCTCAGCTTTATTATGACTGGCAATTCTTACTTCTCGGTCTGGTAATTCGGAGATTAATTTTTCTGTCATTACCTTGAATTCATCATCAAAAAACTTTGCTTTTCGTTTGTCGGTATACCAATACGACGATAACAGTTTTTTATCTTTTTCTGAATATACCACACCTGAGAGATCGGCTTCATCTATTTCTAATATTACTTCCGATTCTTTTCCATTTGCAATGTCAAATATTACCAAAGCATTTTTGTCTCGTTCCAAATTCGAAAGGGCATAAACCATTTTATTATCGAAAGTGAAAAGAATTGGATTTACAGTTTCTCTGAAACTTGTAGTTAATACCGGAGCAAATTCATCCTTCTCCGTATCTCTGTACAAATAGGTAGTATTTACTCCATCAGATGCAACGGCAATCCGAAGTTTTCCCTCATGGTCTGTCATCCAGCCCATAATATTGCCCGGATTTTCTGCTAGCATTGTTAGTTCCCCGGAAACTATATTTAAGCGATATGGATCAAAAACAGTAGGGTTTCGTTTGTTTAATCCAACAATCACTTCTTCTTCAATTTCGTCCAGTTCATCTATAAGCTCTGTTCTTACCTTATCAAAAACCGTAAGCCCTTTTAATTCCGAGCCATCAATATTTACTCCGTATAAATGATAATTTTCATCACCACCTGTATCTTTCAAAAACAAGATTCGCTTATTGTTGGCCCATAAATAACCCGCAATATCCCTTTCTGTTTCACTGGTGATTCTGATTGCCTCTTCATCCCCAATTTTTTGGATAAATACGTTTAACCTGGTTTCGTAAGGAGCCAAATATGAAAAGTATTCCCCATCAGGAGATAATTGAAAAGAAGTTTTTTCAGGATTTCGGAAAAAATCTTCAACATTTAATTTAGTAGCTTTTGGAGGTAAGCTTGGTTGACAGGATGCCAATCCTAATGTAATAAGTATTAAAAATATCAGTTTCTTCATTTTATAAATATTTAGATTAACAGTTGAAAAATACAAAGACCATGAACAAGTTATGCATAATATTTTATAATTCAAACAGTTACACAGCCAATGAATTATATTTTAAAAGCCGGGAAAAATTAATTTTTGATTAAAACCCACGTTCATTTGATCTATATCAACTTTTAGAACGTATCATATATCAATTAAATATTTACATTTGTCTTCTTAAATTAATGTGAATATGTTTTTTGTCGGTGCAACAGGTCAACTTTTAACTTTGATACTTACGGTATGTTTACCGTTTGTATTTTTGTTTTCTGCACAACCAAAAACCGAATTGTTGAATGATTCTTCCTTGATTAAAAACCACGAGTTAAATCATCAGATTACAACAATTGATAACAATTCCATTGAATTTCAATTTGAAACTATTGAGAATATTACGGTTGAACTTCCTGATTTGGAAGAAGCAATATTCAAAAAGTTACCCCGGGAAAGATACCATGTCAAATGGAAGTCTTTTTATCTTAAAAGCTCGGGAAATAAAGCACCTCCGGCCTTATCGGCTTTTGCATGTTAATTCGTTGGATTCCGAATTCTGCTTGGAATTGAATTGTATTAAAATGTTTGAAATAAAATCCTTGAATTTTTTCTTCAACTAATTTGATGTATCAAATCATCAACAAAAGAGTTTCTGAAAAGGATTGAATTTCAGCATTTTGTTACTCTTAATTTTTCAGAATTTAAATCTTCGGATCAATAAATTACATGTAATAACCTTTCAATTATCAAAAGGTCTTTTTTAATCAAAAACATTATTCTTTTAATATAAATATTAAACCATAACAAATTTACTATGAAATCAATTTTTACATTTTTTGTAATACTATTTTTCACTACTTCAGCTTTTGCTCAAAGTCAGGTTGCAGTAATTACAGGTGAAGGGTATGCCAATGAGGTGTATTACAATTTTGAAAACGAAATTTTAAAAACAGTACCAAGAGCTAACTGGGATATTGCATTTGTAGGTACTCAAATGAGTGTTTCAGTTCTGGCAAATAACGGTGCCGGAGTGATGTTGTATACCTGGCCAAAAGGTGCAGCTGCCGACTGGGCCAGTGTGGATACAACAGGAATGAACTGGATACCGATGTACAATTCGATTGAAGACTGGGATTACGGAGCATTTAACGCAAATACAATACCGGGCGACCAGTTTGACTACGGTTGGGGAAAATACAGTATGATTACCCACAAAATTGTTGGCGACAGCATTTTTATTATGAAACTGCCGGACGATAGTTATAAAAAGTTTATCGTTAAAGAAAAAAATGCGATTCAAAATGTCTGGACTTTCCAGTATGCCGATTTAGACGGGCAAAATGATACAACCATCACGCTTGATGCAAAACAACACCAGGGAACCTCTTTCATTCAATACTCAATCGGAAAAAATGAGGTGGTAGAGCATGAACCAACAGAAAGATGGGATCTACTTTTTACAAGATATTTCGATTATAACATTCCTTACTATGTAACTGGTGTATTATCAAACAGCGGGATAAAAATTCAACAGGTAAATGGTGTTTCGCAGCCCGATTTTAAAGATTATGATCCGGTATTATTTAATGATACCATTTCTGAAATTGGTTCTGACTGGAAATCGTTTAGTATGGCTTCGTTTACATATGTTGTGGATACCAGCGTTGTTTATTTTATACAGGATACAACCGGGACTGATAACGCAATATGGAAACTTTATTTTACTGATTTTAGCGGAAGTGCAACAGGTATTTACACTTTTGTTAAAGAGAAAATGAATACTACCAGTGTTCAATCTGTTACAGAAAGCAATGTTGTTGTTTATCCAAATCCTGCCAGTAACGAAATTAACATCATACATGATTTTAAAGGAGATACTGAGTTTACTGTATATAATATTGCAGGTCAACCGGTTTTGAAAACAAGAAATTTCGAAGGTTCGGGATTAAACAAGCAAAGACTGAATATATCTGATTTGCCTGTTGGAATGTATACTGTACGAATCAATTCGGGAAATGATATAAAAACAGTGAAATTTTTAAAAAGATAATTTGTAGGTGATAAACCAGTTGAGGATGTCCGGATAGATATAGTGGCAAAATTGAGTTGTAAAATTTTGGACATCCTCTTTTTTCTAATTTTTTGATGAGAATTAAATTTATATTTTTTACTCTTTTATTAAGTAAGCTTGTTTTTGCTCAAAATGTAAAAATTAAGGTGATGGACTCTGAGTCATCCAAAGCAGAGCCTGTGCCTTATGCCCATATTTGTATTGAAAGTCTGGACAAACAAATAAAAGATTACTTTATAACTGATGTTAATGGTGAAGTTGAGATTGAGCTTAATAATGCTAAAATTATTAGCATAAGCTGTATGGGATTTAGTCCGGTAATCGATACTATAGCTCCTGGCTCCGAAATTCAAACCTTTATACTAAATCCTTCGCTCTATGAGTTAAACTCAGTAGTAGTTACCGGGCAATACAAACCAACCAGTGCGGATAAATCAATCTATGATATTAAAGTGATTGGCAAAAACCGCATTGAAAGCAAAGCCGCAGTCAACCTTTCTGATGTGTTAGCCGATGAACTGGGTATCCGACTTTCTAACGATCCTTCAACCGGAACCAGTATGTCGTTACAGGGAATAACCGGAGAAAATATTAAAATCCTCGTTGATGGTGTACCTGTAATCGGAAGGTTGGAAGGTAACATCGATTTAAGTCAGTTAAATGTCGACAATGCCAGTCAGATTGAAATGGTTGAAGGCCCAATGTCGGTAATTTACGGAAGTAATGCATTGGGAGGTGTGATTAATATAATTACGCAAAACAATTCTCATTCAAAATACAAAACAACAGTAAACTCATATTACGAAAGTATTGGTACCTACAATTTCAATTTTCTAACCTCTATCCGACACAAAAAAAATAATTTCCAGCTGAATGGAGGCCGAAACTTTTTTGGTGGATATTCGCTTGAAGATACTCGTTCGAAAGAATGGAAACCAAAAGAACAATACAATGCCGGTGCAAACTACCATTATAACGGTGAAAAAACAAAAGTCAGATTAAAATCAGATTACTTCCAGGAGCGATTACTTGACAGAAATAATCCTTTCCCACCTTATTACGAAAAAGCCAACGATACCTGGTATAAAACCTATAGGTTTAACAACAGCGGAGAGTTAACAAAAATATTCAACGACCAATCGGCTTTTAATTTACTTACTGCTTATTCAATCTACAAAAGGCAAAAACAAAAATATTTGGTCGATTTAACAGATTTAAGTAAAACACTTACAACTTCGCCAGCTGATCATGACACCTCGTCGTTTAATGCTTTTGTTGCAAGAGGAACATACAGTTATACCCCGGAAATGACGAACTTTAGTTTTCAGGCCGGATTTGATATTAACCTGGAAGACGCACATGGCAAAAGAATTGAAAACGGGAAAGAAAGTATAGGCGATTATGCAGCGTTTATTAGTGCAATCTGGAAACCACGCGAAAATATATCCATTCAACCCGGAGTACGCGCTGCGTACAACACAAGGTATAATGCACCGCTAACTCCATCCATAAACTTTATGTATAAACCGGGAAACACGACATTTAGAGCTTCTTATGCAAGAGGTTTCCGTTCACCGTCTCTAAAAGAACTTTATCTGTATTTCTTCGACAGTAATCATCAGGTTGAAGGAAATCCGGAGTTGGAAGCCGAACGCTCGCATAGTTTTAATGCATCTGCCAACCATAAATTTACTTCAGGAAAATCGACGCTTGTTTTCAATTTAAAACCATTTTATAATACAATAGACAATAAAATCAGCCTGGTACAGGTTGATCCTGATAATTTATTACATTACAGAAACGAAAATACGGGTAAGTTTTCAAGCCTGGGATTTGAGGTTTCCGGATCTTTATATCAATCTTCATTATTCAATTTAAAAGCAGGTTATTCATTAATTGGCCGAAACGATGAATCATATGAACAGGAAGATTATATTTTTAGTAATAATGTGAACTCAAGTATCGAGTTTGACTTTTTAAAGAACACTGCCAAATTCTCGGTTTTTTATAAATACTCCGGGAAATATCCTACATATTATTATAATTCAGATGAAGAAGTTACCATTGGTTATGTAAATCCGTTTCATAATATGGACATTAATTTAATGAAAAAATTCTGGCAAAGCAGACTGGTATTAACAACAGGATTGAAGAATCTTTTCGATAATAAGGAAATTGGTGCTGCGGGAATTGGAGGTGGCTCAGGCCATGGAGGTGGACAAGGTGCTTCTACTTTAGTTGGTTACGGACGAACATTTTATGTAAGTCTTAAACTTAATTTTGTAAAATATTAGAATAAACATGAGATTATTAGCAATAGTCATATTCATTCTTTTTGTTCTTACTTCATGTTTTGAGAAGGACAAAATTGTTCCGCCACACGAGCCAGGAGATTTGAAAGTTGGGGTGGCTGAACTTACCGAAACATATAAATACCAGGTGTTTTACGATTTACAATCGAATTCTACCTTAAAACAAAACCTGATTTCTGAATGGGATTTGGGATTTGAAACTTCAGATTCGGGCTGGCATGTAATTCTGAATACATCGAAAATGATGCTGGCCGGAAATACAGGAGAAACAGATTTTGAAAAAGTAACCAGCAAGGGAGATATCGAAATGAATTTTGATCCTTCGCACGGAAATCTGGATAGTTCGGCAATAGGAAACTGGTATAATCTTCAGGAAGAACTTCCGGTTTCTAAAGAGTTGGTTTATGTAGTAGATCGTGGTACCGATGAAGATTACAATACGGTAGGGGAGAAAAAAATCACCTTTGGTTTTGATGAAGATAATAATTATAAAATCCGCTTTTCCAATCTCGATGGAAGCGAAGAAAAAAACATGATTATCGAAAAAGATACTTCGGTAAACTTTGTTTGTTTTTCTTTCGATAATGGAATTGTTGAAATTGAACCCAACAAACAAAACTGGGATTTGCAGTTTTGCAAATATTCAACTTTGTTGTTTACCGATGTTGGTGATCCTTACCCTTATTTGGTAACCGGGGTGCTGATTAATCCCCACAAAGTTGCTGCAGTTGAAGATACAATCCACGCTTTCGAAGAAATTGATTTTGCCATTGCCGAACAAAAAAAATTGTCAACTCAACTTGATACAATAGGTTACGAATGGAAACATTATGATTTTGATAATGCACATTATTCAGTTTTGCCGGATATGATATATATTATAAAAGATACGGAAGGTTATCTTTTTAAAATGCGATTTGTCGATTATTACAACGAAACCGGAGAAAAAGGATATCCTACGTTTGAGTTTTTAAGATTATAAAAGGGCTTGTTGGCCTGAAATAAATTTGAAGAGTTTTTGAGTTTTTAGATACCAATTTGATTTAAAGTAAAGTGTGAACATTCACAATTTACAAAAGAAGTACCCGCGCGAGCGGGTATTTTTTTAAAAATTAACAAGTGGTTGAGAATTATGAAATTCATGTTTTTATAAACTTTTAGATAATGTTTATTGTTTTTGATGTTTTGAGGCTAAAAAAAGGAAATGCCACCAAAACACTAAATCACAAAAATAAGTAAAACAAAAGTCCGTTATTTAAAAAACTGTTAGCATTACATATATTTAGCGCATGATTAAAGATCCTCAACATATTAAAAATGCTTTATCGCAAACTTTACCGGGTGTTGTTTCGCATCAAAAAATGCTTCCACGGAACCGTACCCTTGATGTTTGTGAAACAGAAAAAACTAAAATTAAACACAGTAGTGTTTTGTTGTTGATTTATTCTGAAGAAGAAGAAATACATGTTTTGCTGATAAAACGTCCAAAACACATGAAACATCATGCTGGACAAATTGCCTTACCCGGCGGAAGAATCGAAAAAGGCGAAACAGCTTTGGAAACCGCCATCCGCGAAACCGAGGAAGAAATTGGGGTAAAATACGGTCAATATCAAATTCTGGGTTCGCTTTCCCCTTTGTACGTTCAGGTTAGCCGTTTTCAGATTGAGCCATTTGTGGCCTGGCTAGACAAAAAACCACAATTAAAACTCAATCCCAATGAAGTGGAAAAAACGCTTTCTTTTCCTTTAAAAAGAATAAAAGATACTTTTTCCGAAACTGAAATTCCTACGATTACCGGCCCCTTAAATGTACCCTGTTTTTTCTATAAAGATGAAATTATCTGGGGAGCAACATCTATGATTTTATCGGAATTTGCGGATGCTTTGGAATTGTAGTTTCAGGAACTCAAACCTGTTCACCCGGTGACTATAATTTTAAACTCATAGTCCGGATGAATAAATCATAACCTATTTCTCAATCAGGTTAATATACTGTTTGTAAAAGTTACTTACTTTTCGCACATAGTCTGTTGCTTCATGTCCCCGGCAGTATCCAAAGCGTACCACTTCATCAGTATAGTATTTCTCCTGCGATTTATTTCGCAAATAGAATTCAACACTATTATCCCATATTTTTGGATCTTTTCCATACTTACTGGCCAATCTTTGTGCGTCGTAAACATGCCCCAATCCTATATTGTAAGCTGCCAGTACAAATTTTATCCTGTTGGTAGAGTCGGGAATACTTTTAATAAATCTGTTATTTAAGGCATTTAATAATTTAATGCCACCGGTAAGATTTTGTCTTGGGTCTTCTACATTTTCAATTCCATAAGTTTCTGCCACAACCGGCATTAATTGCATTAAACCGTAAGCACCGGCCCACGATCCGGCATCTTCGTTAAACCTTGATTCATGATATACGATGGCTGAAATCAAACGCCAGTCCCATTGTCCCGACAATTGTTTAATCAATGCATCATATTTCGAAATCCGGTTGCCCGAGATACTGTTAAACTCGCTTCCTCTTCGTTCTGCTGCCCTGGGGCTTTCGAAATATTTGTAATAAAGGAAATGGTATTTGCGTGTTTTTTTAAATTCGTTAATCCAGTTATCAACAATTGTCTGCCATTGAACAGCACCTGGCTTAACTGCCCACGAAATATTCTGAGGAAAACTAACATAAAGCGAAATATCAATTTCAGGATGATAAAACTGGTTTAGTATACCAATGTTTTCATCACAAACCGTATAATCTATTATACCTTCAGCCACCCTTGCAATTAAAGCTTCCACGCCATAAACTGAGTCGGAAACAACGTTAATAGTTCCTCCGATTTCATCGGATAAATGATTTAAGCGCCTGAGGTAGGCAGAGTTTTTCTCAACATAAACAGTTTTGTTGGCCAGGTCGAGAACCGAATTAAGAAAATTTGGTTCTGCACGGTTCCGGTTTCTTTTTCGTTGCACTAAAACCTGTTGAGTTTGAATAAAAGGAGTTGTAAAACTTAAATCATCCTTTCGGTTACCGGTAACCGTTAGGTTTTGTGCCATAAGGTCGTAGCGGTTATTTTTTAATCCTTGGATAGTTTCGTTAATATCGTTGTTTACCGCAATTTCCAGATTCACTTTCAGGTGGTCGCAAAGCTCTTGCAACAACTCATATTCAAAACCCATAGGCCTTCCACGATATACAAAATAACTTGATGAATTGTATTTAACAACTGCTTTTAAAGTTCCCTTTTTCTTTATTCTTTCATAAGTGTTTGGACTCCTCGTTGATTCCACAGGTTCAAATTCCGGTGAATCTTCAATCTCCTTCCATAAAAAAATAACAACTAAAAGAAAAAAAGAAACTAAGAATATAGCTGCTGCTTTTTTGTATGTAAGTTTAAGTTTCATTAGTCATAAAACAACCACGAAATCCCAAATCTAAATGTTGAACGGGGCATTGGGTAATTTGGTGTTGTGATATATTCTCCATCCAAAAAGTTTGTACCCACATTTAACATCTTAAAAAATACAATTGTTCTTTTGAGTCGTAAGTTTGCATAAACGTCAATATACGGATAGTTTCCGTATTTTTTCTTATTCTGTAAATAAAACAATCCGGTTGCCGGTGAATATGCATCAGCATAATACAAAGTATTATAGCGGGTATCTACACCTATTTGAGTAAAAAGTACTTTTGAAATTACAAATTTATAATAGGCTGAAACAAAGCCTGAAAATGTTGGAAGATGAACAAAATCTTCGTTTGATGCCTGCTGCCAAAGTGCTCTTACCCTGAAATGCAGATTTCGATAATTAAAATCCTTATCGGCAAATGCCGACAATATTAGTATCTCTTTATCGGTTTGTGAAGGAATACCTTCGTAATTGTTATATATGTAATTGTTAATGAGTGAATAATTCCCGCTAAGTTTTAATTTCAATTTTGGTGAAATTATGCTGCCACCAACATTCATACTTTGTTCCATGCTTAGATTATTTTCCCATCTAAAATGGTTTGAAAAAAATTCCTGTTGAAAATAATCCGCAACGGTATTGTTTAAAGAACCTGTAATTACAAGTGATGCCAGTGAATCGCCAAATACTCGCATAGGTTTAGAGATGATTCCGTTTAACTCTGTTTGCCCGGCTTTGGCACCAATTAAATATATTGCCCCATCAAAATTCCATGTCCAGAATTTTCCAGTCTGCCTAAAAATTCCACCACCTACATACAAATTGGAATAATTGTGTTTTATACTTTCATAATTTAAAGTATCAGGGCCTGCATAACTTGTAGAATCCCTACCCGGAGTTACTGTTGCTACAAAATCGATTCCTAAAAAAGCCCTTTTCCCAAAACTGGTTTTTCTATTAGCGTTTTCGTATTGTTTTAATTGAATTACATTATTTTGTCTAAATAACCGAATTGAATCAGTTGTATAATCATCTCCGTAGTATGTATTTTTGAAAAACTCGTTTCCTGGTTCCTCCTCTTCTGTAAAAATTTGCTTGAATCTATCGTATTTCGAATCCAGTAAGATTCCAAAAATAGGCCTGAAATTTCCGGAATCTTTTCCTGTTTCAATTATTTTACCAAACTTGTATTCACCATTTACAAAATAATGAGTCCCCTTAAAGTGATTACTGCTATTATTCAAATTAGTATTTAATAATTCTGTTTCAGCTCCGGTAAAAATCAGACTATCGTTGGTTAATCCTCCATTTTCCTGGTTTTTTACTGTATTTGTAATAAAGCCTCCGTAAATATTTAAATTGTCTTTATTATAACTTGAATACAATGCGACATAATTATTTCTGCTTTCCTGTGAATTATACTGACCTGCTGATTTAGCCAAATTAATATCCAGGGTTAAGTTCAAATATTGGTTAACATTTCGGGTATGAAAGAATCTAAAACGGGTTTCGTGTTTAATTGCTTTATTACCGCTCTGTCCAAAATCCAACCTGGTAAATGGTGTGCGTGTATTGTAATATTCAATATTTTGAGGCGATAACAAATATGCTTCCCTGGTTTTAAAAAATAGGAAATCGACATTTGAATTACGATTAAAGAAATCGTTATTTAATGCCGGTAATCCGTAGTTTCCTGCGTACGAAACCGTTAGTGCATTTTTAAATACCGGGTGATATAACTGGTAGGTATCAAGAATTGTATCGAGTTTTGTGGAATCTGAAAAAGCACCATTTTCTGATATTTTCCACTTCCCGATATATGGTTTAATATCAGATTTCTCCTCTTCAATTTCTTCTTCATCCATTCCACCTCTTTGGTCAACTTCAAACTCTTCAAATTCCTGTGTTAATCCTAATTCAGGAATTAACAATACAGGTAAAATTAAAAATAGTATGTAAAGTATTTTTCGGCTCATTTTAAATTATATGAATCAACTGGTATTCCTTCATATTTGACTCTACTATTTATTAATTTTTCCAGGTTTACCAAAATATAGAAATTCAATTAAAAACAGATGCACAAAACTAAAAAAAGCATTGATGGAAAATGTACAACTTCTTAACTTTTTATGATAATTAACTATTGAATGCGGTTTAGTTAATGTGTGTAATTATTTTGGCTTGGAAATAAAAAACCCATGCTCGAAAGAACATGGGTTTAATAAAATTGGCAGCGACCTACTCTCCCACTTTTACGCAGTACCATCGGCGCTGGCGGGCTTAACTTCTCTGTTCGGAATGGGAAGAGGTGGTGCCCCGTCGCTATAGCCACCTAAAATCTTTCATCCGACTTATTGAATAAGGCGGATTTAATGGCTTATCAATCCTGACGCTTTCGGTCAGGATGACCACTCTAAATAAGGTTAGGCAGTTGGGAAAAAATACGATATACATCGCAGGTAGATTATTGTAACCAAAACAAGGAAACACTTTTGTAGAAAGTCTTCGGGCAATTAGTACTGCTCGGCTTTGACATTACTGCCTTTACACCTGCAGCCTATCAACGTAATAGTCTCTTACGGCCCTTAAAGGAGATCTCATCTTGAGGTGAGCTTCGCGCTTAGATGCTTTCAGCGCTTATCTCATCCAGACATAGCTACCCTGCAATGCAGCTGGCGCCACAACAGGTACACTAGAGGTCTGTCCAACGCGGTCCTCTCGTACTAGCATCAGGTCCTCTCAAATCTCCAACGCCCACAACAGATAGGGACCGAACTGTCTCACGACGTTCTGAACCCAGCTCGCGTGCCACTTTAATGGGCGAACA
>CAJXZG010000057.1 GCA_913063265.1 uncultured Prolixibacteraceae bacterium | reverse complement strand
TACCTTAAGTTTTGTATTATAACTTAAATCACGGGTTGTTTGCACCAGTCCTTTTCCAAATGTTCTTGTTCCTACCACAATACCCCTGTCAAGATCCTGGATAGCACCGGCAACAATTTCAGACGCCGAGGCTGAACCCCTATTAACCAAAACCGCAATTTTAATGGTGGTATCAACAGGTGCTGCTGTTGCCTTGTAAACTTTATCCCACTGAGTAACTTTTCCACGGGTACTGACAATTTCCGAGCCCTGCGGTACAAAAAGATTTACAATATCAACTGCCTCAGTTAAAAGTCCTCCGGGATTTCCACGTAAATCAAGGACCAGAGAATGTGGATTGTTTTTCTTTAATTCCAGAAATGCATTTTTTACGTCTTTACCACAATTTGCTGTAAAACTTGAAAGTCGAATATAAGCAGTATTATTGTCCAGCATTCCAAAATAAGGCACAGCATCGATTATTATTTTTTCACGAACAACATCAACCGTTACAGGTTTCTTTTGACCATATCTTTGGTATTTTATTTTTACGGGTTTGTTGGCAGGTCCTTTTAACAGGTTGCTAACATCCTCCGTGTTCATTTCAGAGGTTGATTTTCCTTCAACTTCAAGTAAAACATCTCCTGCTCTAAGCCCAAATTTTTGTGCAGGGAATCCTTCATAAGGTTCAGCAATTACAATTTTATTATTTTGTCTGCTGATTAATGCACCAATTCCGGCATATTCACCTGTAGTCATAAACCTGAAATCCTCAATTTGATCTTCAGAAATGTACGTTGTATAAGGATCCAACGATTCCAACATTTCATCAATACTGGTTTTTACAAGTTTGTTCGGATTTACGTCATCGACATAAAACATGTTCAGTTCGCGAAACAATGTATAATAAATGTCCAGGTTTTTGGCAAACTCAAAATTTTTATCATCCTTTCGGAAGCCGTAAAAACTAACCCCCGTAATTACAATTATTAATATCCCTATCCAAATCCTTGTCCTCTTCATTTTGTATTTCTTTATTCTGAAATTATTCAGATTTTTTTGTAAACAATTTTCCAAAAGTATAAAACTTACCCGATATAAGTACTCACCCCTTAAAATGCATTACATTAAAATAAGTTAAATCAAAATACTTAAAACCTGAATTGACAAATTGTTCAAAACATATGGTCTTTTGTTAAAGACAGTTAAAATCAAACTTTGATTAAACCATAACAAATTTTGACAGTCCAAAGCCACGAAAACAATTTTAATACATAAAATACAAAATCATGAAAACAAGAATTACGAGTATTTTTATTTTGGCTGCAATATTGATATCATCAGTTGCTATTGCACAAAAACCCGAAGCAAAACAAAACCGCAAGGAAAGAATGAGTCAGTTTGAGCCTAAAGAAAATTTTCTGACGGATGAACAAAAAGAAACCATGAAAACATTACGCCTGGAAAGTGAAAAAGAATTAAAACCGCTGAGAAACCAGTTGCGCGAAGCTATGGCGCATCAGCAAACACTAACTACAGCCGATGATGCAGACCTCAATGCCATCAATAAGAACATTGATAAAATGGCCGAAATTAAAGCTGAAATGCAAAAAATAAAAGCAAAACAACATCAGGCCTTTCGAGCTCAACTTACAGAAGAGCAGTTGATTCAGTTTGATAACCGCAGAAATAAAATGAAACAAGGCATAAAAAACAGGCAAAAAGGAAACAGAAGTGAAGGTAAGGGATATCCCATGCACCGCAGAGGTGCGTAATATCCTGGAAATAGAGTAAAGGGAAAGCCGGATTAATTCCGGCTTTTTTTGTTTACCGATGAATATCATGCATTTAACGAAAAAACTTCAATCATCATCATCATTTAGATAATTTAGTGCTTAATTATACAACTCTAATTGTAACGAACTATGAAACGACCAATTGCACTGTTAAGTTCCCTCATATTATTATTTATTTTTTCGTCATGTATTTATACCGGCCCGTCTGTTAAAGGAAACGGAAATGTAGTTGAAGAAAATCGTAAGGTTGGTGACTTTGAAAAAATTGAAATTAGCCGTGGAATGAATGTATACATTTCGAAAGGTGACAACAGAAAAGTTGTGGTTGAAGCCGATGAAAATCTTCAGGAAATTATTGAAGTAAGAACTGAAGATGATCTCTTAATAATCAAGGCAAAACAAAATATTCGAAATGCCAAAACAAAAAAAGTATTTGTAAGCGCACCTCATATCAGTAAAATTAAAAGTTCATCAGGAAGTAATGTTTACTCCGAAACAAAACTACCTTTTAAAAAGATTGAATTGTCAAGTTCCTCCGGAAGTAACATGAATCTTGATGTAAGTTCTGAAACTATCGAGGCATCTGCTTCATCAGGTTCGAACATTAAAATAAAAGGAAAGACTAAAAATTTTATGTGTAAAACTTCATCCGGGTCAAATGTAAAAGCGGAAAAACTCAAATCAGAGATATGCACCGCAAAAGCCAGTAGTGGCTCAAATATCTGGATATCAGTAACAGAAAGCCTGGATGCCAATGTAAGCAGTGGCAGCAATGTTTTTGTGTCGGGAGATCCGGTAAAGAAGAATATTGATAAATCTTCAGGAGGAAATGTAATTATTAATTAGCTCATGCTGTAACTTTCAAAAAAATCGATCGTCATTGTAAATAATCAAATAACTACATAATGAAAAAATTAAGCATTCTTTTTATTGCCATGATTTTAGGATTAAGTCAGCAGGCAATGTCTTTTGAAACAGAAAAAACAGAAACACGTAATGTACAAAGCTTTCATGCAATTAAAGTATCAGCGGGAATCGATTTATATCTGAAAATGGGTGATGCTGAAGAAGTAAAAGTGGTTGCTGATGATGATATTATTGATAAACTGATTACTGAAGTTGATGACGGAACACTAAAGATTTATATGAAAAACACCAGCAGTTGGAGAAACTGGGGTAGGAAAACACGGAAAGTTTATGTAAGGGTAAAAGAACTGGATAAACTCCATGCTTCATCAGGTTCTGATGTTCAATCGGACAATACCTTAAAAGGAGAAACCCTCGATGTGAAGGCCAGTAGCGGCAGTGATGTAAGACTGGATGTTCATTATAAAAATTTCTCGGTTGATACAAGCAGTGGCTCAGATGCCCGAATCAGTGGAAAAACCAAAAATCTGGAGGCAGAGGCAAGTAGCGGTAGTGATATAAAAGCACAGGAACTGGAAAGTGTAAATTGCAGGGTAAGCGTAAGCAGTGGCTCAGATGCAACGGTAAATGTAACAGGTGAAATCTATGCAAAAGCAAGTAGTGGTGGCGATATTCGCTATTATGGAAATCCGCAAACCAGGGACATTAATAAATCTAGTGGTGGCGACGTTACTCAAAAATAATATAACTTAATCGTACAGGAAAAGACGGTTTATCCGTCTTTTTTTATTTTAAGGTATGAGATTTTCAGCGATTTATACAACAAGCTATTTCAAATAATTTAAATTTGCGCGGTGGTTCTAATTTTTTAAATATGCATTTATTGATATTACTTTTTCTGGTAAACTTTTTACGAACCCTGCTGATTATTGCAATTGTGTATTACGGAATTCGTCTGTTTACGCGCTTCGTGTTACCCTTACTTGTAGATAAGGGGCTGAAAAATATGCAACAGAAGATGCAGAATCAACAGAATCAACGACAGAAACCCGGTCGTCCCGAAGGAGAAGTAACCATTGAATACAATAAAAATTCCAACCAAAACAATTCTCAAAACAAAGGTGAGTATGTAGATTTTGAGGAAATCGAATAGTTTCTGAATTCTACATTTCCTTATAGCCGGTATTATTTTACTTATAAGTATCAAATACCTTTCTCTTCTACCTGCTTTAAAAGTGATTCTTTTGCCTTATCAGGCAGATTTTAACAAGACTATTTTATGGCAACTAATAGTTTCTAAATTCTTATCATCCAGCTAATTTTTTACAATTTCTTCGGCATCAAACAAAACTATTCTATTTTTGTGCCCAATAATTTGAAATTTATACGATGGCACAGGAAGATTTATTCAAAAAACTGGTTGCACACTGCAAAGAATATGGTTATGTTTTTCAATCGAGCGAAATCTATGATGGACTCGGAGCAGTTTACGATTACGGCCAGTATGGTGTTGAACTAAAAAATAACATTAAAAAATATTGGTGGGACAGTATGGTTTTACTACACGAAAATGTGGTTGGACTTGACTCTGCAATTTTTATGCACCCTACAATCTGGAAAGCATCGGGCCATGTTGATGCTTTTAACGACCCATTAATTGACAATAAAGATTCCAAAAAACGTTATCGTGCCGATGTATTAATTGAAGAAAAACTGGGCAAGATTGAGGAAAAAATCAACAAGGAAATTACCAAAGCTAAAAAACGTTTTGGTGATTCTTTTGATGAAAAACAATTCCGTGAAACCAATCCAAGAGTTTTGGCCAACCAGAAAAAATGGGATGAACTACATACACGTTTTGCAAAAGCATTAAATGATGGCGACCTTAACGAATTACGTCAGATTATTGTGGACCAGGAAATTGTTTGCCCTATTTCAGGTTCCCGCAACTGGACTGATGTTCGTCAGTTTAACCTGATGTTTTCAACCGAAATGGGTTCGACTGCTGATGGAGCACAAAAAATCTTCCTTCGTCCGGAAACTGCACAGGGAATTTTTGTCAACTACCTGAATGTGCAAAAAACCGGGCGTATGAAATTGCCGTTTGGAATTGCGCAAATCGGAAAAGCTTTCCGTAACGAGATTGTTGCCCGTCAGTTTATTTTCAGAATGAGGGAGTTTGAACAGATGGAAATGCAGTTTTTTGTAAAACCGGGAACTGAACTGGATTGGTTTGAAAAGTGGAAAGAAACCAGAATGAAGTGGCACCGTGCCCTTGGTTTTGGAGACGAAAACTATCGTTTCCACGAGCATGAAAAACTGGCTCATTATGCCAATGCAGCTGTCGATGTTGAATATAAATTCCCGTTTGGTTTTAAAGAAGTGGAAGGAATTCACTCACGTACTGATTTCGACCTTTCACAACACGAAAAATACTCAGGTAAAAAAATCAGGTATTTTGATCCTGAAATCAATGATTCGTATGTACCATTTGTTGTGGAGACTTCTATTGGTGTTGACAGAATGTTCCTGCAGGTACTTTCCGCATCATATTGTGAAGAACAGTTGGAAAAAGATTCACGGGTTGTTCTTAAAATTCCACCAATGCTGGCACCGGTAAAAATGGCGGTAATGCCATTAACCAAAAAAGATGGTATGCCGGAAAAAGCCCGCGAAATTATTGATAATTTGAAATTTGATTTCAATTGCCAGTACGACGAAAAAGATTCGATTGGTAAACGTTATCGTCGTCAGGATGCCATCGGAACTCCGTATTGTGTTACTGTTGATCATCAAACTTTGGAAGATAATACGGTTACCATCCGCCACCGAGATTCAATGGAACAGGAACGGGTAGCCATTTCTGAATTAGGAAGAATTATTGGAGAACAGGTTAACTTTAAAGCTTTATTTGCTAAGATTTAGGCTACTATTTAAAGAATTCATCCGATGACTATCAATAAAAATTATAGTCATCGGATTAATCTAAATTTAGTACTGTTCCTATTTCATGTGATTGTTAGCTCTCGTTTTTTTCTCTCATTTTTAAGAAATTCAGTGGTGTCATTACTGCGATTGATGAATTTCTATAATCTTTAATGTTTCTGGTAATTATTACATCTAAATCTTTAATTGTTAAAGCTGAGGAGTACTGAACAGAATCTTCAAAATCAGGAAAATTGTTTTTTAAGGCCTGAACAATTTCTTTTTTTGTTGTTCCAACAATTTCTGTCATATCAGTTAATAATTCAATTACATCAATTGTTTTTTTGTGCCCTAAAAACCTTCTAACGATATAGTAGATGTTATTAATACTAACAGCAGATAAGAAGATTTTTACGCTTCCTTGTTCGTTTAGTTCAAAAAGTTCACTCGCTGAATTTGCATGAGGTTCTCTATCGGTAAAAAAGTCAATGACTACATCTGAATCTACAAAAAGTTTATACTCCATATTTTTTTGAAAGTTCTTCGGTTAAAATCTGTTTGTAATCCAACTTTTCATTCGTTTTAATTATTCCTCTAAGTTTTTTAACCTTCGGAGAAAGTTGTTCCTCTTTTATCTTTATTCTTTTTACGGTTACCAATTTGAAATAATTTTCTACCATTTCAGAAAGGCTTTGCCCTTTTTCCTTTGCATATTCTTTTGCAATCTTTATGACCTCTTTTTCTATTGTCAATGTTAATTTAGTATTCATCCCATTTTCTTCTTTCAACAAATATACGTGTTTAAACCTAAATTCACAACACGTGTATCTGTTTCAATGAGATTTAACGATCACTGCTTTATCATTGTTTCAGTCATATAAAAAAGTGGGTAAAACTCGATTCAATGGAACAGTAGCGAGTTGTCAATGATGAGTTAGGGAGAACTATTGGAGGTTAGGTAAACTTCAAAATTTAGTTTGCAAAAATATAGTCTAAGGTTTTTGTAAAATTGTTTCTTACCGAAGGAACATTTCTCATAATAAGAACAGGGAGAAAATTGATAGTTTTCCTCCCTGTTTTTATTACAAACTTATATAATATTGAAATCATATTTAATTCGACTTGAAAACTATTTGACCTAAACCTTGTATTGCGACATAAACAGTTTTGAAGTGCACATAAAAAGTGATAAATTGAAATAAATAATATTCGTATCCAAATTTTAGTGTCATGAAAAATTTACTCTGCCTATTCGCTTTTATTCTCACATTACCACTTTTTGCTCAGGAAAAACCCAATATTGTAATAATGATGGTTGATAACCTTGGCTGGGGAGAATTAGGTTGCTATGGTGGTGGGGAGCTAAGAGGTGCTCCAACGCCACAATTAGATAAACTTGCGGAGGAAGGAATACTTCTCCAGAATTTTAATGTAGAACCTCAATGTACACCAACTCGCTCTGCGTTTATGACAGGTAGACGTCCAATTCGTTCGGGAACAACCAAAGTTGTTTGGGGAATGTTGTATGGTATGGTAAACTGGGAAATAACAATGGCAGAATTGATGTCTGATGCTGGTTATTCAACTGGAATGTTTGGGAAATGGCATATTGGAGATGTACAAGGGAGATTCCCAACCGACCAAGGATTTGATGAATGGTATGGTGTGGCCAATACAACTGATGAATCTGAATATTCTTCACAATTTCAATATGAATCAGAAGCAAGTACGCAGCCCATGATTGTGGAAGCGACAAAAGGTGAATACCCCAAAGATGTAAAACCCTACAATGTTAAAAGCAGACGAACCATTGATTCGGAACTTAATGAACGTGCAATTGAATTTATGAAGCAAAGTGCTGAGAGTAATAAACCATTCTTTGCTTTCATTCCATATACCCAACCGCATCTTCCAACTCTGCCACATCCTGACTTTGATGGAAAAACAGGAAACGGACATTATGCTGATGTACTTGCTGAAATAGATTTCAGAGCAGGACAAATTCTAAATACAATTGATGAATTAAATATTAAAGACAATACTGTGGTAATATGGATGAGTGATAATGGACCGGAATATTTCTATCCTTGGCATGGAACAGCAGGACCTTGGAAAGGCAACTATTTTACAGCATGGGAAGGTTCTTTAAGAGCACCTTGTTTAATGCGTTGGCCAGGGAAGATTCCTGCTGGTAGTGTAAGTAATGAAATTGTTCATGTGGTTGATTTGCTTCCAACTTTAGGAAAGATTGCGGGTTATGATGTACCTAATGACCGTATCGTTGATGGAGTAAACCAACTTGATTTTTTGACTGGCAAGCAGAAGAAATCAAACAGAGAAGGCTTTATTGTATATAATAATGATGACATATACGGTTACAAATGGAGGAATTGGAAAATGCATTTGGTTGAACTGGAAAATATGAATAGTGAACCAAGGCCTCTTAATGTACCAAGAGTATATAATTTGATTACTGATCCAAAGGAAGAGTATAATATGGCAGAAGAAGCAACATGGGTACTTCCTGTGATGTTTAAGAAGATTGTAACATTTCAACAAACTTTGGCTGAGGAACCACCAATTCAATTAGGGACCCCAGACCCATATAAGCCGCAGAGATAAATACTAATGGGCAATAATACAAGGTGTCGAATAACAAGATGTTAAGCTTTAAAGAGTTCACCTTGAGACTAATTCAAACAAAATAGAATTGCTAAGACTTTTTCCTTATCCTCAGTTTTTGCCCTACAGTCAAGCCTCTTTCATTTGAGATTTTATTGAGTTCCAAAATATCATCGGTAGAAACGCCTTCAAACTTTTTAGCTATATCCCAGACATTATCACCACTTTTAACTGTGTACAATTCATAATCAGAATCGGAACCACTTAAAACCGGGGGCGTATTTGTTTTTGGTTTCGTTTTTACTGAACTGGTATTGGCATATTTATCTTTATCTTTTTCAGGAACATAAATCGCCAGTTTTTGTCCAATCCTAATCAGATTTCGGTTTATGTTATTCCAGTAAACCAAATCACTTCGTCGTACCTTATACTTTTCTGCAATCTCTCCTACTGTATCGCCTGATTTTACGGTGTAAATAATTTTAGCTTTTCCTTTTACATCACTTGGAGTAAAATAACTTGAATTGCTGTAGGTAGGATTTACAAGGGTATTATTGGGGAAATACTTTTCTCTTTCGTATGCAAAAACACTTGTGTCTTTGTCAATAAACTCAAAAGCTTTATCGGTAGGTAAAACCAAAGCATAAGATTTTTTTGCAGTTGCGGGAATTACGCCTCTCCGATACATCGGATTTAATGCTTCCAAATGCTCCTTGTCAAAATTTAAAATGGTTGCCACCTGGTCGAAATGTAAATACTGATTTATCATCAAAGTATCCACATCAATTGGCATAGATGGTATTTGGGGAGTCATATTATGCTCTTCGTAATAATTCATTACATACGAAGCTGCAATAAAAAGTGGCACATAACCACGTGTTTCGCGAGGCAAACGATAATAAATTTCCCAGTAATTTGTTTTACCCCCCGAGCGTCGGATGGCACGGTTTACATTTCCCGGGCCGCAATTGTATGCTGCAATTGCCAGGTGCCAGTCGTGGTACATGTCGTAAAGCGTTTTTAAATATTCTGCTGCAGCCTCTGTCGACTTTATCGGATCCCTGCGTTCATCAACAAAACTGGTAATTTCAAGTTTTAATTGTTTTCCTGTTCCATACATAAATTGCCACAATCCCATTGCCCCAACCCGTGAACGTGCTTTGGGATTTAAGGCCGACTCAACAATAGGAAGGTATTTTAGTTCAAGAGGTAATTCATGCCTGTCTAACGCTTCTTCAAACATCGGAAAATAGTAGTCTGACATTCCGATCATCCTTTCAACCAAATCTCTTCGTTTTTCGGTGTACATTTTTATAAAACTTTTTACCGTTTTATTGTACGACATATCTATTACCTGTTCAATTTCTTCAAGGCGCTGAATATAAACCGAATCGGGTAAATTTGTTGGGTAAATATCTAATAATGAAACTTCAAGAGAATCATTGGGAAAAGCATTTTTTGTAAACCAGTTATTGCTTGCACTGTCAATTTTTTCAGAAAACATTTCACTTAAATCTTCATCGATTACCGGCTTAGTGTTTCCCAGTGTATCAGTGAGAGTTATTGAATCTGCAACAACGAGATCTAATGTATCAGTAACAGTTTCTTCATTTGGTATCGTGTCCTGGGCAAGAACTGAAACTGAAACAAACAACAAAAAAATAAAAGGCAATATTAAAATCTTCATAAAATTCTAAAAGTTAAAAGTAAAGTTAGCTCCATAAACCAATTGTTTATTAACACTTTGCATCGCGGGCTGCCAGTTCATCGTAAGATCCTCACTGATATCGAAATCAAAAAGATGCGCATCAACACTGGCATCAATTATATTTAAACCATAAAATCCTACAATACTAATTATTAATAAATCGCGGTTTCTTCTGTAATAGTCTGATTGCTTGGTCAATCCCGACTTAAAATTCTCATAATCAGTAGGATTGTCCAAGTCGTAATATTTTGCAGCATCCAGATCGAGGTATGAGTTGGTGCTGTCATCCCCGTCAGTTAAGTCGCTGTATGCCTGCTTGTATGTACTATAAAAGCCATTATTCCATCCAATAAAATATCCGATGGTACCAAATCCTGCATAAATAATCGGCACTTTCCACCATTTTTTGTTGTAGACCTGACCAAGGCCGGGAAGCACCGCAGAATAAATTACTGCTTTCCTGGGTGAATGAACATATTCAGCATCTTCAGGCACTTCAATAACATTGGTTGAATCAATTTGCAAATCCTGACCAAAAAGGTTAGCTGAAACTAAAACAAATGCTATTAATATTATATTCCGAAATGAAAGCACACTTATGATTTTTGCGCAAAAATAGAATTTTACAATTATAATAAGTGTGAGAAAATCATATTACTTCTGATTTTCAATTATTTTAACTATTCTTTCCAAATCTGCCGCAGATTTAAAAGGAATTACAATTTTCCCTTTCCCACGGCTATTCATCAGAAAATCTACTTTGGACCTGAATATTTTATCGAGTTGCTTTTTCAAATCTTTATATTCCTTTGGAAATTTTTGTTTTGAATCTGCTGAACTGACTTTTGCATCAGCAGAATTAAGATTACGAACCAACTCCTCTACCCTGCGCACTGATAACCCCATTTTAATTATCTGGTTGTAAATCAGTGTTTGCGAATCTGAATCTTCAATGTTAATAATTGCCCGGGCATGGCCCATTGAAATTTGTTTTTCAATCAATCCTTTTTGAATAACTGCCGGTAGCTTTAATAAACGCAGGTAGTTGGCTATTGTACTTCTTTTTTTACCTACTCTGGAACTTAATTCTTCCTGGGTAAACTCTAATTCTTCAAGCAATCTTTGATAACTAAGTGCAATTTCTATGGCATCCAGGTCTTCGCGTTGAATATTTTCAACCAGTGCCATTTCGAGCATTCCATCGTCTTTTGCCTTTCTCACATAAGCCGGAATGGTTTCAAGTCCTGCCATTTGAGAAGCTCTAAACCGTCGCTCACCCGCTATAATCTGGTACTTATCGTCGTCAACCTTTCGTAAAGTAATTGGTTGAATCAGCCCAATTTCTTTAATCGATGCAGATAATTCTTTAAGTGATTCCTCATCAAATTTTGTTCTTGGCTGAAATGGATTTGCTTCAATTTTCGATAATTCGATTTCGTTAATTCCTGCACCGGGCTGTAATTTATCAGCATCATCCATTAGTGCTCCAAGTCCTCTTCCAAGTACGTTTCTCTTCACCTTTGTAAAAATTAATTGATAACAATATTACTTTCCTTACCCAGTTGGGTCATCTTATTTCGCTGTAAAATTTCGCGTGCCAGATTCATATGGTTGATTGCTCCTTTTGAACTTGCATCGTACAAAATTACAGGTTTTCCATAACTTGGTGCTTCCCCAAGCTTTACGTTTCGCTGAATCACAGTTTCAAAAACCATTTCCTGGAAATGGCGCTTTACTTCTTCATAAACCTGGTTCGATAAATTTAGCCTTCCATCAAACATCGTAAGAAGAAATCCTTCAATCTCCAGTTTTTTATTTAAACGACTCTGAATAATTTTAATTGTATTTAAAAGTTTACCCAGACCTTCAAGTGCAAAATATTCACATTGTACCGGAATAATTATTGAGTCAGATGCTGTTAATGCATTTAAGGTAATTAAACCCAAGGATGGTGAACAGTCGATAAAAATAAAATCGTAACTGTCTTTCAGGTGTTCAATCGAATTTTTTAACACCTTTTCCCGGTTGGGTAGATTCAGCATTTCGATCTCGGCTCCCACCAAATCGATATGAGACGGGATAATGTCCAGATTTTCAATTGGTGTTTTCAAGATTACTTTTTCCGCATCTATCTCATCTACAATACATTCGTAAATACTCGACTGAATATTTTTTAAATCGAATCCCAAACCCGAGGTAGCATTAGCCTGCGGATCTGCATCAATGATTAAAACTTTTTGCTCCAAAACGGCA
This sequence comes from uncultured Prolixibacteraceae bacterium, assembly GCA_913063265.1. GTDB lineage: Bacteria > Bacteroidota > Bacteroidia > Bacteroidales > Prolixibacteraceae > Draconibacterium. The sequence continues at coordinate 22,867 of CAJXZG010000057.1, read as the reverse complement.
AGGCTGGCTGCAAGATTAATGGTTGTTGTTGTTTTGCCTACGCCACCCTTTTGGTTTGCTAACGAAATTATCTTTCCCATCTAAATTATCTTAATTTTTTCTGAACGGGTTCAAAGTTAACAAAATCGGATAACCCTAATATTAAATTTTTAATCCGACTGCCTAAAAACTTTTAAACAGCTGTTAATCAGGCGAATTATAATTAAATATTTTGCAAATACATTTCCCTCATCAATTGTTCCTTGTTAATAGGAACAACGCCAACTTTTTCGCAAACCAGGCCACCCGCGAGGTTCGAGATAAATGCCATAATTTTCTGACTTAATTTGGCAGCCATTGCCAGGCTTGCTACAGCTACGACAGTATCACCTGCACCCGAAACATCAGCAATATCACGAATAATTGCCGGATAATGTTGCTCTTCAACACCGTTGCTAATCAATACACCCAATTCAGAAAGCGTAATAAATATAAGTTTGTAATTTTGGTTTTGTTTTAAAGTTTTGGCAACTTTTTTTATGGTATTAAAATCACCTTTATCAACCTGCATACCAATGCCGTCCACAAATTCTTTAAAATTTGGTTTGAATAAGGTAACATTTTTAAAATGCTCAAAGTTGCGTTTTTTGGGATCCACAGCTGTGGGAATACCTTTGGCAATTGCCATCTTACTGATTTTATCAAACAGTGTCGGTGTAATCACCCCTTTATCATAATCGACAAAAACAATTACATCAATCTTTCTTCTGTTTAAAAGATTTTCAACACCTGAGACGATGGTGTTTTCCATCTCAGTATTGATGTATTCGGCGGATTCTTCATCTACCCTGGCAATATGCTGCCCCTTGCTTATAATCCTGCTTTTTACCGTTGTTAATCTTTCAGGGTCTTCAAAAATTCCTTCGTTGGGCAACTTCTCCTTTTGCAATAATCGTTTGAATTTTCTGCCTTTATCGTCTTTGCCAATAATCGAAAAAAGATAAGGAGTTGCTCCCAGTGCTTTAATATTTAACGAAACATTTCCGGCACCGCCAAGGCGATTTTCGTGTTTTAATACAGAAACAATAGGAACTGGTGCTTCCGGTGAAACACGATCAACCTTACCCCACAAGTAACTGTCAACCATGGCATCGCCGATTACAATTACATGCATTTGTTTAAACCGCTCAAAAATCTGGTTAATTTCAGTAAAGTCCATATTTCCGGATTAATGCCACAAAACTATAAAATAAATGGTAGAAAAAACATGCATAAGTCACAGACTCGATGAAAAATTATTATCAGCTTATGCAGGGTCAACATCTATATTGATAATACAATTGCTGTTGTGAGGCAACTGTTTTGTGTACTGTACCGCTTCTTTGATAAATGTTTTTACACCATCGAAATTGATTTTCCTGTCAGTTTTTACCCAGATTTCTTTTTGATACCAAAGCTGAATTCTTGCAATCAACGGAAACTCGGGGCCCAAAACCAAAAGCGATTTATTTTTTCTTATTTCCCCCGCCAGCATTGCAGCTGCACGATTTACGGTTGAACTGTTTTTATGTTTTACTGAAATTTTTATCAATCTGAATATTGGGGGATATTTAAATAGTCCTCTTTCTTCGAGTTGAACTTTTATAAATTCATTATAATTCTGATGAATCAAATAATTGATAATGTAATGGTCGGGTTGTGAAGTTTGGATGATTACTTTGCCACGTTTATGTTTACGCCCTGCTCTCCCGCTTACCTGTGAAATCAATTGATATGCCCGTTCGTGTGCTCTGAAATCAGGGAAATTGATCAAATTGTCTGCATTAAGAATACCCACTACGCTAACATGCTCAAAATCGAGCCCTTTCGTTACCATTTGTGTTCCAATCAGAATATCCGTTTTGCGATTTTCGAGATTGTTTACAATTTTTTCGAAAGCATGTTTGTTTTGCGTGGTATCTAAATCCATACGGGCAATTCGAGCATTTCTAAAAATCGATTTGATTTCATCTTCAATTTTTTCAGTGCCAAAACCGCGGGTTTTTACTTCAGGTGACCCACAATTATCGCAGGTATCGTGCAAGGCCTGACTAAAACCACAATAATGGCAACTTAATCTTCTTTTAAACTTATGATAGGTTAAGCTCACATCGCAATTTTTGCAGGTAGGAATCCATCCGCAAGTAAAACATTCAACAAAAGGAGAATATCCCCGCCTGTTTTGAAAAAGAATTACCTGCTCGTTATTTTCAAGTGCTCTTTCAATTTCTTTATACAATTCAGGTGTAAGTAGCGAGCGCATTTGTTTCTTTTTGTAGGCTCTTTTAACATCGGCAATTACAACTTCAGGCAACTCCATCTGACTGTGCCTTTTGAATAAGTTTACCAGAGCGTATTTTCCTTTTATTGCATTGAAGTAGCTCTCGAAAGAAGGCGTTGCAGAGCCAAGCAAAACTTTTGCATTATACTGAAAGCCAAGCACAACAGCCATATCACGGGCATTGTACCGCGGTGCAGGATCGAATTGTTTAAATGAGTTTTCGTGTTCCTCATCTACAATTATAACTCCCAATTCAGAAAAAGGTAAAAACACAGCAGACCTTGCACCTAACACAACCTGGTAAGCTTTTTCAGGATTGTTTTTAAACTGTAGCACTTTCTCCCAGATTTCAACCCTTTCCTGGCTGTTTAGTTTAGAATGATATATCCCGACTTTTTCACCAAAAACATTTTTCAGGCGTTTAACAATTTGCGTGGTCAACGCAATTTCAGGAACCAGATAAAGTGCCTGTTTCCCGGTTTTAATTATTTCATCGATTAAATGTATGTAGATTTCGGTTTTGCCGCTGGCAGTAATACCGTGAATCAAAGTTACCTGTTTGCTTTCGAATGCTGTTTTAATCTGTTTTAAAGCTTCCTCCTGGTACTCATTCAACAGGTTAATATCCACCTGGGTGATCGCTTCCTGTTCAATTCTTGAAACCCGTTTTTCAAACTGAATGAGGATATTTTTTTTACCTAACTCTTTCAAAAGCGTTGAGCTGAAATTGGTCCCCTCAAAAAGTTCTTTCTTTTTGATATTTAGTTTTGATTCTTTTTCAAAAGCATTAGTAATTTGACAAAAATGAAATAACAAAGCCACCTGCTTTTTTGCTCTTTTGATTTCCTCTATTCTTCTGTTAAGAATTTCTTCTGATTGAATTGAAGGATGAAGGCGAACCAAAGTTTCGGTTTTCGGTTTGTATTTGGCCCCCACTTTTTCTTCAACATAAATTAAATTCCGGGCTAATAAAGATTTTAGAGCTGTGTAAGAAAAATGTCGTCCCAATTCTTTTTGAAGTTGGTCCAAAAATGTTGCCTCTTTTTCAATTTGATTTAAAATGGCATATTCTTTTTCAGAAAGGATTTTTTCATCATCGATTCCGGTAGGGAAAACCTTCGATTTACTTTCCAGTTTTAATCCGGTTGGTAGTGCCGCCCTGAAAACATCACCCAAAGTACAACAGTAATATTTGGCAATCCAGTTCCATAACACGAAATTCTTTTCATATACAACCGGCTCTTCATCCAGTATTTGTTGAACCTCTTTAACTTCTATATTTTCCGGTTTGATTTTGCTTAAAGACACCACGAGGGCAGCATACAATTTTTTAGCACCAAATTGTACAATTACCCTTTGCCCGGGTTTGATTTCGGAATGCATCTCAAGGGGAACACGATAGGTAAAAGAATCGTGAAGCGAAAGCGGTAAAATGACCTGTGCAAAAAGTTCCGGCATCGAAAATGATTAAATATTGTTGTAAAAGTAGTTCAAATAAAACAATTTGAGCCCGGACTTTTTAAGTAGTTTATGTATTTATTCAAATGAAGTTTTTATCCAGGTTGCCACCTCTTCCATCAGCCAGTTTGGAGTAGAAGTCGCACCACTTATTCCAACAGAACTTATGCCTTCGAACCAGCTTTTGTCGATTTCTCCTGTTTCGGAAATAATAAAGGAATTTGGATTTTCCTCTTTACAGATACTAAATAAATATTGTCCGTTTGAACTTTTTTTCCCTGCAACAAAAAGAATTAATTCATACTCTTTTGCAAACTTTTTAAGGTTTGGTACCCGGTTAGAAACCTGTCGGCAAATGGTATCTTTTATTTCGATGGGAACTTCGGGTTGCATTTTGTTTTTTATCAATCCAGCAATTCCGTTAAAATCTTCAATCCGTTTTGTGGTTTGCGAATAAAGCGATACGGGACGCGATGTGTCTACTTTATCCACATCTGCCATACTTTCAATAATTATGGCATTATGATCGGTTTGTCCGTTTAATCCTTCTATTTCAGCATGTCCTTTTTTCCCAAAAATTACTACCTGCCCCTGATGATCGACTTTAGATTCGTATGAACGTTTAACTTTTTCCTGCAAGGTTAGCACCACCGGACAGGTGGCATCAATCAACTCAATATTATTTTTTTCTGCGTATTCATAAGTTTCAGGGGGTTCGCCATGTGCACGAATTAGCACCTTACAATCTTTTAAAGTAAAATACTCGTCTTTTGATATGGATTTTAATCCCATTTTTTCAAGGCGTTCCACTTCTTTTCCGTTGTGAACAATATCACCCAAACAATATAAATAATCAGCATCTTTTAATTCACTTTCAGCCGCACGAATAGCGTTAATCACCCCAAAACAAAATCCCGACCTTTTATCAATCTCCACTATCATAATTGTTCCGTTCTTTCTTTAACTTTTTCTAATGTCCAGTTTAACTGTTCCTCCCGTGTTAAATGGCTGTTATCCAGCACAAGTGCATCTTTTGCCTTTTTCAAAGGACTAACTGCTCTTGTCGAATCAATTTTATCCCGTCCCTCAACGTTTTTTAAGATCTCCTTAAAATCAACGTCGAGGCCCTTTTCTTTTAACTCGTCATAACGCCTTTGCGCCCTGATTTCAGGTGATGCCGTCATAAATATTTTTAATTCAGCATCAGGAAAAACCACTGTCCCGATATCGCGCCCATCCATAACAATTCCCTTATTTTTACCATTTTCGCGTTGCTGACGAACCATTTCATGTCGCACTTCGGCTATGGTACTAATAGGGCTAACATTTTGTGAAACCTCCAGTTGACGAATTTCGTCTTCTACATTTTCCTTATTCAAAAAAGTTGTATTTCTTCCTGTTTTTTCATCCCACTGGAAAGTAATTCTTATGTTTCCCAATTCTCCTATCACTTTCTCAACATCGGGTTTGCCATTATTGATAAGCCCTTTTCTTAAGGCATACAATGTTACTACCCGATACATCGCACCACTGTCGATATATACATATCCCAATTCCTGGGCTAAAGATTTTGCCATCGTACTTTTCCCGCACGATGAATGTCCGTCGATGGCTACAATTATTTTTTTAGCTGTCATTAGTATTCTTTTGATTTGAGTTGAATTCAATGTTATAATGCTTTCAATACTCAAATCGATATTCAAATTGAATTAAACCGTAACAAAGATAAAGGATTTTTCAAATCAGACACTTTCGTCTTTTTCCTAAAGCAAAAATCAGAAAGTATTGTTCAGGTTAATTGTTAGAGAAAACAGGTTTGATGTTCCTGCAAGATGATATTGAGAAATGGCATAATCCAAATGAAATCGTTTGATTTTTACTCCAAAGCCTCCTGATATTCCAACCAGCCCTGCTCTGTCATTAAATTTGAGTTCCTGCCTGCGTTGATAATTGTAACCCACTCTGAGTATAAAATTTTCCGAGGGCAAAATTTCGACACCCAAAACCATATGACGCATGATTTGTTTTCCAAAACTTTCTTCTTTTGGATAAAATTCATTTTCGTCATCATTTTCACCGGGCTCAGGATTACCCAAATCCCAACGATTTAAATACTGCATGTTTAAAGCAAGATTTATGGGTGCATGTTTTAACCTGCGTGTTATCCCGGCTTGCAGATTAAATGGAATTTGTTCGTACTCCCCACTGTTATAGTAGGTTGTAATCTGCGAACCTATATTTCGTCCAACCAGCGAAACATTTGTATATTTATCCTTACTGGCAAAACTAACACCCAGGTCGGCTGCAATACCAAAGGACTGGTAACTCTCAAAAGAGGAAAGAATGGGTTTTAGTGTTGCTCCGTATTTCAATCTTTTATAACTGTTTGAATAAATAATATGAAATGAATATTCAGCAGCTTTAAAATTGTTTCCTGTCAGGTTGCCTTCCTCTGTTGCTTCTTTAAATTCACCATAATTGATATAGTGCATGCCCAGGGCAAAATTCCCAATATTATCAAAAGATTTTGCATAAGAAGCATAGCCATAATTGATATCAGAAAGGTAATTTACATAGTTTACCAAAACTCTTTTCTCCATCGATTGATGAAGTGATGCCGGATTATGATAGGGTAAATTTAAATCTGTGCTGTCCGATAATGCACTTTGACTGCCTCCCAGGGCTGCAATTCGTGCAGAGTTGGTCAACTCCAGAAACTGATAGGTAAACTCACCACCAATCTGTGCTTTTGCGGCAAACATTGTTAAACTAAAAAAAAGTAAGAGGTAATATTTCTGCTTCATTCGAACAAAACCATTTTCACTAAAACGCCAAAGATATTTAAATATTATAAGCAGAAAGTATTAAAACAAATCAAATTTATTTTCAATATATATTATGGCTACAACAAAAAGCAAAACAATCAGAAAAATAATTATCGAAGCTAAAATCATCTTCTTTCGGTCTTCTTTCTTCATCCTTGAGCGAAGCGTATTCAGGTATTTTTTTGTAGGTTTTTTCTTTCTGAGATTTTCAAGACTGTTTTTCTCCAGGTGAAATGTTTCTGTAAACTCCCGATCAGAAAATTCAGCGGAGAATTCGGAGCCCGGCCTTTTTCTTCTTCCAAACCATGGCTTTGGTTTATAAGTGGTAATCCAGCGTTGCATTCCAAATCCCATATAACCCATAATGTTCAATTTAAAGGATTTAACTATTTAAAATTAACATAGTTTTCTATTTCTTCAAAAGTATCAATAGTGAATTGAAGGGAATATCATATAAAACTAAAATCCATAATGCCATAAACTATTTATTCCCGTTTCAATTCACTATTTTTGAAATCCAACGACCAATTTAAAAAAGATGAAGAACCTTATTCAAATCCTTATTATTCTTACTTTATTTTCATGTAAAAAAGAAACTGAGATACCGAAAGTACAACCGGGTGTACGAATTGAGTATTATGAGCAGCTTATAGAAAATTTCAATAATCCTCCTGCAGATTACAGAACAGCTCCTTTTTGGGTCTGGAATAACGATGTTTCAAAAGAAGATATCGACCGTACACTTACTGAATATAGAGAAAAAGGATTTGGAGGAGTATTCCTGCATCCTCGTTACGGAATGATAACTGAATATTTGAGTGAAGAGTGGTTTAATCTGGTTGAATACGCTTTAAAAAAGGCAGAAGAACTTGACCTAAACCTTTGGATTTACGACGAAAACTCGTTCCCCAGCGGATTTGCAGGTGGACATGTTCCGGCTCAAATGCCTGAATCAAATAGTGAAGGAGTGGCTTTACAAGCACACTTTGTTGATAAACTAATCATTCCGGAAAATTTAGAAAGGGTTATTCATATTTTTAAAAAAGAAAAGGATTCATGGATTGATATCACTTCAGATTTTGAAAAAGAGAAAGGGAAAACAGGAGAGTACTGCTTACTTGATTTAAACGATTATGAAAGCTCGAAATGGTTTGGTGGTTACTCTTATATCGATTTGTTAAAACCGGGGGTAACTGAAAAATTTATAGAAATTACAATGCCCGGTTATGAAAAATCAATAGGTCATGAATTTGGTAAAAGAGTCCCGGGTGTATTTACAGATGAACCCAATACTAATACCCGAAGGGCAGGCCCCATCAGATACACTCCCGATTTATACGAACAGTTTGAAAAACACTGGGGGTATAAACTGCAGCCCCATATCATGTCTTTGATTGAAGAAACCGGTGATTACAAAAAAATTCGTCATAACTTTCAGTCAACTATTTTGCAACTTTTTATCGATCGCTGGGCCAAACCCTGGTATGCTTACACAGAAGAAAAAAATCTTTTGTGGACCGGACATTACTGGGAACATGGATGGCCAAGCCCGAAGGAAGGCCCCGATAATATGGCCATGTATGCCTGGCACCAGCAGCCCGGAATAGACATGCTTTTTAATGCGGAAAATGAAAGGCCGGATCAATTTGGAAACATTCGAAATGTAAAAGAACTTTCGTCGGTGGCCAACCAGTTTGAAAGACACAGAACATTGAGCGAAACTTATGGTGCTGCCGGCTGGGAACTTACTTTTGAAGACATGAAACGACTGGGAGACTGGGAATATGTACTAGGTGTAAATTTTATGAATCAGCACCTTTCTTATATTTCTTTGGCAGGCGATCGCAAACATGATTTTCCTCAATCCTTTGGAACGCATTCTCCTTACTGGGGTGTTTTTCGTTATCACACCGACTATTTTGCACGCCTCTCTCTGGCACTTTCTTCAGGTTTTCAACGAAATAAAATATTGGTAATTGAACCGACAACAACGGCCTGGATGTATTACAATCCGGTTGACAGGGAAAATCCTGAGATGTATAAAGTCAAAAATCAATTTGAACCATTTTTAGTGAATCTTGAAAAATACCAGGTTGAATATGATTTGGGATGCGAAAATATTATTAAAAATCATGGAAAAATAGAAGGAAAGAAATTTATTATCAATAAAGCGGCGTACGATCTTGTTATACTCCCACCCGGCACAGAAAATCTGGATAAAACGACCTATAATCTTTTAAATGAATTTGTTTCCAAAGGTGGAAAGGTATTACAAATCAACAATGAAATGCAATTTGTTGATGGAAACAAACAGTCATATGATGATTTACAAAAAAATAATAACTGGTACATTCTTGACCTCTCAAGTGAAAAAGTCTTTTCAGAATTGGCAAAAAACAAAAACATTGAATTTGAAAATCCGGAGCATATTAAAGGAAATATTTTTCACCACCGTCGTGAATTTGAAAATGGTCAACTTCTATTTTTAACCAATTTCGATAAAAACGAGACTTCGGAGTTTACAGTAAGATTAAAAGGCAAATCAGCAATTAATCTGGATTTATTTGCAGGAGAAGCTAAGCTTGCAAGTTTTAAAAACAAAGGAGGAATGGTTGAACTTAAAGTTACACTTCATCCTGCGGGTAGTCAGTTATTTTATATTTCCGATGATAAGGGGGAAAGCAAAACAGAAAAAACGACAAAACGTGAATCGATAAAAGCTGATGTTTCTAAAATCAAAATACCTGAATCCAATGTATTAACGCTGGATTATGTGGAACTTACCATGGGAAAATTCAGGAAGGAACCTATGTATTATTATTCAGCAGCAAATCATATCTGGCAAAAACATGGTTATCCTGATAATCCATGGGTATCTTCAAGTCAGTTTAAAACCGAACTTGTAGATGCCGACAATTTTGGGCCCGGTACAGGTTTTAAAGTAGTTTACCCATTTTATATTGACAAAGAATTTCAGACCGACAGTATACAAATGGTGGTGGAAAGGGCACAACTTTATACGGTAAAAATAAACGGTAAAATTGTAAATCCTCACGAATGGAGACGCTGGCTTGATCCCGATTTTCATGTGTTTGAAATTGGAGATTATTTACAAACAGGAAGAAATGAAGTTGAAATAAATGCTTCTCCGTTTTCTGTTTTTTGTGAACTGGAGCCCATTTATATTCTTGGCAATTTCAGTCTTAAGTCTGTGGAAAAAGGATGGAAAATAACAAAAAATAACAAATTGGATTTTGGTCCGTGGAAAGAACAGGGAATGCCTTTCTATGGACACACGGTTTCGTATTCAAAAGATATTACTGTTGAATCTGAATCCAATTACATCATCAAATTACCCGATTGGAAAGGAACTGTTGCAGAAGTTAATATTGATGGGAAACACGCCGGAATAATTCAGACCGAACCCAATGAATTTACAACATTTTTAACCAATGGAACACATAAAATTGAAGTTGTGGTTAACGGAAGCAACAAGAATATTTTAGGGCCACACCACAATGTAAGCCGCAGAGGCATAGTAACACCCTGGAGTTTTAAATTTGCTCCAGAGGTTCAGCCTCCGGGTGAAGAATACGATTTGCTCGATTATGGTTTAATGACAGATTTTGAATTGTTTAAACCGGAATCCATGGATTAATCAGAAAACAATAAAGAGAAATTTGTTGAAGGGAATAAAATTCTTGAACTATTAATACTGTTTAGATAAATACTAATACGAACAAAAAATTTAGGCTTTATATGAAATTGAGTTGGTACTTTTTACTTCTTTTGCTTTTGGGGATTTCCTGTTCTCATGTTGAAACCAATTGGCCTGAAGCCACCCAAACATCTAAACCATGGACCCGGTGGTGGTGGATGAACAATGGAGTTGATAAGGAAAATTTATCACGTGAGTTGACAGAGTTTGCTCAAATGGGTATTGGAGGTGTTGAAATCACCCCTATTTATGGAGTAAAAGGAGAAGAAGATCGTACTATAGAATTTTTGTCACCGCAGTTTAACACAATTATCAATTACACCGCTGAAGAAGCCAGTCGTTTAGGACTGGGAGTTGATTTACCTGCCGGAAGTGGATGGCGCAACGGCGGTCCTTTTGTTCCGCGCGAAAAGGGTTTGTGGAACATCAAAATCGAAAAAAGAAAACTGAAATCAGGAGATAAAATCAACATTTTAAAAGATTATCAGGATGCAGCATGTGCAACATTTCTACCGGAGAATGGATTAGCTGAAGTTTTAGAAATTGACAAGCCTTTTTTAGCCAAAACCAACGGGACGATATTTGTGGCTTTACGGATTAAAAGCAGGGATAAAGTAAAACGTCCGGCGAATGGAGGTGAAGGTTGGGCCATCGATACTTTTAACGAGGATATTACCATTTGGTATTTGAAAGAATTTTGGAAAAGACTGGGGATCGAAAACGGAAAAATTCGTTGTTTTTTCCACGATTCGTTTGAATATACCGGAGATTTTACCACTGATTTTTTAAGCCAGTTTGAAACCCGGCGTGGTTATAAACTGGAAAAATATCTTCATGCCCTTGATTCTGAATGCAGAGATGCAGAACTTATTGCCCGCGTTAAATCAGATTACCGTCAGACTTTATCTGATTTGGTTCTTGAATCGTTTATTCAACCAATGACAGAATGGGCAAACGGGCATCAAAGTCTGAATCGCAACCAGGCGCACGGTTCACCCGGAAATATTCTCGATTTGTATGCTGCCTGCGATATTCCGGAAACTGAAATTTTTCAGCGTCTAAACCAGGGATCACCTGATATTTTTGTCAACAAATTTGCTTCTTCGGCAGCACATGTTAAGGGGCAAAAACTGGTTTCATCAGAAAGTTATACCTGGCTCGATGAGCACTGGACTGTAACTCCAACAGAACTTGTAAAAGCCACCAACCGTTTTTTCCTGGCCGGTGTAAACCACATATTTTTTCATGGCACCTGCTATTCTCCGGCTGATGCCCAATGGCCAGGCTGGCTGTTTTATGCCTCTACCCAGTTAAACAACCGAAATCCGATTTGGAGGGAAATGCCAGCCTTGTTTAAGTATATCGAACGAACCCAGTCCGTTTTACAGGAAGCAACACCCCAAGCCGATTTATTAATTTACTGGCCTTATTTTGATGTGACAGCCAGTGAAGGAAAAATATTTAATCATCTTGGGGTAAATAAAGACGCCGGCTGGTTTACTTCGCATCCGATTTCTGAACTCTCAGAAAAATTAATGGCAGCAGGTTACACTTTTGATTATGTTTCTGATAAACAAATCCAAAATATCAAACTGGAAAATGGAAAAATTGTAACAGAAGGCAATTCAGTTTACAAAGCGATTGTTATTCCTCAAACCGGTTATATTCCGGTTGAAACCATGGAAAAACTGGTTGGAATTACAGAGGAAAATGCCTTGGTTATTTTTGACCAAAACCTTCCCGAAAGTGTTCCCGGAATGTTTGAACTTGAAAAAAGAAAACAAATTCTTTCCAACCTGAAAAAGGATATTAATTCTGACAATGGAGGTGAAACATTAAAAATACTCAAACAAAAAGGAGTTTACGGTGAATCAGATTTATCGGAAAAAGGATTTCATTTTTTGAAAATGAACTGGAAGGGTGATGACTGTTATCTGGTATTCAATATGAGTCAAAAAATGAAAGATGAATGGATTACTTTAAATGCGGACGATAAATCCTGTGTTTTTATGAATCCTATGACCGGTGATATTTCGCTTGCGGGAAAGCAGGGAAACAAAATCAGAATCCAGTTGCATCCTGAAGAAATACTATTTATCAGGGCTTCCGGGAAAAAAGCAAATGCAAAACCTCATCTTTATTATGAAGAAAAACAAACTATTTCTATTAATGAAACATGGAAAGTAGAGTTTGTGGAAGGTGGTCCGGTTTACCCCGGAAATTTTGAAATGGAAAAACTTCAATCGTGGACCAATGTGGATGATCCGGAAACAAAAAGTTTTGCAGGCACGGCACGCTATTCGCTTAATTTTAACTGGGACGGAGCTTCAGCCGGTTTTATCGATTTAGGCAAGGTACTCGATTGTGCCCGTGTTTATGTAAACGGAAAAGATTATGGCACTTTATTAGGCCTATCGTTTAAGGTATTTGTTGATAACCTGCAAAAAGGCTCCAATTTACTGCAGATAGAAGTAACCAACATTGCCGCCAACCGAATCCGCGATTTGGACCAACGGGAAGTAGAATGGCGAAGGTTTTACGACATTAATTTTGTAAATATCGATTATCAGACATTTGATGCCTCGGAATGGGAGATTCGGGATGCGGGATTAATGGGACCGGTTAGTATTAGCCCCATGTAAATTTTCTGATTACTAAAATACTTATGTTCAAATTATCCCAAAAGAATTTGAAATCTTGAAATCAAAAATTGTGACATCAAGTTGGGGAGTATTGAAAGATTTAAAATACTTTTATAAGACTAACTGAAGTTACCAATCCCTCTTTTTCAATTCCTCAAAAATATCATAAACCACCGGGCAGGTTTCGCAGTTTTTAAAAGAAAGGGGAAGTATCTGGTAAAAACGTTTTCTATCGGTATGCGGGTATTCTCTGCATGCCCGTGGACGACTTTCATAAACCATACAATAATTATCGGGCAATAAAAAAGGGCATGGGTGTGTGTTAAAAATATAGTCGCCATCTTCATCGGTTAAAATGTATTGCTCCATAAAATCGGAAACTTTCATTTTCAAATGTTTGGCCAGGCGCTCAATATCTTTATCGATTAATCGCGGCCCAATCGTTTTACAACAATTGGCGCAGTCGAGACAATCAAATTCCGAAAAAGCTTCTTCGTGTAATTCATGAACCATATCATCGAGGTTTTTGGGCTTTTTCTTTTTGAGCCTTTTAACCAAAGCATTGGTTTCCTGCCTGTTTTTATCGGTAAGCAGTTTAAGCTCTTCAGGTGATTTATAGTTTACTTTTTCCATTTTAATTTCTCAAATTTTCCTCTTGCTCGTCATATATTTTGCATTACCCCCCGTTGCGGCCTCCACTGTCCCCCTGAATTCAGGGGGACAGTTGGAGTCAGTGGTCCGTTAACTAACGGAGCCTGACGGAAACAGGGGGTAAATCGTTAACAAATATCATCCGAGACAAAACTATTCAGGCATTGTGTACTTCAAATCCCTTTTGTTTTTTACTTCTTTTCCTGGGTTTAATTTGTGCCATAAATAGACCCAGTACCACGACCAAAATCCCTGAAATTTTTTGCGCATTAATTTCTTCATTCAAAATAAAAAAAGATAAGACAGCAACAAATACAGGGATTAAATTGATAAACGAATTGGAACGGGTAATTCCTATTTTTCGAATACTTTGGGTAAAAAACACAAAGGCCAGTGTCGATGAAAATATTGCCAGTAATACTATTGCACGGAAGGCCTCGGGATGAAACGGACGGTTGACAAAATCCTTAAAATCCAGAATCAGCCAAACCGGAAGAAAATATATAATACCAATTAAATTTTGCCAGGCAATTATCGACATGGTATTGTATTTAAAAACCAGTTTCCTTAAAATTACTGAATATGATATAGCTGCCAGCACCGCGATAAATTCCAAACCCACACCAAGAGGTGAAGCATCAAATCGTAAAGAACCGTTTAATACCACCAAACCCACACCAATAAATGAAAATACAAGTCCTACCACGTTCATGGTTTTTACTTTCTCTTTAAAAAAGTACCAGGCAAATATTGGAGAAAAAAGCGGAATTGTAGCCACAATAACTGCTGCCACAGTGGATGAAACATATTTTAAACCATAACTTTCGCCCAGAAAATAAATAAAAGGTTCAAAAAATGCCATGAGTGCAAACAGGCCCAAATCTTTTTTCGAAGGCCTTTGTAACCTTTTTAATAAGGAAGCAATAAGCATAATCAGCACCACTGAGATAACCAAACGGAAAATTACTACTGTAACCGGATTATAGCCCAGATAGGCAATTTTAAACCATATAAACGAAAAGCTCCAAAAAAAAGCTGCACCCAGGGCTGAGGCAAATGCTATGAATTCTTTGTTTTTCATAAGTTTAAATTGTGTGTAATTATCTGTAACTTATGTAACTCGCGATGAATTTAAACATGCCCTTTTGTGAATTTGACAAGTTAAAATTCATGCTCGTTTCATCTGTGAAAATTGAGGCTGCAAAATTAAATATTAAGCATTAAGAACCAGTGTTTATGAAACAAAAAGTACATAAATTATTTCATAAACAGATTTGAATGAATATTTTTGGACTGGAAAACAAAAATTGAATCTTAAAACCAAAATTTAAAATTATAAACGAATGAAAAAAATCAATCTTAAAAAATTAGTTGTTGCTGGCTTATCAGCGTTTATGCTGTTAGGATTTGTTGCTTGCAACTCTGCACCTAAAAAAGCTGCAACGGAAGAAAAGAGTGCGGTTGCTGAAAAATACATCGGACTTCAATTGTGGTCGGTAAAAGATACAATCAGAAAAGATGTTCCTTCTGTTCTGGCTGCCGTTGGAGAAATGGGTTACGGATTTGTTGAAACAGCCGGTTATGGAGATGGAAAAATTTACGGGATGGATCCTGTAGAATTTAAGAATCTTTGCGAAAGCAATGGTTTGGATTTTTTAGGTGCACATACCGGACAGGCTATTCAGTCGAAAGAAAAATGGGACGAACTTATGGCCTGGTGGGATGTTTGTATAGCAGCACACAAAGCTGCAGGCGTGAAATGGATTGTTCAACCTTTTATGGGCGGAACTGGTTACGAAAGCCTTGAAGGATTAAAACTATATTGCGAATATTTTAATGCTGTTGGTGAAAAATGTAATGCTGCCGGAATCCGTTTTGGATACCATAACCACGACAGAGAATACACTACTGAGTTTGAAGGTAAACCGGTTTACGACTGGATGCTTGAATTGACCGATCCTGCAAAAGTGATGTTCCAGTTAGACCTATACTGGATTGATCATGGTGGAAAAAATGCATTGGATTATTTCGAAAAATATCCCGGCCGTTTTGAACTATTTCATATTAAAGACGAAGCAGAACTGGGCGCAAGCGGTAAAATGGATTTTGCTTCAGTATTTGCTCAACGTGAAAAAGCAGGTGCGGAATATGGAATTGTAGAAGTTGAACGTTACAATTTTGAACCCCTGGTTAGTGTTCAGAAAAGTTTTGATTATTTAAACAACCAGGATTATATTGATTTATACAAATAATCGTCAATTATTAGTAAATAAAAACGGGAATCTGTTTCATTGCGAATAAGATTCCCGTTTTTTTATCAAATATTTTGTTTAAAACTTACCAAATTTAAATGTCAGTCCGTAGTTAAATCCACGCAAAGCATCCTTCCCATATTGATTTGTCAATTCTGAATCAGGACGATATAAATTGATATCGGATGTATAACGATAACTTACTGCTGCTGCTAACCTGAACCATCTGGCAAGGTTAAACTCAAGCTCAACTGCCGGTTCGAAAACAAAAAAGGCATCATAGGCATATTCGTATCCATGACGTGGATCGCCCCAGTAATCCCAGCCATACATATCGACAAGCGTTACACCACCTCCACCAATTAAAATTGGAAATGAGACATGTACCGGTGATTTCCCGGCTACAATTGGTTCTATTAACAAACCACCATAACCTCCGGCCAACGACATGCGGTTTTCGGGTGTACTGTGGTAATGATTATAGCTAAGGTTATTTACAAATCCATAACCTCCGGCACCAATGGCCAAAATATGATCGAAAATAAATGCTCCCCGCCCTCCGCTCACAAAGGCATCGTAACCGCCGATATTTGAGTATGCCATAGTAAAGGCACCATAACCTCCGTTTGATTTGTTCCTTGAAAAAACGGTTCTTACTTCATCGCTTTGGTAAGAATCCTGTGCATAAATCAGTGAAACTGATAAAATTAGAATAACAAATAATACTGTTTTTTTCATGACTTATATATAAAATGATTAATTAATTGTCTGATTTAAAAGTGATATTTTGCCGTAAAAGCAAAATCAAAAGGTTGCAATTGAAAAATATCTTTCCCGAAAAAGTCGATATATGGCTTAACATCAATCCCTATAGAAATTGGTACTGAAACAAACATATATTCCAAACTTGCCAAACCATCAAGCCCGGCAATAAAACCTGTGCGGGTAACATAATAACTGGAATGATAATGATAATATTTCTGGTCCCATCTTTCGTATCCTGCATGAATTCCAAAACCAAATACAAAATTTAGCCGGTCGGTAAAAGTAAACAGATCGGGTCTGTGAAACTCTTTTAAGATATGTAATTGTGTTCCGCGTTCACGCCATCCGAGTAAAACGCGGTAGGAATTTATTTCGTCAGCATATGCCCTGAAATCTATTCCGCCTGTATAACCGGCACGGATTCCTGCAGCATACCGAAACTCTTGAGAGTACAATAATGTACTAAAGTTGATTAAAAAAAATAGAAGTAGTAATTTTTTCATGGTTAAGTAATTTAGCTTGCTTATCTTTTCGGAAGGACTTTCCCTGAACCGGAAATGCTGGTTTCAATTTCAGGATTTCCATGGTAATATAAATTGCCACTTCCCGATATCCTTGCATAGATAGATTCTTCTGCATTTACCTGCATTGTTCCTGACCCGGAAATATGAGCATTACAACGCTGAACTGTCAACTCTGAAGAATTAATATTACCCGAACCACTAATAGACAAATAGGATTGATTGGCTTCTCCGGCAATCAGAATCCACCCTGAACCTGATATTCCGGCTTCCACACTTTTTGCCATCATTTCTGTTGAGATAGAACCTGAGCCTGAAACAAAAAACTCTGCCTCATCAGCAACAAAACTATCGGTAATAATATCTCCCGAACCACTTTGTTTAACACTAAGCAATTCAGGAATGGTAATATAAACGCTCATTGGTAAACGGTTTCTCACATTATGAAATCCCGGAATATCTATCAATAAAGTCTGATTGGATACTTTTGTTTCAATATAAGGCAGAATATTAGTTTCAGCTGTAATCAAGACTTCTGTTTCATCTCCTTTTATAATCTGAACATCGAAGCTCCCCGATGATTTAATTTTATTAAAACCTGTTACAGCTCTTTGTTCGGTTGCGTCAATTCCATTTCCTTTTATATTGAAATGTTCGATACAACCTGTTGCTAATAAGAATAATAAAATGTAGATGGAAAATTGTTTAATTGTTTTCATTTCTTTCAAATGTTTTGTTTTCAATAATGACTTTCTGAATTCTATTTTTCAAATGAAATCGAAAACAGATAAAGCTGGCCAATGCTTTATAATTATCTCTTTTGATTCAGGAAAAATGTGTTTCAGTGTTTCTTTTTCTAGTTTTCTGTATTTGTATTGACAGTGGTTTTTTTTGAAGGTTGCAAAAGGTGAAGAAAAAAAATAAAAAAATTTAAACTCATCAGTAACTAAAGATATTAATCCCTCCTCCTGAGGCATTTACAAAGAGTTTTTTTGTTTCACTTTTGTTTCCGAAATTTCCATTAATCTGAACTTTCTTTTCTTTTTCATCCAATACTTCTTCGCTGTCAACCGCTATCTTCTTTCCAAAGTTGGTGTCGCTTTTTATATGAGTAATCTCAAAACCAAACTCGGATTGTTCATTAAAACTTAAATTCAGGTCTGTTGATTTAGACTCTATATAAATTGAATTAAAATCAGTTGATACCTTTTCAATATCCAAATCTCCGTATTCAGCTGTCATCGTTAATTTATCGTGCAACTCGTTTATTCTGTAGTTTGAAAAACTACCTTTCGAATCCAGAAAATCCAACATTTGAATTCTGAATTTATCCCGGCGGGTTTCGGCATTTAATTTTTCAATTTCTATAATTTCAAATTCCGAAGATTTGCTGGTAAGTAAAACTTCACCCGCTTTTTTCATATAAATATCGCTGTAATTACAATTCATCCTGGCATACTGTACACTATTAATTGTGGCATCGGAGAAACTAAGTTTAAAGGTAGACTTACCTTCAAAATCATGAGCTTTGAGGTTTCCGTTGGAAAGAATTATTTCTATTTCTCCGGAAAAATCATCAATATAAACATCACCAAATTTGTTCTCTACTTTAAGCTGGTTGGTTGCGGGCATCCATACTTCGTAATCTACTTCTACATTTCCTCCCGACTGAAACATCGACTCTTTAAAGTTGGCAAACTCCTTTTCAAGCCCACTTTTGTTTTCACCTACTTTTGTTCGTACTATTATAAAATGTTGACTTTCGATAAAATCAAAATCTATTCCATCCATCGATTTTTCAAGTTTTGATAACTTTTTCTCTTCCACCTTAATTTTTATGTCGAAGATTATCGAATCCTTTTCCCAGGTGTTTATCCTGATGTTGCCATATTTATTGGTAATTTCAATTTTCGATTCGGGCGAAACCTTAAATTGTTTTTTAAGATGCTTCGTCTCGGTAAACTGACCAAATGCAAAAAATGGAAACATCAGAATAATAAAACCTGCAAAAGCTATGTTTTTAATTTGATTCATTTTAATCCTTTCTTTTAACAATTAATTTGTTCAAGCACCTGATCTACCATTTTTAAACGAAAACGGTTGTTTTCAATCATCGCCTCAATAACTGTCTTTTTCGAAACATTTTCCTTTAAATCAATTTTTAAAATATTGTACATTTCCTGTAATTCGTTTAAATCCATTTCAACTTCTTCTTTTATTTCGGGGTTGGTATTATAGCATTTTCGTATTTCAATCATTTTTTCGTTAACACGTCCGGCATAATATGCTTCGGCTTCAATCAGTTCCATCAATTCAGGATCATCAGTTTGAATGGCAAGTCTGTCGGACTGAAAAACATTAATTCTAAGCGCAACAACTGAAAGAATTACTGCCACAGCAACCACCGCTGCCACCCTTGTAAAATAAGTTGACAGTTTTATCGTTTTCTTTATCTTTTGTGAACTCGATATTTGCTCCCAAACTTTATCAGAAGGTTCGTAAAGATCGAACTCCTCCCGGTTTGATTTTATAAAATCTTCCAACCTGTCAGTCTTCATAATTCTCAGCTTTTAGTTCTTTTAAAATTTCAACAACCTTACGTTTTGCCCTCATAAACTGGCTTTTCGATGTCGATTCAGAGATATTCAGAATTTGTGCAATCTCTCCATGGTCATATCCTTCAAGCAAATAGAGCGAAAAAACAATTCGCCCGCCTTCAGGCAATTTTTCCATTGCTCTCGAAACACCTTCCACGGTTAATTGCAAATCCTCTTCATAATTGTCCTGTATTTCCGGCTGATCAAAGCGATGCATTTCATCCATTAATGTCAGATCCACTTTTCTCTTATTTATAGCATTTATACAGGTATTCACTGTTATCCTTTTTAACCAGGCACCAAAGCTTGAATCGTAACGAAAAGTATCCAGTTTCAGGAAAGCCTGAGTAAATGCTTCCTGAAGCATATCTTCCGCCTCTTCCCTGTTATTCATCATCCTCCAGCATACATTAAACATTGCTTTAGAGTACAGTTGATACAACTTGTACTTTTGTCGTTCGTCGCCTTTTTTACTGGCTTCGATTATTGTTTTATGTATCTCCCGGTAGTTTTCCAATTTATTTTCTTTCAATCTTAACGACAACGAAAAATCTCAAGGGTTGCAATCGCGGAAATAAAAGTTATTTCTTTCCTGCACGCCAATTCAAAACTACGCCATCGGGCGGTTTTTTACAATATTTATTTATTGATGTTTTTTTTGAATTTCAATAAAATAAAATACTATATTTGCACCCGCAAAACATGGTGGTTGTAGTTCAGTTGGTTAGAACGCCGGATTGTGGTTCCGGAGGTCGTGGGTTCAAATCCCATCATCCACCCAATTTTAAAACCGTTTGATTTTCAAACGGTTTTTTTTGTCTCCTGCTTTACTGAATTTTATATACTTGCTTTTGTAATTATCTTTAAATAACTAAGCTGAAACTAAACATATTTATTTTGATTCTAAATTAGGCTTACTCCCCTTTACATCTCTAATCATAGGGGAACTACCTCTGAATCAAAACATTTGCAAGCAAGTACAATAAAAATAGTTTTTCTTATGTTTTTTACATTTTTTTTGATTTTTATTGCCAACAATCAAAAAATAATATTTTCTTTGTAATGCATTAGGACGCAAATAACAAAAAGACTTAAATATATTAACCGGAAATCAAACGGATTTTGCCATTGATGCATTGATCGATTGATTTTAAAAGTGAATTTTGGAAATAAGAATTCATAATATACACAAAACCAGAGGAACTAAAGTACTGAGGAAGTGGACGTCCTCAAAAGATCCTTCAAGTCCTTGATTTACGTTCAAGGCAACATGTTTTAACTATACGCTTTTTGAAGATGTGATTGATGAATCACAGCTAAAAGCTCCGTTTTTACGGAGCTTTTTTTATTTATCGTTACTCCCGCAAATTATTCTTTTATATTTTTGACCATGCAGATTACGGGAATTATACTTTCAGGAGGATTAAGCAAAAGAATGGGAACCGACAAAGCCCTGTTAAAGCTTAACCAAACAACTTTGATGGAAAATGCCATTAAAATCTGTCAAAAAACTTGTGAAAAAATCCTGATAAGCTCCGACAATCCTGCCCATCAAAAGTTTGGCTATCCAACCATTACCGATGTATATAAAAATTGTGGCCCCTTAAGCGGGATATATTCAGGTTTGGAAAAATCTGAAACAGAATGGAATTTTGTGCTAAGTGTGGATGCAGCTTTTGTTGAACCGGATTTTATAAAAGAACTTTCAAAAAATACTTTTAAATTCGATGCGGTTATTCCGATTCATAATAATGGAAAAGAACCCCTGGTGTCGATGTTTAACAAAAGTGCTATTCCGGTTATTAAAAATCATTTGGAAACAGGAAATCTAAGACTTCACAACCTTATTAACAACATAAATTGCAAGCTTTTCAATTCTCAGGATTGGGTGGAAAAATACCCCAGAATATTTCATAATTTAAATAGTCCGGGCGATATAAAGATTGTGTCAAAATAATTATCTTTATAAAAGATAATATTAACCTTAATATGGCAAAAGCTAGAAAACTAGGGACTTTTGGTGGTGTTTTTACTCCTTCAATTTTAACCATTCTGGGTGTGATAATGTATTTGAGATTTCCAACCATTATCGGACAGGCAGGATTGGTAAACACCATAGGAATAATTGTAATCGCCCATATCATTTCTATCAGTACAAGTTTAAGTGTTGCATCTCTGTCAACTGATAAGACAGTAAAAACCGGAGGTACCTATTTTATGATTTCACGCAGTCTGGGTTTACCTATTGGCGGTACCCTTGGATATGCACTTTTTGTTGGCCTGTCTTTTAGCGTAAGCCTTTACCTTATTGGTTTTGCCGAAAGTTTTCTGGGATACTGGAACCTGGATACTTCAATCAACTCGGTGCGACTTACAGGAACACTAATATTACTGATAGTTACTACGGTGACATTCATCAGCACATCCCTGGCCATAAAATCACAATATTTTATTATGGCTGCAATCGGGCTTTCTCTTTTATCCATATTTTTTGGAAAACATGATTTTGCTCCAGGCACAATACATCTTAAACCGCTCGCCGATGCCGCTCCGTTTATGATTTTATTTGGTATTTTCTTTCCGGCTGTAACCGGTTTTGAAGCAGGTGTTTCTATGTCGGGTGATTTAAAAAATCCAAAAAAATCGTTGCCGGTAGGAGCCATGGCAGCTGTGGTGGTAGGTTTTGTGGTTTATATCGGACTGGCTTTCTTTTATGCTTTTACAGTTGATGCGGAAGTATTAAAAAACGATAGCCAGATTTTGTTTAAAATAGCATTGGTTCCTGTGCTGGTGATTATTGGAATCTGGGGTGCTACTTTATCTTCTGCTTTAGGCAGCATTTTAGGTGCACCACGAATACTGCAAGCCATTGCCATGGATAAAATTGCACCAAAAATATTTGCAAAAGGAACCGGCAAGACCAATGAACCCCGAAATGCGCTGATACTTGCCTTTATTATTGCCGAAGCAGGAATTCTAATAGGCCAACTTGATGTAATTGCCCGAATTGTTTCAATGTTCTTTATTACCACTTACGCATTTTTAAATCTGGCCTGTGCCATAGAAAGTTGGGCGAGTTCTGATTTCAGACCTGCCTTCAAAATCCCAAAATTTATCAGTGTAATTGGTGCAATGTGTG
>CAJXZG010000056.1 GCA_913063265.1 uncultured Prolixibacteraceae bacterium | reverse complement strand
GGCCCTCCCGAAGGTTGAGCAGTTAAAAACAAAGAAGTCGCAAGAATTAAAATAAATGGAAGTAATAATTTCATTTCTATTTGATTTAGGTGAGGACATAAAAATACACAATGCATTGACAAGTTAACAGGAATTTTGAAGTTTTCTGTTTCAAGTTTGGGAATGTTCTTTACCTAAATTTATTAGCATGAATAAATAGTTTTAACAATTGTTACTTTCTCCTATCGCCAGCAAAACCATGTGGTAAACTTTTGTTTATAATAAAACTTCAGATCAATCATGGACTTTTATGTTTAAAAACCTGTTTCAAGGTAGAAGTTAAAATGATTATTTTTTACTAAATTTAGTAGTTCAAAAAAAATAAATAGAAATAAAAGAATTGTTAATCAGTATTATAGAACAACCTTCAATCCATATTGAAATTTTGGAAGATTACAAATGTTCAAAAATACAGCAAGGTACAATTCCAGATAAATGAAAACCTATTTAAAAACCGACAACATACTTTTATTGGGTGAAAAAGTAATTTACCTGTTAATTATTTTATTTTTATTTACCGGAGCAATCCTTCTGATTTACGACGAAATAAAAACAATTCTTCACTTTTCAAACGGTGAAAGCGGGATAAAAGTTATTATAGAAATTATCTCCAAAACCCTATTGCTTTTGATGATTATTGAAATTCTGGCCACCGTTAGAATTTCGATTAAAGAACACACAGTTTGTGCTGAACCTTTTTTTATTGTCGGTATAATTGCTTCCATACGCAGAATACTAATTATCAGTGTGGAAACAGCTTATATGCACGAGTATTTTTATTACTACATGATTGAAATCGGAGTTTTGGTAGGATTATCCCTGGCTTTTGTGATTTCTATTGTTATGCTGAAAAAATCTAAAATCAAATAAAATTTATGAATTATGGAGTATCAATCACTTATCCCTGTTGCGGATACAATTCCTGCACCTTCCTGGATATTTATTGTTCTTGAGCAATTGCTTTTTTTGCTTCATATCATTCTTGTGAATGCAGTTTTGGGTGGAGCATTGATTCTTTTATTCAAAAGAATTTCAGGTAAGGACGAAAAAAACATGATAAACTGGCAACTTCCGGTTGCTAAAAAACTACCTGTAATGGTAGCCCTTGGAATTAACATGGCAATACCACCTTTGTTGTTTCTTCAGGTAGTATTTGGGCACCTGTTTTACACAAGCTCCGTTTTAATGGCCGTATATTGGATCCTCATAATTCCTTTGCTGATCCTGGCTTATTATGGTACTTATATCCACGTAGGAAAATTTGCTTCTTCACCGGGATTTTCTAAATTCTCATTGTTTGCGGCAATACTGATTATTTTGTATGTCGGTTTTATGCTGGTAAATAACAACTCGCTGATGGAACAACCCGAATTGTGGACGGCATATTTCGAAAATCGGGGCGGAACAATTCTTAACGTTTCCAATCCCACATTCCTGCCAAGATATCTGCACTTTATAACTGCTTCGGTAGCCGTTGGAGGTTTATTGTATGCTGTGGTTTATTTTTTCAAAAAAGATGAGACTGAACAAAAAAATGAAAAAATAAAAGATGCACTTAAGATTTTTGCAATCGCCACATCCGTTCAGGTGGTTGTGGGATTTTGGTATCTGCTTGCTATTCCCAGGGATTTTATCCTTCAGTTTATGGGACAAAACCTGGTGGCAACTGTTTTTTTAATGCTAGGAATTTTGGCCGGAATTGGTGCTTTGGTAACCGGATTTCTTGGGAAATTCAAACCTGCGGTTGTCCAGTTGCTGATTACGCTTGTAGCCATGATAATTACCCGTCACAATTTACGAATGATGTATCTCTCCGACAATTTTCAGCTTAGTGAATTGAAAATCTCACCACAATACGGGATTCTGATATTGTTTCTAGTGGTTCTTGTTGCAGGCCTCGGCGCCATTGCATATATGTTGAAAATTGGTTTTAACAATAAAGAAGGGAGGGCTGCATAATGAATTATCCAATATGGGAATTATACAATTTAAACAGTGGCACATTGGTGGCCTTTATTTCTACAATTCATGCCTATGTTGCCCATTTGGCAGTAGGTGGCGGTTTATTTTTATGGTTAACTGACTTAAAAGCTGTCCGTGATAAAAATCCGCTGATTAGTGCTTACGTCAGAAAACATACTTGGTTCTTCCTTTTACTGACTATGGTTTTTGGAGGTGTTTCAGGAGTTGGAATATGGTTTATCATTGCCCTTGCAAATCCGGCAGCTACTTCATCGCTGATACATAATTTTGTATTTGGGTGGGCCATCGAATGGGTATTTTTTATTGGCGAAATTACAGCACTTTTGATTTATCATTACCGGCACGATCAGATGCGGGAAAAAGACCGGCTTAGGGTAGCATTTTTATATTTCCTTTTTGCCTGGCTGAGTATGGTTATCATAAACGGAATCCTTTCCTTTATGCTTACTCCCGGGAACTGGCTTGAAACACAGGGATTCTGGGCAGGATTCTTTAATCCCAGCTATTTCTCTTCATTATTTTTCCGTACTTCAGCTTCCATAATGATTGCGGGATTATTTGGTTATGTAACCGTTGTTTTCTCAAATGATGCAGAACTACGTAAACAAATGCTGAGATATTGCACCAAATGGCTACTTTATCCCGTTCCTCTCATAGCCCTGGGTGCTGTTTGGTATTATTTTACTGTGCCTGAAGCTGTGCGTTTTACTACCTTTCAACTTAATGCTCAAACACAGTTTATTGTTACTGCATTTATTGTTACTTCTGTGTTGATTTTTGTTTTTGGAATTTTCTTTTCCTTACGCACCACTCCGATAATTCAACGGGTATTAATTTTTGTATTTATTTTAATCGGTTTAGGCTGGTATAGTAGTTTTGAGTACATCCGCGAATATGCCAGAAAACCTTATATAATTTATGGCTATATGTATTCCACTTCTATTATTGAAAGTGATATTGAAACTATCAATAAAGATGGATTGCTAAAGCATGCCAAATGGACAACGGTAAAAGAAATCAACAATGACAATGAGTTGGAAGCAGGACGAGAGTTGTTTAATATTCAATGTCTGGCTTGTCATACTGTTGGCGGGGTAAAAAACGATATCATCGAAAAAACAAAAAACCTGTCTTATATGGGAATGATTTCTCAGTTATACGGGCAGGGAAAGACTCTGGATTATATGCCGAAATTTGTGGGAACACAACGAGAGATGGAAGCTTTGTCGGCATTTATAACTACAGAATTAGCAGGAAAAGAAAAGGTAAGCCAACTTTCGCATTATGAACCTGAGCCTGTTGAAAACGACATTCCTCCTTTCGACATGAAAAATGATGAATACGTTTTACTCGCCTGGAATGACCTGGGGATGCACTGCATTTCGGATTGTGATCCTTGGTTTATTCTGTTGCCCCCGGCAAATACACTGGAAGCACAATTAATAAAACGTGGGGAATTACCTGAAATCATCAATGAAGGTGTCGAAATACGTTACAGAGTGCAGAAAGGATTTGAAAATCCGGCAGCTCATGTAGATTTCTGGGATTACACCGAATCTTATTTTGGTGTAAAACTGGATAAAAATGTGGGTCTGGGAGGCAAAGGTCTTGAGGGGGAATTTGACTGGAATGAGGACAGAAACAGTTTTATTGCCGAAATGATTCCTGTGGTTCCGTACAACGACGATGGTTCATTTAATCCTTATCCGCTGTTTTATGTAGAAGCTATAGATAAAGAATCCGGGGAAGTATTGATGACGACAAAAACTGTGGCACCGGTTTCAACAGAAATGGGATGCCGCAACTGCCATGGAGGAGGCTGGCGTGTAAATGGGGTTTCAGGTGTTGCCGACGAAACAGCTATTAATATACTAAAAGTCCACGACCGCTTAAATGAAACAAATTTGTATGAATCTGCTGCGGCAGGCAAACCTGTTCTTTGCCAGAGTTGCCATGCCGACCCGGCTTTGGGTGCTGAAGGAAAGGAAGAACACAACAATTTTTCTACAGCAATACATGGCTGGCATGCCAATTATATGTATGTCGAAGGAGGACAAGCCTGTACGATGTGTCATCCTGCTTCCAGAAAAGGAAATACACGTTGTAACCGGGGTATTCACCCGCAAGCCGGGCTAAACTGTGTAAACTGTCATGGTAATTTAATCGACCATGCAACTGGTTTGTTAAATGCTCAAAAGGATAAGCCGAGCAGCCAAAGGCTTCTGAGAAATCTTCAAGGCTCAGTTCCTGAGGTAAGTCCGAGATTGCCATGGATACAGGAACCTGATTGCCTTGGTTGTCATCGCGATTTTGAAGCTCCTCAAAAAAATGCAACATCATTTAATCAATGGGTTGTCGGTTTTAATGAATTGTATCGGATAAGAACAGATATGGCAGGAGTAAGATGTGAAGCCTGTCATAATTCAACACATTCAGAATACCCCACTGTAAATGCTTTTGGTAAAAATCGCGATAATACGCAAACCATGCAGTATTCTGGTTCGCCACTGCCAATCGGTGCTGAAAATCAATGCGAAATTTGTCATAAAAAGAAAATGGAATACTCAATCCATCATCCGAATATGGTGAGGGATTTTAGAAATTTGAATCTGGTTAGCAAGTAGAATTCCACTTAGAAGTGTTTAAAAATTTTGAACGTACAAACACCTGCAACAAATGTTGTAGGTGTTTTTTAAAAAAATACCAAAAAGAAAGCAGGAGATCTAAATTATACTTTGATTACCACTTGGTATTTTTACGAAAATTAAGAATGGGGTTTTGTTACGATATTTCAAAAAGACAAAATATTTGGACTTTGTAATTTAAAATTGATAAAACAATTTCTTAGCCAAAGTACATTCTGTTCATTTTTGTATTTTTAATAATTAGTATAGTTGGTATTTACCAGAAACTAATGTTAGTATTTGTCACCTAAAATCTAAAAATCATGCGTAATTATTTGTACCGCTGTTTTGTATCTTCAGAGAATAAATTCAAAACATTTATACCTGTTCAGTTAAGCAGGAAAATAATCAGCATGTGGATTTGTTGTGTTTTCTCATCCTTTGGTTTATTGGCTCAGGAAAACAGCTGGCCATGTTTTCATGGTTTGGACAGAACCAATAAATCTGCTGAAACAGGCTTATTAAAAAAATGGCCAACGGACGGACCTGAGTTAAACTGGACAGCAACGGGTTTGGGGGAAGGTTATAGTTCAGTATCGCTTAGCGATGGTTATATTTTTACAGGGGGGTCCGATTCAGAACGGGCTTATGTATATTGTTTTGACCTCGCCGGTAATATGATTTGGCAAATGCCCAATGGGAAAGCCTGGTCAACAACAGCTTCTTATGCAAGGACATACACCGGAGCCCGAAGTACACCTACATTTGACAGTGGAATACTGTATCACCTCGGTGAGACCGGAAGACTTGCCGCATTTGATGCCTTAACAGGAAAAGAAATATGGCACAAAGACTTACCTGCAGAATTTAATGCATCACCAACAGAATATGGTTATTCGGAATCGGTACTTATTGATGGTGAAAATTTGTACGTTTCTCCTTTTGGCAAAAAAGGATTTATGGTATGTCTAAACAAAAAGACGGGTAATTTAATTTGGGCCAACACAGAGGTTTCCGGAATTGAAGGCTATTCATCACCCGTAATTATGGAGTATGGAGGCATCCGCCAGGTTATAGGATCAACCGGACACTACTATTATGGTCTTGGTGCACAAACCGGCAAACTTATATGGAAAATTGACTGTGTAAATCAACGTGAGCTAAACAATACAGATGCTGTTGTTTATGATAATTTTGTGTTTATCTCCAGTGGATATGGGAAAGGAAGTATGCTTTATGAATTAAAAAATTCAGATAAAGGAGTGTTTCCTGAAACCATTTGGGAATCAGAAATAATGGATAATCATCATGGTGGTGTTATTCTTGATAATGGCTATTTATATGGATCGGGGAGTAAATCAAGAGGATGGTTTTGTCTTGATTTTTTAACCGGTGAACAAAAGTGGAAAACTACAGGTAAAGGCTCTGTCACCTACGCCGACGGGATGCTGTATTTACTGGATGAACGAGGTATAATGAAACTTGTAAGTGCTACACCTGACAGTTACCATCAGACTGGTGAATTTAACGTGCCGGAAGGTGGTAAAAGCATGTACTGGGCACACCCGGTGGTTTGTAACGGGGTGCTTTACATTCGTCATGCTGATAAACTTTTCGCTTATAATGTTAAAGCCAATTAATATGTAATCTTGGTATAAGGAAAATTATTTGGTTAATACAACTTGCTTTTTTTATCGCAGGAAAGTATGTTTAACACATATCAGTTAGCACCCGATGAGATTCCCCGGGCTAATAAAATAAGTTACACCAAAAAAGCACAGAACAATACAGTAATTCAGTAGTTCTGTGCTTCCTAAAGTATGTTACATTTTAATTATTTCTATTTCCAGTTTAAAGACCATTTTGGGATAAACCACCCTTTAAGGTTTTCCATCTTTCTTACATGAGGAATAAATTCTCCCCACATTTTTTTAAAGTCCTCGCCATATTTTTCACTCATCTCAGTTTCTAGTTTACGCAATGCCATTTCACTTTCAGCTCTGGTCATAAAAATCCAACAGGGTGTTTCGGGCCCGATTACTACATTAAAAACATCCCATTGGTAGGTTTCCTCAATGCCATCATAAAACTCCTTGTATTTTTTAATAGCCTCTGCAGCCGCCTTTCCATGACCTGATTTCAGGTATACATAAGTCCATTCGCAATAAGTATTATTTTCGTTTTGACCTCCTCCTTCCGGATTGTATGATAAACTTTCTGAATGATGAATAATAAACTGATTCTGTGTATATTTATCATTAAGGGCATCTGAATCAAATTCTTCATCTTCCATCAGCTTTGCATGAAATTCATTAAAACTTTTATATAAGTCATCAAGGCTGGCAAAGTTTTTAATGGGTATCACCCAATAGTAAGAAAATTCATCGGTGCGGTACGAAAGCATCGGGATAGTAAAACCATGTTTTTTAAACAGTTCAGTGTGTTTGTTCTGGATTTCGGCATAATAAGGAACATCGGCAGGAGCAATTACCTCCTCATATACAATGTAGTTGGTGTACCATTCGTCATCCTGAGCAAAACTGTCAGGTACAAACATCAGCCCTGAAATAAGGCAAATCAGAAAAATTAAAGATAAGTGTTTCATTTTTTGGTTTTTTTAAGTGAAATATGGAATATTACGTTGAAAATCAGATAAGGTTTGTTCTAATGATTCGCTTCCAAATAAATGCAGATAATAATTACCTGTGATACTTTCTGTTTTTCCTATCTTTACATCAAACCTTGTAAACCAAAAAAAATGAAAAATCCTGTTTTTTATCTGATTTTAGCTTTTTCTCTTTTAGGCTCAGGATGCTCACAGAACGACAAAAACAGTATCCCGGCCAAACCCAATATCCTTTTTGCGTTTGCCGATGATTGGGGAAAATACGCCAGTTGTTACACTAAAGTTAAAGAACATGAAGCCTGGCAATCGTTGGTAAAAACTCCCAATATAGACAGGATTGCCAACGAAGGAATTTTATTTAACCATGCTTATGTGAATGCTCCATCGTGTACCCCATGCCGAAGTTCATTATTATCGGGACAATACTTTTACCGTACCGGACAGGGTGCCATTTTACAGGGAGCTGTCTGGGATGAAAGCATTCCGACTTATCCGCTTTTGCTGGAGGAAAATGGTTATCATATCGGTTATACCTACAAAGTATGGAGCCCGGGAAAACCAAAAGATGCAGGATATGGTGGTGAGCGTACCCGATATCATCAGGCAGGTGTAAAATTTAACCAGTTTAGTCAGAATGTTACCAAAATGGTTGAATCAGGAAAAACCGTCAATGAGGCCAAACAGGTTTTGCTGGATGAAGTTCGTGGAAATTTTCAGGCTTTTTTAAATGCCAACGATAAGGATAAACCTTTTTGCTACTGGTTTGGGCCAACCAATACACACCGGAAGTGGACCATGGGTTCGGGTAAAAAACTTTGGGGAATTGATCCGGACGAACTTAAAGGAAAGCTACCTCATTTCCTGCCCGATGTTGATACAGTACGTGAGGATTTTGCCGATTACCTGGGTGAAGTAATGGCTTTTGATGCCGGACTTGGTGTGCTGCTGGAAATGCTGGAAGCAAGTGGCAAACTGGAAAATACACTGATTGTTGTTAGTGGCGATCATGGAATTCCGGGATTTACCAACGGAAAATGTAACCTCTATGATTTTGGTACCAATGTGGCTTTAATGGCCCGCTGGCCCGGAGTTATCAATGCAAATCGTATCGTAAGCGATTTTGTAAACCTTATGGATTTGGCGCCTACTTTTCTTGAAGTTGGCGGTGTTACAATTCCTGAAGTGATGACAGGTAAAAGTTTGCTGAAGGTTTTTAAAACCGACAAAAATGGCCAGGTTGATAAAGATAGAAACTTTGTGGTTACGGGCCGCGAACGTCATGTCGCTAATGTACGGGTGGGTGCTGTCCCCTACCCGCAACGCGCCATACGGACAAAGGATTATTTGTATATCCTTAATTTTGAGCCGGAACGCTGGCCAATGGGAAATCAAGGAGAACTTGAAAAGAAAGAGCTTGATTTTGATTTGCTGGCAAACAACACATTTGTAGCTTTTGGTGATTACGATGCCAGCCCGACAAAAGCCTGGATAATTAAAAACCGCAAACTCCCAGGGAATGATATTTACTTTCAGTTTGCATTTGGGAAACGTCCAAAAGAAGAACTTTTTGAAATAAAAAACGATCCCTTTCAAATTAACAACCTGGCTGAAAACAAAGATTATGCTGAAATAAAGAATGAGCTCAACAATAAGTTAATGGGAATACTAAAATCAACCGGTGATCCGCGGGTTACAGACGATGGGCAAACTTTTGAAAAAATGCCTTACATAACGACCGAATGGTAATTTTACTGTATGAAAGCTATTCTTTTTCTGATTGCGCAATGGAGTGAGAAGCCAGCGGTGCTGTGATATAAATAAAAAAGATGACCAACACAGCTTTTAACCAAACCACTCCCGAGTTAAAAAATATTCCTTCGGCCAATACCATCAATAAAATTCCAAAAGATGTTGCTTTTGTAGTTGCATGCATTCGTGAAAACAAATTGTCGAATCTTATCAGACCGATTGCAGAAACCAGAATAAATAAAGCCCCTGAAAAAAGAAGTATTGCAGTAATTATTGTAGTCATTTTTTTTGTTTTAAGTAGCTTGAAACAGCAACTGTACCTATAAAAGATACCAGTGAAATAATTATAACGATATCAAAATAAATCTCTTTTTTTACCAATACACTGTAAGTAAGAATAAATGCCATCGTTACTGAAGCAATCAAATCCATAGCAACAATCCTGTCACTCATATTCGGACCTTTTAATAAACGTAAAAATGCCAGAAGAAATGCCAGAAGTAACATGCCAAAAGTAAGGGCCAGAACTATATTTAAAAAACTGATCTCCATTACGCCATAAATCTTTTTATTTTATTCTGCATACGTTGTACATCGCTTTTAATTTCGTTTTTGTTTGAGGAATACAAAACATGCACAGTTGCTGTTTTTTTATCATGAGCAATATTGGTAACCAATGAACCGGGTGTCATGGATACCAGATTACTAAACAGTAATAATCCCAAATCAGATTTGATTTCCAGCGGAACATCAATAAAACCGGCTTTAACATTTAATCGTGGTGAAAGAATTAATACCGCCAGGTAAATATTCGACCTAACCAACTGAAAAAGGTAGTAAAAAGCAAATTCTATGATATAAAAAACTCGTTTCATTTTTTACGGATTTATTCCTTTTAACACACTTTCGATATACAATCCGGGTTCAAGAAGCTGGCTTGCCGCTTCCATTGTAAATGCAAAGATGGTAGCCGCAAATAATCCCATTAAAATACTGGCAGCTCCCAGCACTATTGACGGAAAAACTTCTCCAAAAACAAGCCCTTTAGATTCATATTTGCTTTCCTTGTCTTCGGGTGCCTTTTTTAGAAAGGCTTCATTCCAGATTTTTATCATCGAATAAAGAGTAAGCATTGCAGTTCCGATTGCCACGGCCGATATAAAAAAATGCCCGTCTTCGATACCTGCTTTTATTAAAATGAACTTGGCAAAAAATCCTGATATTGGCGGAACACCTGCCAAAGCAAAAGCAGGAATAATAAATAGAATTGCCAGTAACGGATTCTGTTTGTACAGTCCCCCGACATCTTTTAAATAGAAAGTTCCTTTAACCCTGTTTATCAATCCCGAAACCAGGAATACATTCGTTTTGGCTATCATATTATGTAAGGTAAAAAAAATGGCTCCAGCAATTGCAAGCGGGGTGTATATTCCCAAACCCATTATCATATATCCAATCTGACTAATAATATGATAAGAAAGAATTCTTCTGGTATCGTAATGTGTCGATGCTGCCATCCCTCCTACTACCATTGTTAACCCTGCAATCACCAAAAACAGGTTCAACCAGAATGCCTGATCCTGTACAAAAAACAGGGTAAAAAACCTGATTATTGCGTATACTCCCACTTTCGTGAGCAATCCGGCAAATATAGATGTAACAGTGAT
Organism: uncultured Prolixibacteraceae bacterium; assembly: GCA_913063265.1. Taxonomy (GTDB): domain Bacteria; phylum Bacteroidota; class Bacteroidia; order Bacteroidales; family Prolixibacteraceae; genus Draconibacterium. The sequence continues at coordinate 24,638 of CAJXZG010000056.1, read as the reverse complement.
ATTCGGGGTGTGGTACGACGCCGGTAACCAAAAGAACAAAGGGAAAACAGCTGCTTTTATTCCAAAAGCCATAAAAAACAATGCTGCAGAAGAGTTGATATAAACAGGTTGCTCGCTTTCTCTGAGTATTTCTGCCAAATGTGCCATATTCAGAGTACCTGTTTTCCCGTAAAGTAATCCCAGTCCGGCTAAAAAGAACAGTGAACCAATTAAATTCAAAGCCAGATATTTTACTCCTCCCTCCAACTGCTCTTTTGATTTTCCCAGGGTTATCAGAACAAAGGATGATATTAAAATCACCTCAAACCAGACATACAGATTAAAGGCATCACCGGTCAGAAAGGCACCGTTAATGCCCATGGTGAGTGAAAAGAAAAACAGATAGAATTTGTTTACCTTTTGCTCTTCTCCCATAAAATAAACCGAGTAAACTGAAAGGGCGAACATAATCAGCGATGAGACCACCAGCATTAAAGCACTAAAATAATCGAGTACAAGGGATATTCCAAAAGGTGCGTTCCAGTTGCCCATGTTTAAAGTCTGAATCCCCGTATCTTTTAATCCGGAAAACAAAATGATGGAAATGAACAGTAGCACTGTACTACCCAAAATACTTATCCATTGTGCCCAACGAGTTTGTTTTACTACCAATAAAATCAATATCAGCAGTAAGGGAACAAATATGGGTAAAGCAATTACGTTCATTATCAGTTATCTGTTTTTTTCAATTGATCCAAATCATCTGTACCGGTAGCTTCATAAAATTTATATTTTAAAGCCAGGGTAAAAACCACTATCCCAAATCCGATTACAATTGCCGTTAATACCAATGCCTGGGGAAGCGGATCTGACAAAGCATTTGCATCAACAGGTTCAGATCCCACAAAAGCAGGTTCTCCTGCTACCACACCAGATGAAATAAATACAAGCAAATTGGTAGCATTACTCATAAATATCAACCCGATTATAAATTTTAATATACTACGCCGCAATACCATATACACTCCTGCGGTATATAAAACTCCAACCAATATTGCCAGTACTATTTCCATTGTCCTACTTTTTTTAATGAAAAGAAAAACATTACTGTGACGCCAATCACGGCAAAAAACACTCCTATGTCAAACAGAAAAGGAGTACCTAATTTTATTTCTCCCAAAACCGGTATTGAAATGCTTGTCCAAATACCTGCCATCAAAGTTCCCTTTTGAAACAGTCCCGGGAGAACACTTATTAAGATCAATAATAATCCAATAAAGATTTGGGTGCCGGGCTGAAGCATCAATTTTTGTTTTGCACGTTCGGCATCATAGGCAAGGCTGTAAAAGATAACGGATAATGAAACCAATAATCCACCGATAAATCCACCCCCGGGATGATTGTGCCCACGGTACAGTGCAACAATTGCAAAAAAAACAAGCAACCATCTTACATATTTTGCCGCTATTTGAAGAATTACTGAATTCATACTTTTTTGGATTTAAGTAAAACAAATACTCCCAGCGCTGCTACAATTAACACAGTTACTTCACCCATTGTATCCAGTGCCCTGAAATCAACCAGAATTACATTAACCACATTTTCTCCATATGCCTTTACATAACTGTTTTCGATTAGATAATTGGAAATACGATTGTTAAAATCGATGTTGATTGACTTAAGCGCCAGAACAGTCATAGCACTGCCAAAAGTTATGGCGATAAGAACATCACGAAGTTTTGACGCTTTTGAAGACAGTTTTGCAAACAATGGAAATTGTTGCAGAACAAGAACAAACATTACCAGAATCAGAGTTTCAACAATTATCTGGGTAATGGCCAGATCTACTGCACTGTAATACAAAAATATTAAAGCAATTCCATAACCGGTAACCCCCATGGTAATGATAGTGGCAATTCGTGAAGAAGAAATCACACTAAAAAAAGTGGAGAAAACAATAACCACTACCAATCCGGAGATGTAAAATGGTTTTAAAGTAAAAACGTTTAACAAACTCCAACCCTGGGTTACATAAACCTGGTACCACAATAATACCGATGCAACTACAAAAATCGTCAGAATGTAATATCGATGATAGCCATGTTGTACTATTTCTGTTTTTCTTTTGGCCAGTTTTAAAAAACTGTTCATTGTATTATCGAATACATCCACAAGCCGAATAGTAAAAAAATTCAGGTTAAAATTTCTCCATTTTTCCAAAAGCCGGTTCTTTCTGTATATCAGAAGAAACAGAGAAAAACCGAGCAATACTGTTACCACACTCAAAAAGAATACATCATTAAATCCATGCCAGATTTTCAGTTTTACACTGTAATCAATTTTTCTGATACTGTTTAATGCCGGTTCAATAATATTTTTACCTAAAAAAGAAGGAAACAATCCAAAAAATAAACTCAATAATGCAAGAACACCAGATCCGAAAACATATGCCCAATCTTTTTTATATGAAACTTCAAATGATTTACCTTTTTTGCCCAGAAACACTTTAAAAAGAAAAAACATCGAAACAGCAATCATTAAGGCATTGCCCGCGACACCAAATACAAGAATAAATGATGCAACATCGGGTAGTTGCACCTTGGCTTCATATATCAGTTCTTTTCCCAAAAAACCCAACATGGGTGGCAAGCCAGCCATGGAAAGCAGTGCCAGCAAAGCGATTGTAAAAGTAATGGGTACAATTCCGGCCAGCCCTCCCATTTTGCTCCATTCAAGAGTTCCTGTTTTTTTATAAATAAATCCGGCTATCATAAACATGGCTGCTTTATAAAAGGCGTGCACATAAAGAAATAACATGGCAGCTTTTGTCGAAAGTACGGTATCAATTCCTAAAAGCATTACCAATATACCTAAAGCACTGATTGTTGTATAAGCCAGAATTGCTTTTATATCGGTTTGTGTAATGGCAAAATATGCACCTAAAAACATAGTAATTACCCCAACCAATGTTAAAATATAAGTCCATTCCGGTCTTCCTCCCAAAACAGGATTTAAAAGTGCCAATAAAAAAATACCTGCTTTAACCATCGTCGCTGAATGCAAATAGGAGCTAACCGGCGTGGGAGCCTGCATGGCCCCGGGTAACCAAAAATGAAAAGGAAATTGTGCTGATTTGGTAAAAACACCTATAAAAATTAATACCAATCCCGGTAAATAAAATTTATGTGATTTAATCATAACTGCATTTTCAACCCAAACTGAAACAGAATAACTATCTACGACACTACCTATCAGAATTATTCCGGCTAACAATATTAATCCCCCCAATCCGGTAATAAACAAGGATTGGAAAGCAGCCTTTCTGGAAGCTTCTTTTTCGTGAAAAAAACTAATCAGTAAAAACGAAAGAAAACTTGTAAGCTCCCAGAAAACAAAAAAAAGAATCAGGTTTCCGGAAAGTACCAGCCCCAGCATAGCCCCGCTAAAAAGAAACAAATAAAAATAGAAGATGTCAGTTCGTGAATAGCTTTTCATGTATGCATAGGAATATAAAAAAACCAAAACTCCTATTCCTGTTATCAACAAAACAAAAGCAAGGCTTAAGCCACTCAGCACCAATTCAAATTCCAGTCCCAATTGTGGCACCCATGCAATCTTTTCTATAATGGTTGCGCCACCGGATACCAGTCCGATTTTCGAAAAGAAATAAATAAAAACGCCCAGTTGTACTGATGCCAGAAAAAACGGAACAGCTTTCTTTATTCGCTCAGGAATAACGAATATCAGGAAAGAAGCAATTAGATATATCAGTAAAACAATTTGCATTATTCGGTTAAAATAAACCCGACCTAAAATCAGTCTGAGGCAGTTAATATCTATTGAACAAAATGAAAAGAAAAAAGTTATCCTATATTTCAGAAATTTCGTACTACTTCAGATCAAATGCAAAGTTTTAGGTTTTTGCTTTTTCTTCAATTCTAATTTAGTCTTGAAGTGCCAAAACACAGTAACCCGCTTTCAGACCAAAAGTTTCACCGCAGGTACCTTGCAGCACATAAGATATTTTTTTGTGGAGGATTTGACCTGTATAACTTTTTGTCAAAGGATCGTACTCCTCCAGAATAAGTTTATGCCCTGCTTTAAAACCTCTGTCGTTTTTACGTAATTCAAAGTTTTTCTCACCTTTTTCCATTAATAAAAAATATTCAGGCCATGTTTTAAGTTTGTGTACCATAATTCAAAAGTAAAAATTAATGCAGTCATAATTACAATTCCAATTATCTTTGCTTTTCTAAAAACAATAAAATGAATAAGGTCTGTTATCTGTTTATACTTTCAGTATTTATATTTTCCTGTGGTACTTCGGATAAAAAAAGTTCAATTTCCGAGAATAATCTACCCAAAGTTGCAATCTGCGGTTTAGCCATCGAATCCAGTACATTTTCACCGGCTGTTTCAAATGAAGAATCTTTTCGGGTCCGACGAGGGGAAGAAGTCTTTTCTTATTATCCTTTTATGAAAGAAGGGGAAGAAAACAGGACCCGTGCCAATTGGGTACCTGCACTGAGGGGTCATGCCATTCCCGGAGGAATTGTTTTACGTGAAGTATATGAAAAATTAGTAAATGAAACCCTTGATTCATTAAAAAAACATCTTCCCTTCGACGGATTATTTCTTGATATACACGGTGCAATGAGTGTGGTTGATTTAGATGATCCTGAAGGTGATTTTATTCAAAGAATTCGGGAAGTTGTTGGTACTGAAACCTTGATTTCAACTTCCATGGATTTACATGGAAATGTTTCTGAAAGACTGGCCAAACACAGTGATTTAATAACCTGTTACCGCCTTGCTCCACATGAAGATGCCCTGGAATCGAAAAAACGTGCTATGGATAATTTGCTCGATCGTTTGGAAAATGGCAAAGGAAAACCAAAATTCAAAGCCTGGATTCCTGTACCAATTTTATTACCCGGAGAAAAAACAAGCACTCGTATTGAGCCGGGAAAAAGTTTATACGCAAAAGTAGAGCCCTTAACCAAACAAAAAGGGGTGATTGATGCAGCCATTTGGGTAGGTTATGCCTGGGCTGATGAACCACGCAATCATGCTGTGGTAATGGCATATGGAGATGACAAGGCAGCAGTAACCGGTGCCGCTGAAGAACTGGCTCAGTCTTTTTGGAACGTACGTAATGATTTTGAATTTGTAGCTCCGGTGGCACCCTTGGAAGAATGTCTGGAAATGGCAATTTCATCCGACAAAAAGCCTTTTATTATTTCTGATATGGGTGATAATCCAACTGCCGGTGGTGCCGGTGATGTTACCTGGACACTCCATCAATTATTAAATCGAAAAGAGTTCAAATCTGAAAACGGGCCTTCTTTGATTTATGCTTCTATTCCCGGACCTGAATTTATTGAAGCTGCTGTTAAAGCTGGTATTGGCGGAACTGTAAATGCCAAAGCAGGAGCCGAGGTGGATAACAGGTATGCCGGACCGGTTACATTAAAAGGAAAAATATTGGCCATTAAACATGGAGATCAAAATGCCGGGACAGAAGTGCTTGTTCAGGTAGGAAGTATAAAAGTGATTGTTACTCAAAAAAGGAAACCTTATCATTATGAGAAAGATTTCGCCGAACTGGGGTTGAAACCCCGTGAAGCAGATATAGTAATGGTAAAAATTGGTTACCTGGTACCCGAGTTGTATAATATGCGTGCCGACTGGATAATGGCACTTACACCCGGTGGAGTAGACCAGGACCTGGAAAGACTTCCTTATAAAAGAATCAAAAGACCGATGTTTCCGCTTGATAAGAACATGAAGGATCCGGACTTAAAAGCCAGGTTAATTCCATTGTCTAATGAATAAAGTTGATTGTTAAATATTAAAGTATTTCTCTTCCTGCAAAAGTCGATTATCAAAAAAAAACAAACCTTGCCAGCTGAGATGGTTTAGTTTTATTGAACTAAAAGATATCTTTTAGTTCAATGTATTTTCTTTTTAGCAATTGGATATAAAAAGCATCAAACCATTATTCGGATGCAAGCTTTTTTACTTCCTCCCAAATACCTTTATCTACTGGAATTCCCAGTCTCAAATTCTCATTTCTTATTTTTAAGGATTGTTCACCAGGATAAAAAATATTGGTGTTTTCATCAGCAGGTTGTGATGATTTTATCTGCGCAATCGTTTCCTCCACTACTTTATCCATAAATTGTTTTCCTGTAATTTTTACCGGATCAAAAGCGATAAAAACCTGATTGCATCTGCCACAACTCCCTTTACCCGCCCGGTCGATACCGGCAGTAGAAAGGCCATTGGAAAGAATAGCAGAGAGGATATCCAATAAAATTGCCATACCGGAACCTTTCCAAAACCCGGTAGGCAGAATGCGTTTTGTTTGTTCGATAGCACCGGGTTCATTGCTTAAGTATCCATTTTCATCAAATCCTCCCGGATATGGTAGTTTTTCATTTTTTAATCTTGTTACCTGAAGCTTCCCGTAAGAATATTGCGACATGGCCATATCCAAAACCAGATGCCCTTTCTCACGGGGAACTGCCAAAATAAATGGATTATTACCAATTCCAACCGACTTTGCTCCCCAGGCAGGCATACAAGATTCTGTATTGGTCCAGCAAAGCGCAACAAAACCCTTTTCCGCAGCCTGCCTGCCATAGGTACCCCCTCGCATCCAGTGAGTTGTATTATTTAATCCAACCATACCCAAGCCATGATTTTCCGCTAATTCCATAGCACGGTTCATTGCAAATTGTGCATTTAACACCCCCGGTCCCAGATTTCCATTGTAAATCTCAATTGCAGTTAAACGCTTTTCCAGTGTTGGTTCAGCATCCGCATTCACCCAACCCTTTTGAATATATTCAACAAATCGGGCTACCCGGTTAAGACCATGAGAATAAACACCGTCCCTGCTTGACCCGGCATGAACATGTGCACAAATATCTGCCTTTTCTTCGCTTAACCCTGCTTTTACAAATGCCTGTTTAATGGTAGTTTGCATTTCTTTAAAAGAAATTCTGGACATAGTTTATTTAATTTGATTACATTAAATCAGAAAAATAACAATAAAAAAGGGAATCCGGTTATTCACCAAATTCCCTGTTCAATATAAATCGCCTGAAAAATAATTACACCAAAATTTTCGAAGTCAAATTATTGATACTTATTTCAACAGCTTCGAATGGTTTTCCGTTACCCTGATTATCGTCTTCAACAAACATGTATTTCGCACCTGCAGTTTCACGGGCATCCCAAATACGTTTAAAATCTATTAATCCGGCACCAACCGAGGTAATATCATCTTTAACAACATCATAAAATGGCTCGCTTGACCTGGCCATATCTTTAAAGTGGAAAAGTTGGAATCTACCTGGATATTTTTTAAACATTTCAACAGGATCCTGTCCGGCCTTTGTTGCCCAATACATGTCCAATTCCATGGTTATCAAATCGGCATCCATTTCGGGCATAAAAATATCGTAGTAAGGTACAACACCATCGATATTGGCAAACTCAAAATTGTGGTTGTGATATCCAAACTGGATACCAACACTTTTCATTACTTCACCAACCTGATTCCAGTCGGCAATCATTTTTTTGTACGACTCAATATTGCGATCTTTCTCTTCCACCCATGGTTGAACACAGTACTTAACACCGATTAATGCGTGGTCGTCAGCCATCTTTTTAGCGCTGTCCATTGAAATACCTTCGGCTTCAACACTTGTATGGCTGCTAATGATTTCCATTCCCAAATCATTTACAACCTTTTTGAATTCAGCAGGTGCTAAACCATAAAATTTACCATTGGCATAATTTGCAAGCTCAACATTTTTGTATCCCATTTCGGAAATCTTTTTCAAGGTTCCCATTAAATCTGCCGCAATTGCATCACGCAAAGTGTAAAGCTGAAGTCCAACACCAAAACTTTTTTTATCAACTTCTGCAACGGCAGGAGCCTGTTTGGCTTTTGGTTTACATGCCATTGGCCCCAAAGCTACTACACCTAAAGCTCCGGCTGCTGACATTCTTATAAAATCCCTTCTTTTTTGATTTGTGCTCATAGTTATTTTTTTTAGTTGTTTATGTACTTTTGATTTTTGAAAGGTTAAAAATAATGCAATCCGTTAATTGTTAGCATATAAATTTGATTTTTTTATGACTCTGCAATATTTTGAGCTTTGGAGTATTTAAAAAGTAAACTTTGGACGACTCCCCAATTTAGTTCAAACGTATCTAACATTTAAGTGCTTTAATTTTGAAACTTATAATCCAGAAAAGACAATGGGCTAAGAGAAAAATATTTAAAACAGCTGCCGGCAGAAGATTTTTAAAAAAGAAAATTCAACTTTAAAACTTTTATTCCTAATTTTGCACGACCACTGACCTGTGGTGTAACTGGCAACACGTCTGACTCTGGATCAGAAGAGTGCAGGTTCGAGCCCTGCCAGGTCAACCAAGACAAAACTAAAAGCTCTGTAATACTGACAATTACAGGGCTTTTTAATTTTAATGGTGTCAAATCAGGAGTAAAATAAGTGCATTTTTAAATAAAAGAAAATTAATTGCATGACAAGTTAAAATATTGACATTCGTCTTCAGTAATAATTAAATCAAATTCCCACTTTTTTATCTCATCCCTGAATGCCTTTAACCTATGGTTTCCAGTACTCAAAACTAAAGATATGCTTCCTGGTTCATTATAATATATTTCATCGCTATCTAAAAAGAATTTACCTATTTGTCCAACTTCCTTGTCGTTAACAAATACTTTTATTTTACCGCCATAATTACAAGTTGAATACACGCATAAAACCCCTTTGTCTTTACCAAACTTATTGTTGTTTTTAACACTGCCTATTATTATTGAGCCACCATCATTTGAAATACTACTACCATCTGACATACTAATAATTCCAACGGTATTATTATTGCCATAAATACCATCCACTACTAAATTTTGACTTTCCCCCTCACGAACATCTTTTAATCCTACAAATTGCCTTACTTCAGGAATAAAAAGGCTCATCAATATACCTAATACTGTTAAGATAATTCCAACCCAAGTTTTTTTCCGTTTTTGTATTCTCATTTGTATTAATTAAAATTTTTAGGCATTAGTTTTATTGATAGCTAAAATACTAGTGTCAAACTTATAATTCTGCTTAAATATTTCACTTATTTTTTTTGATACATCATAAATCGCCAATGACTGTTTTAAAATATCAGACAATAAATATGATGATGATTCGCCTTTTTGTTGACTAACTTTTTTGGTTTTGCTGAATGTTTTTTGCCAAGAAAATGGGAAATTGTTAGGAAAACTAAATATGTAATCCGTATTTATTTGTCTTGATTTTCCCTGAGAATATAAAAATTCATTTAGGTCATGAATTTTCCCATAAAGATTTATTTTATATTCATTTAAGTAATCTACATTACCATTAAGTTGCTCTGTAATTATTTTCTCTGTTTCATTTCTGTACATTTTTGCATACTTATGGTCTCTAATTTTAATGGCATTTTCTATAATATCAATTGGCTTTTTTGCATTTTTTAGACAAGTAACAAAAATTGGTGATAAATATGGTTCTATCTCACTCTGCTTGAGATTAAAAATATCTCTTTTAATATTATTACCATATTCCCTTATTTTTGACATACTCCATTCATTTATATCAATTTTGTTGGCTTCACCTAAAGTAGAATATATATACGGTTGTCTGGAAAAATGAGGAGCATAAATTGAATTATTTTTTTTAGTTCTATAATCACTCCAAAGTTTAGTCCTAACAAGAACGTGCAATCCTAATAATCCAACATTATTTTTTTCCAACAATTTAACGGCTTTAATAAATTCTTTTTTTTCATTATCATCAAACAATTCATTAACTATTAAAAGATACCTGTCAATAAAGGAGTTATTGGTATAATCATTAAATGATTTTAGTTTCGGGAATTCGGTCAATGCACTATAAATTCCCCCTCTAAAATTGACTGCGTATTGTAGAAACTGCATTTCTACTTGCTTTATTTCTTTTACAACTATTTTCAATGTTTCAAATAGCACTTTATCATCATTGTCAATTGGTTCTTCAATTGTGTTGAAAATCTTTTTAGGAGGAACCAATATTTTGTACAAGTCTGTTTTTTCAATAGCATCACGATAAGGCTCCCATATGGGAGTATTACCGAGCTCAAAATAAATATTGGAGTTCAAAACAATAGATTCTACCAAACAACTAATATTTAATAATCTTGTGAATGTTAATCCTCTTTTTCTTAGAATTTTATCATCAAACCCTAAAGCAGCACCAAAAAAAGTGGTATAATCAATATTGGTATTTAGTTTAGTCATAATTATGTATTTTGCTGAATATGAATATAATTAGAAAATAGCAAAAAATCAATATTATGTAATACTTAAACGTTTTTTGAGATTTAATGCATTCCTTTAGAAAAGTTTTTAATAAGTAGTTATTTCCTCATAAAAAGTGTTTGCAATTATCTTTCCCAAATCAGAAACAAAGATGATTCAAATTTTAACCAAACAAGCCTTCGGTTGCAAAAGACTACGGCATAAAGCCATTCATTCCAAAATAGTAAAAGTTGATTTTTCCTACCCTGCTTTCCTTTTTTCAAAAACACTTAATCTCGGTAAACTACGATTAAAAGTTTTTGAAAAACACACATCAACATTTCCTATTTTTCCAATCATTTTTTATTCCGTTTCCTTTTGCAATTTGCTTTAAATTTTAAGAAGGGGTGTTTACGATTTGAGAAAGAGAGGCTGTATTTGTTCCATTCATAAAGATTTATTTTTACATTTGAATAACTCAACTATCTAATAAAAATGAGCAAATCAAAATCCTCAGAAAAAAAAGACACACCTATTGGTTTGTATATAATAGGAGCAATTCTTTTCGTATTAATTCTTTGGTTTTTAAATCGAATTATCCTAATAAATAATCCAGAAAGAGGAACTTTTGGAGATATGTTTGGAGCAATCAATTCATTATTTGCAGGGTTGGCTTTTGCCGGCATTATAATAACAGTTTTATTACAGCGCAACGAATTAATTCTTCAAAGACAAGAGCTAGAACTAACAAGAAATGAATTTATTACTCAGAATAATACTTTACGTTTACAAAGATTTGAAAACACCTTCTTTAGCATGCTTTCATTACACCATCAAATAGTAAATAATATTGACTGGACTAAAGAAGAGCCCCTTAATGATGGCGTATCAATTAGCACAAAAGATAAAATTTATAATGGAAGGGATGTTTTTGAACTTCATTATTCAGAACTAAGAAAACAACTTCTAGGATTGGAAAATCAAGGTGATATTTCTGACTCTTATATGGTTGAATATCATAAATACCAAAGTGATTTTGACCATTATTTTAGAAATCTTTATAGAATTATTAAACTAATTGACACTACTCAATTTACCGAAAAAAATATCCCAAGTGAGGAATTCAAAGAAAAATACAAATATACAAGTATTGTTAGAGCCCAATTATCTGCAGTTGAACTACTTTGGCTTTTTTATAACTGTTTAAGTAAAAATGGTCACGAGAAATTTAAACCGTTAATTGAAAAATACACCATATTTAAAAGTTTTCGATTTGAGGAATTAGCTGAACAGCAGCATAAGGAACTTTACGAAAATTCTGCATTTCAAAAAGATTAAAATTTTCGTAGTTATGTTTAACTCAACGTTTGCAACCAAATATAGTTTTTTGAGTATTGAATATAACTCGCAATTAATTGTTTACTGAACTTATACTATTAAGCTTTTTTATCACTTGTACATTAATGCTACTCTTTTCATAAGTCTATTTCAAACTGTTACAATATACTTTTTTTGGATTTATTGGATGATTTCCCAAATCAAAACAAAGATGATTAAATTTAGCATCTGAAAATTTTTTAATATTTGGATTTAACGTATCTTTTCTATAAGACAGAAAAATTAATGTTTTACAAAAAATTCCTTCATAATGTACATCTCAAATTCTCTAAGTTCTGTATCCTGCACATTCACTCTCAAATCCTTAAGATAGGTTATAAATTCATTTGTGTTAAAATATTCCTTTATTTTATCTAGTTTCAATTCCTTAAATAAAGACCTTGAAGAATATACGTTTTCCATTGGTATATCAAACCAACCAGGAGTGATATCTTCAACCAAATCATCCGAATATTTTGTTGTATTTTCAATTTCATTTATTAATTTTTCCATTCGTTCTTTAGTTAAAAATGGAAAATACAATTCAATAAAATAATTTAATTTACCATCACCAATTAAGAGCTTACCCTCGCCCTTCATTTTATTTAATACTTCAACAAATTCTCCAAAATATTTTTGTATCAAACTGTAGATGACAACTGATTTATATCTTTTAACAAATTCTTTTTTTTCGGGAAAATTGTAGTACTGGTTTTCTCTGATACGCTTTAAAGAACTTCCATGATGCTTGGTGCTTATTTTAAATATCTTGTACAATAATTCAAGATTACTATCCTTATCATCAAAAATATAATCATAATATTCCTGAATAGCTTTTAAAAAATAATCATAATCTAAACCTTTCAAATTTATTTCATGCAAAGTCTTTTTAATACTGTGACTAATATAAATTACAAAGTTGGCTCTATTAGGTGGTATCAGTTTATCAATGAATTTATCACACAAAGAATCTAAGAACTCGGAAAACAAAGAATCATAGTTTCTATTTAACACCCTTATTTCTCTTTCTATATTTTTAATAAGGTTTATGTACTTTGCTTTAATCGACCATTCATTATTTCTAAGGTATATATCATCAATTTGAACAATTCCCTTATCTTTTAATTCATAATAAAAATTATAAAAATGAATACCTGTCTTTTTATCTAAACTATCAATAAAGTCTAACTTGTACTTGTTACTTTTTAGGCCATTGTGATGATAAAAGGACAGAATTATAACTTTTTCTTTATGCACATTTTTAAAACTCTTGGGTACATAATGTCTTTCTTTGATTAATGATTGATAAGACAAAAGTACACTTGAAATTATGATGTCATCGGTTTCATCAATATTTTCCCTAATTAATGAATTTAAGGCTTCCTTGTTAAAATGAAATAATATCTCACAAATTAAATTTATAGAGTTGTAACTCTTTTTATCAATATATAACGAAAATGTATCAGTTATTTTAGCTATAAAAGTGAAATCCGCATTAATATATTTGATTACATTATACGTAATATGAAATTTACTATTATCAGCAATACAGCGCAATAAAAACTGGTTTATAATTTCACCAAATATTTTCTTATTTGAAGATAATTCAATACAGTCGAATATAATATTAGATACATAAACATTATAGGATTGCCCCACTAACTGATTCAATAGTAATTCCAATATATTTTTCTGATAGTTTCCTGACCTAAAAAAAACCACATAAACTAATTCGGAAATATTACCATTCTTAATATCGTTTAAAACAAACTCAATTTCATTATTGCTAATGATTATGTTAGATGCTAAGACTTCTTTAAATCTTCTATGGGGAAAATCGTAAATTTTTACATCATTAATAATATCAATGACTACAAATATTCCACAAAATATTAACTGTTCATGAAAAGTAGGATTTAATTTTGTTGGATTTGCTAATTGATCTAAAATCTGCTGCCTAAATTTAGAGCTTGATTTGTTTTTAAAAAAGAATTCAACCTCGCTAATTAAAAATTCCTCTTTAAAAACGGTCACGTTTTTTTTATATAATACAAATGCAAAATATTGTAAAAATTCAAACTTTTCTTCAACATATTCATTCCTTCTATCCTTTATTGCCCTTCTCTGTGCTTTTGTAAGATTCCTAGCTTTTGCTTTATCTAAGTCAACTATTAACAATTTTATGCATTCTTCTATTAAGTTAATGTAATTGTTATGAAAATTAACTTCAATTTCCCCACTATCCAAAACTTTTTTAATGTACGAAAAACTAATAACGGTTAAAAACAATGGATTTTTCAAAAATTCAATTATTCCTCTATCTCCTGTTTTATACACCTCGTTTATTATATTCTCACTGGAAAGAAGTTCGAAATTTTTTTCACCTTGATATTTTCTAATTATATTATTTACGACTTTGAAAATATTTTCTTCACTTAATCCTTTCAGCTCTATTCCTGTAATACGATTAAGATATCTATTATGATATTGATTATTTGGTTCATGATAAATTCGATAACTTAAAAAGAATTCTTTTCTTGATGTCACCCAAATCTTATTATTAACTAATCTTTCATACAATTCTTTGTACTCACCATCCTTGAATGAATATTCATATAATAATGGAGTAAACATTAATTTCAATTCATTACTTATGAAATTTTGGCCTTTTCGTATAATTCCAATTTCATCATATCCATCAAGACATATAAATAACAATCCTCTCTTAGCGTAATCCAACATTTTGTCAAATCCATTTTTATGGGCAAAATATGGATTGTATTGCAAAATGTGTTTAATGATTGGAAACTCCTGAGAATTTTCAACTGTTTTAAGGGGGACATAAATTGGAAGTATTTTTCTTACTTCATTTCTTGTGAATAAATCTAAATATTCAATTTTCTTTAATAAACTAATCAATACAAAACGAATTAAGCTGGTTTTACCTGAACCTGCATTACCAACAATAATAGCACGGAAATTTTCTTTTAAGGATAAATATGGATTTCTATTATTTGGAACTGTAATTTTTTTAAGCTCGGATAGATTACAATTTTCAGCCTCAATGTCAACAAAATCATCAAAAACGAGACTATCAATTTGATATATAAAAGGCATCATTTTTATAGTCTCAAAAAGATTTGACTTGTACCGGCTCTTCTTTGTTACAGTGATTCCTTTGCTTGCAAGAAAGAATTTTGTGATTGTTATTAAATCAGCAATCAATCCAATTAATTTGAACATTTATTTAAGTTTAGCTGGTTCCTTATCATTGTTTAAAATTACATATTAATTCATAAAACCGTTTGTAGTAAAGCAAAATTTATATTTCATGAATCAAAAGCTTTTTAGGGATATAATTCCAATTTTTAAATTTTAAATAAGTTTATTGAACATAGAAATTATAACAATCTATAAAAGCACTTTCCTTATTTTGCATTGTGTATTTTCTTTTTATGATTCAGCAATTTCTCTAATTTTTCCATAAAAATTTCAATGGAATTTATACTCATCAGACTTGGAAATTCAGCATTTATTAAATTGATTTGTTTATGGTTAAAAGAATTATTATTTATTCTTTCAAATACTGCATTAAGTAACATCCTAATAATGAACAAGGTATCTTTCGCTGGAAAAGTTTTACCAACTTTTTGATATAAATCCTTAAATTTCCTTAAACCATTTTTGAAGATTATGTCATCATTTTTAGCCAATATATTCAAGTAAATTAAATCTGACATCAGTCTAAAAGGATGAAAACCACCAATGTACTCATATTTTTCTATCATTAGGTATAAACCTGGTTCGTTCAAGTCTTCAAACAACAAATCTGACATCATACTTAAGATTTTTCCATCATATTCTGACATTTGAAATTTTTCAAAAAGTTTTCTAGGATTTGAATCTTTGTGCTCTTCTATTTGAGCAAAGAATGGATGATGTTGATAAAAACAAAGCAACAGTAAATGTGTTAAAAAACTTTTATGTTGAAACTTATGTTCTTTAATTTTTTTAATAACGTTTTTCTCTTTGATAAAGATTCTTTCATCCTCTACTTTAGCTCTTTGAATAAAATATATTGAACCAATTTCTATAAAATAATTAATATACCTGGGTGACATAAGAATCGCCAACAAATTTGGTGTTCCATCTCTTTTTCTTATTATTGAAAATAACTCCCTACCTCCAGGAACTGTTATAACATTTTCCCATAAATTAAAAAACATTTCATAATCAAAGTTTTCCACTGAGATTTCATTTAATTCATCTTTAATCTCATGAGAATATTCAAAAATCTCTGCTATTTCTACAGGCATCTTTTCTAATAAAATTTGACTTCTAAGAGAATACTCACCAAAATGATAAACGTTGAAAATTGCAACTAAAGCTTTTAATCGATTCCCATTATAAAGTCTTTCCTTTTTTATTTCTTCAATAAATGAAGCAGTTCTTTTGCTTAAATAAACTGGATGGTAATCATTCTTTAATGCATCATTGGCATACAGAATGTTTGTAATCTCCTCAATAGACAATTTTCTACTTTTTATACTTTCAATATCCTCATAAGTAACTTCGTATTCATGAACTCTGTTAGTAACAAATTTTTCTGCGATAATTCTATTTTTTAGACCTTTATCGATTGCCTGTCCAATTAAGTGATATAATTTTTGCAGACGGATTCCATCTTCTAAATATTTTGTTTTTACCGAGAAGACATTATTATCCGCTAATTCTTCTTTCTTCTCAATATCACTGAGCAGATTATTATCCACAAAATTTTTAATGTTATATGCCTTTCTTTCAACCTTCTCATAATTACTAATAACAGGTGAGAATTCATCTAAATACCCATTTATATAGTTCATTAACTTTCTGTAAAATTCAGGATACTGATATTTGATAAGTGTAAGTATTATAACAACTTCGGTAGGGATGTATTCTCGGATTCTGATTTTCTTCCTATTAAATGCAACATAATAAATCCCAAGGTCATTTAAAACTTGTTTTACTTCTCTGTAACTTTCAAATAAATTAGGATTTGTATTTATATAGGTTCTTATATCTTCAATAACATAATTTTTATCAGTAAAATCAATTTCTTGTATATTTATAGACCAGTCCTCAAGACAATTATTGAAAAATATCCTTATATAGTTTTGGTTTTGAGGAGAATTTATTCTTACTGAAAAAATTTTGTCTAGAAAATTAATAGATTCAGAGAGAATGGTATTGTTGCCTAGATTTTCTGAACTAATTATTTTGTTCTCAATCGCATTAATATCTATATTGGTAATGGAAATAACATTTTTAAGTCCTGAAATGAATGCAATTTGTTTTAGATAGGCATTTAAATTTGATGCAGGTATTCTGTCGATGTCATCAAAAATTACAATCAATTTACTTTTTCCAACTTCTATTAAGGTTTTTTCTATTTTCTTTTCAAGCATTGTCTTGGATTCAGAAGTAGGTATATATCCTGAAAATATTTTTGAAATCCCACCAACGTCTTTGTTTATTGTTGAAATAAATGAATTAAAGTATGCCAATTCCTTTTTCTCAATTGGCAAAAATGCGAATTTAATAAAGTCCGATATTTTATCTTTTAATTCATTAATTGATTCCTCATATGACGGTGTTCCCCAAAGATTTATTTCAATAAATTCATATTCTTGATTTCGATTAACAAATCCATTGGTAATGGAAGATTTTCCCGTCCCCCATTTCCCATTAATTGCAACGGAAAAATAATCGTCATTAGTTCTTTCAATTATTGTTTTTAAATAATGAATAGTTTGCTTTTGGTATTCATCCAGTTTGCTATATTCATCTATTGCAGACTCAGAGAAGAAAGACTGATTCTTTGTTTTTTTATTTAAATCTTTAGCATTGTTCTTTATCTTCTTTTTATTGTGAGGCTTATATAATGAAATTAGATATAAAGTGTAAACTAGAATTAATTCTGGGGTTAAGAAAAAACTTTGAACCAAGTGAATAAATAACAGAACAGTTATCAGAGTAAGAAAACTTATTAGTCCTTTGATTATAATAGAATTTTCATAAACGAACGTATTGTATGTTCTTACAACTATTGTTTTCCTGCATGCGCTGCAACTAATATAATCTTGTAATAGAATTAAGAAAACAATAAAGCTAAAAACAGAAATAGCGTGTAATAATGAAAATTGAAATTGGAAACCCTTAATAGCTATACAATATTCAATTATTAAATTTCTATAAGAGTTATTAAATATTATCATGGCGATAATAAATATTGGAAATAGGTAATTCCTAGAGAATTTTATTATTTTTCTCATAATGTATTACTTAACTGAATCCTCAATAATTTTTATCTCATCCAAAGTCAAACCATAAAGCTCGTAAACCATCCTGTCAACTTCTTGGTCGGTTTTTTCAATTTCGGTTTTTAAAGTTTGGGCTTTGATTTTTTGCTCATTAAAATATTGTATCCATTCAACTTCTTCCGGCAGACTAAGTTTTATTTTTGCTTTTTTAAGCTCATTGAGAAATATTTTTACCTCCAATTCAAACCAATTTTGAAGATTTCGATTGATTTTATCAATCTGTAATTTACTTTGAATAAGCATAAGAAACTTACTGCTTAACTCATACAAATCGGTATTTTTTTGTAATAGATTTCTTGCTTTATCTCCCAGTTTAGTATACTCTCGATAATTTTTCGGAATAGGCAACTCTTTAATATCTTTTGGATTAAGTTTCGGGAAGGTATTTTTTGCAAAGTTGGATGATTTGAATTTGATATACCAGCTTATTAGTTTGGCATTAGAAACAGCTAAAATTGGGAACAAATCTACCGATGACGAACGATTCTCTAAAATGAAAGGAGTAATACTGTGTCCGTGATAATAAGTTTCTTCCACAAAAGTTGCTTGAATTCTTTTATTTTGTCCAGGCACTTCCCTATATATCAAACGAGCTCCTTCAAAAAATCTTTTTTCTCTTGGTGCGGCAAGCCAATCTCCATATTTAAGCCATTCATCTCCTTTAGCTAATCTATAGCGATTTACGTGTTTCCCATCTAACCATTTACCGCATGATTCATCAATTTTTTCATTTACATGAAATTCTCTGTTTTTGATGAGTTCTTTTGAATGACCTCTGTAACTATCATAAGGAGTTAATCCTTGAATGGCTTCTCCTATATCCCCTAACTTAACTGAACTGGTTTCAATTTTTTTGATTATATGCCTTATAGATGGTGAAAGTTCATAGTCAATCTTTAATAAAGATTCATTCATCCATTCTGAAAATTCATAATTCCAAGATGGACCATCTTGAGGGATTATAACAAATGATTTTGAGTTTACTTTCCCTTTTTGGAGGGTTAGAATTACACTATTTACTTTTACATCTTCAAAGACATTTTCACCACAAAACTTTAATTCAAGAAGACAGCTTTCATTCAAAAGAAACTGTCTAATATTTTTAGACTTTTCCAATCTCAAGAACAGTTCAGGTGTAATAAACGAAAGATATCCTTCCTTTTTTAAAATATTGATACCTTTTTCATAGAAATACAAATAGCTTTCAAACTTATATTGGTAGCTTTTATAATTTTCGATGATATATTTTTTGTCGTTTTCAAAAAAAGAAGCTCCATACGGTGGATTTCCAATCACAACGTCAAAACCACCTTTGGCAAATACAGCCGGAAACTCATTTTCCCATTTAAAAGCTTTTTCACCTGCATTTTCAGGGTCGTCGATTAAAGAGTTTCCGCATTTAATGTTGTTGCTAAGTGTATTTAGTTTTCGTCCTTTTTGAGCAGTGCGAAGCCATAAGGAAAGTTTTGCAATTTCAACGGATTCGTCGTTTAGGTCAACACCGTAAATATTCCGTTCTAAAATATCTGCGGTAATATCAGAAAACACAATTGCACCGCCTAAAAGTTGTGCACGTAGCTCATCAATTTTTTTATGCTCGGCAATCAGGAATTCGAGTGCTTGATTTAAAAATGCGCCAGAGCCACAAGCAGGATCTAATATGGTAATATTTAAAAGCCACTCCCTGTAATAGTTGAGTTTTTTATCCAATCCCATTACAATGCCTTTTTTGCGATTACGTCGCCCTTTGGCATATTCTTCATCGATTATGACTAGTTCGTTTCGCTTTTCAATACAAAGTTTACCCACTGTATTTTCAACAATGTATTTGGTTATGTATTTAGGTGTGTAAAAGATGCCGTCTTTTTTGCGCTTAGTTTTTTGGACATCAATTTTTTCGCCTTTTATTTCGGCTTGTACATTTTCAATTTCGCCAAGTGAATGCTCGAAAATATGCCCTAAAATATTTACATCTACTTCTGTTTCAAAATCATATTCACTTAGTCTTTTTGTATGTTTTGCCAGAAGTTCATCATCGATAACAATATTATCCAAAATTTCGTCTGGTTGAAAAAGCCCACCGTTATACGCAAATATTTCCTCCCGATTACCTCGTTTGGGTCTTCCCACATTTAAAACTTTAAAATAACTTTTATATGTATTGTATAAAGGTTTTGCTTCGCCAAAAGCAACATCATCTTCCCATTTTGCAATTATTTGTGAAATGGAATTGGGTGGGACCAATAAACGGTCTTCGGCAAAAAAGATAAACAGAAAACGGTCGAGCAGCTTTTGTGTTTTTTTAAACAACATTAGCTTGTCGATATCAGGATTGTTTTTTACAAGGCTATTAAAAATATCGGCTCTAAACTTGGAATAATCGGCATATAACTTTTTGCTTATATTTTCTTCTTGTAAAACAGAAGCTTCCTTAATTTTTAAAGGAACATTATTATGTATGTTGCTTTTCTCCAGACAGAGCCAAAGAACCGCAAAATCATCAAACTTGATATTAAATAAATCAAATTCAATATTATTGACAGCATTTTGAATATAAAACCTGAGTTTTTCAAAATTCGAGCTTATGGCATAAACACATTTTTGGTGATGGTTTTTATATCCAAAAACCTGTGTCTCTACCTTATCTAAGTCTGTGGTATCAGTGCCCTTTAATTCAATTACAGCTAAAACATCATTGTTGGATAGAATTGCACCATCAGCTTTTTTATTGTCGCCTTCATTTTTCTTTTCAAGAACAATATTAAATCCGGGATTTGGCTTTAATGTATACCCTAAGACATTTACAAATAATTCACGTACAAATTCTGACTGAAATTCTTCTTCCTTACTTTCCCGGATATTTTTTTGAATAATCAGATTTTGAAAATATTGAACCAGCTTATCGTAAGCTGACTTTATTTCATCTTTTTGGGCATCTTTCAAATACTTATTAAGTACTGAATGTTGGAACAGGCTCATTTTTTGGGGACAATTAATTTTTGGTTAGTTATTTTTTAAAAATAATATGTTAATCCGGTTTTAAAAAACTTATGTGCTGTTTTTTAACCTTTCAATTAAATATTGCTCATTTTAACCATAATTTTTATGGCCAATAGACATTTTCTTACATTTAATAAAACATTCGCATAAGAATGTACTTTATTTTAAGGAATAGGATTAGATTTATTTAGATAATTATTAAATGAATATTGCTTTTTTTGTCGAAATAGACATCTGTAAACAACTAATAATGTGCAACTAAAGGTAGTAAATATATACAAATTTGCAGTCTTATTTTAAGACGTCTTGGAGTATGAGATAAGGACAACTCCAAGACGCATTCATTTTATTTAATAATTTGCGATAGTTTATTTAAATAAAGATGGGCAACAATTTTAAGAGATTGTTGCCCATCAAGTTTTACGAATCCATACAATCGAGTTCCATATTAACCAAACGGCTGTCCATCTAATTCTGGATTATCAATTATATCTTCTTTTTTAAAATATACACGATTACCGATTTTTTTGTAAGGAATAGTTCCGTTTAATTGATAATGATATAGTGTGCTGTGTGAAACATTTAACATTTCCATTACTTCTTTTCTTGTAAGAAGTCCATTATTTGTATTTGAATCACCTTTTGCTAATCCTTTGTCTTGCAAAGCATCTTTAAGTACATTTTCAACCGTTTCCTTAATAATGGATTTTAATTCATTTATTGTCGAAGAATCAATCTTTAAAAGTACATTCATATGAAAAATTTTATGGATTTAAGTAAAACACCAATACAGTAATATTACATCCTTTAGAATTATAGTATCTAGAACTAAAACTTTGATTCTACTTTTAAATGATTTAATAACTCGGCTTTATCAAAAAAGATTTTTCTCCCAACCTGATGAAAAGGTATTTTACCATCTCTTTGATAGTAATAAAGAGTAGTAAGAGAACAGCCCAGTAATTTACATGCCTGTTTTCTGTTTAATAGAACTTGCTCTTCAGTGGAGCTTTTGAGATTTTCGGGAAACAAATTTTTCATTTCCTTTTTGACAGATTCCTGAACTATTTTTCCAAGTTCATGAATCGATTCTTTAGATAATTCGAATTTAACGTCCATGACATTTTACATTTAATATTATGGTTCGAAAATGAATCGAATTATACTCAATTGCAACTAAATGACAAACTTTCGTTCGTTTTGCGCCAAAAAGTTTTCAAACACATTTTTTTGCGCCAAAACTTAAAAATTATCAGCAAAAATTTGGATAATTGAATATTATCCAAAGAACTTATTCATTTGTTCTTTTTTATGTTCTTCAACGATTTTGAAGTACCGTTGAAATGCCCTGTATGACTTATGTGTGGTTATATCCATTATCACTTCTGATGACATACCTTTTGCCAGTGCATTGGTAATAAACGTCTTTCTGGCTATGTGTGAAGACATTATTTTGTGCTTTGGAACCATTTTTTCAATTCGCTCGGTTCCTTTGTATTTTACGATTCTTACCGGAGACTTGATTTTTGCTTTCCTTCCCAAAATTTTTAAATAATCATTCATTTTCTGATTGCTAATACTTGGAAATAAAGAAACCGTTTCTTTAGAGCGATACTTTAAATAAATTTCCCTGGAATATTTGTTTAAAGGAATAATGGCTTTTGAGTCTGTTTTAATGGTGTTAATTGAAATTATATCGTTGTTAATATTGTCTTGCTTCAGATTAATGATATCAGAAAACCTAAGTCCTGTAAAACATCCAAAACAAAAAATGTCTTTAACTTTTTCAAGCTTCTTATCTGCCGGTTTGTATTTATACAAATCCATTAACTCATCCCATGTCAAAAAGTATATTTCACCATCATTTGGTTTTGCTTTAAAATTCCTAAAATCAAGATTATTGTTATATCCTTTTACTACTGACCAATTCAAAAATGTTTTAAGCCTTTTGTAATAGTTTGCGATGGTGTTATTTGCCAGTTTAACTTCATTTATAAGATAATCTTTGAATTGTTCGTCAAAACTATGATTAATG
The DNA here is from genome assembly GCA_913063265.1 of uncultured Prolixibacteraceae bacterium. Lineage (GTDB taxonomy): Bacteria > Bacteroidota > Bacteroidia > Bacteroidales > Prolixibacteraceae > Draconibacterium. The sequence continues at coordinate 1,537 of CAJXZG010000056.1, read as the reverse complement.
CTTTCAAAATTGAGATAATAGTTTCTATCCTTTTGGAAACTTTCTAAAGCTGATTTTGCAGCATTATAGGTTTTTATTGTTGAATGTTTTCTTTCATTTTTTGAAATCTCAACAAATTCATCAAAATAGCTGAACAGACTATCTGTATTTTGCACTTTGTTAAGTCGCTCATCCAATAATTGTTTTAATCCTTCGACAGTAATTTTTTTTCCTGTTACCAAAAGATTATTGTAGTTTTCTTCAAGATGATTTGACAAAGATTTCAATACCCTATTTAAAGAACGATAATTAGGATATTTGGTACTTGCTCTTTGATTCTCAAAATCCCAATATTTGGGTTCTATTCTTTTCCCGGTAAAATATCGAAGTCGTTTTTTATTAAAAACAAATACCAGGTATATTTGTGTTTTAACATTAAGTTCTTTCTTATTTTTTAAATTAAATTTAATTAGGTTTTTGTTGTATTTCATTATTTCGTTATTCTATAAGTGTCAAATAAGGTGTCAAATATAATTGAATCTTATTAAAAAATACAAAATTGTTTCAACAACACAAATATATAAAAACCTTTACAAACAGGGCATATACAACACATTAGAATATATTTCAATAAAATAGAAATTAATTTAGCAGTGTCCTGCCAGGTCAACTTTTTTAATCACTTTATTTAACAAATCTGTAATTATCCCACCTTTATTAAAATTTATATTTTTGTAATTTTAAAACTTTATTAGCCCTTCTGTCAGAGCAAATTAAGAAGCCATTTTTCTATCACTAACCAAAAAAGACCATGCAAAATACAATTGTCATTTACTATTCAAACAAAGGCAGTAATAAATATTTAGCCGAAAAAATATCTAAAGAATTATCATGTGAGATTGAAGCGATAAGACCCAGGTTAAATAGTTTTTTCCTGTTCCTGATGAATATTCATTTTGGGAATAGGTCTCTGAAAAAAGATATTGAAAAATATGAAAGAGTGATTTTGGTTGGCCCAATCTGGGTTGGAAAGTTTATTCCTCCGCTACGTAGTTTTGTGCAAAAGTATTCTTCTGGTATAAAAAAACTTGTATTTGTAACTTGTTGTGGGAGTCCTTATGCTAAAAAAGATGAAAAATTCGGACACGGATTGGTTTTTAAAGAAATAGAAGGAATTCTGAAAGAAAAATGCACCTTATGCCAGGCGTTTCCTATTGACCTTATTTTACCAGAAGATAAAAAGGATGATCCGGATTCACTAATGAAAACACGATTAAATGATGATAATTTTAATGGTGAAATTCGGGAGCGATTTAATGAATTTATTCAGTTGTTATCAGGAAAATAAAGAATAATTGTTTGAAGATTTATGCTGCCAAATTATTACTGAACAATTTAGGTAACCATTTTGGAGAGGGCACCTTTTTTATAAAAAAAGAGCTACAATAAATGTAGCTCAACTTAAATATTTAATAAAGTTTCACTATTAACCGACAAAAGTCGGGATTCCAATTTTTATTCTCTATAACACCCTGTTTATGGGCGGCTAATTTCTTTT
>CAJXZG010000055.1 GCA_913063265.1 uncultured Prolixibacteraceae bacterium | reverse complement strand
GCTCAAAAATATTTTCAGTAATATTTAGTTTGCCATTTACAAACCAATTGACATCCGGAGCCCCTTCACCTTCAAATTTGTAATCCAAAACCTGATCCCATTTTTTTCTCCAATAATGACTTTCGGCAATTTTACCCCAGAACAAATCGGGGTCGGCTACACTTTCCTGATACTTTTGAAAATACTCAGCCAAACTTGTGATTTTGTTTATCATAACTTTAACATTTTTGGTTAATCATTCAATTTTTAAAAAGATGATGTTTGTAACTGTCATTTTGAAAACCAACAAGCAATATTTTAAATGTTTAAACTCCGTTAGAACGATATTTCCCTGTTGAAAACCGATTGAAGTTTTTTACATATATAATTGCTTCGTTAGAATTGTCGAAGTTGGAAAGAAAATGATATGGTAATATTAAATAATGCAAGATCGTCAGGTATTTTTAATTACCAAAAATTGAATTTTCAGTTGTTGAAAATAGTACAAAATAATTGATTCTGAAATCTTTCCGATATATTGTATAACACTATGATTATTTGTCGAAAAACAGGCCTGAACATGATGGTTTCCAATTTTTTTTTTCTTAAATTTCGATGTCCACTTTGCCCTAATTTCATTCCTCTTTAATTGTTAGATTTATTTAACTCTTTCATTCTACCCGGTTTTATTTATTGTGAAGTATGTTTTTACTATTTCGTTTTTGCAGTTTAATGAGTTTGATTAAATGACAACTTCCAGTGAACTTTTACATTTACTATTGTTTTAATTTTATATTTGAGCTTTAATAAATTCAAAAAGAGATGAATATCAAAAAAATTAGTCAAAGCATGTGGATACTTCTTGCCATGATGATTTTGATTTCAGCGTGTCATAAAGATGAAGACCCGGGAGAAATAATTGAAGAAGAGGAGGAAGAAGCGGTTTTTGAGTTTCCAAATATTACTTATGTAGATGCTGCAGTTTATGGGGAAATTAAAAAGAGTTGTGAAAGTAGTTGGGATTTAAGCAATATGGAAGAATCAACTTTTACGGTTGTTTTATATCTCCATAAATATGTTGTGCATTGTGTGGGTCAGGATGGTAATAAATACTACTGGTTTTTAATTGATTTTGATTTAGACGGCAATGTAATAGGTGAAAGTCGCAAAGATTATCTTGGATTGGGAACCTTTTTTGATGCCAAAAATATGGACGAAGTTAAGCTGGATTCTGTCAGAAATTTCTGGAAAGGTGAAATTGAAACTGAAATTGATTCAGCCCGAACCGGTCATTTTAGAAATTCTGCAGGATTTATTACTGATCAGGTTAAAACTGATATCGATGGAAATACTATAATATTGTCGGTTTTTAATACAAAAGATGATGCAGTAAAAGCTATGGATGCAAGAGTGGCAAGGGATTCATGTGCTATCATTTTTGGAAACTCTCAGGCGTTACCTGGATTTTGGTGGACCCAGGAGTGTGGTTTATACAATGCTGTTTATGTTAACAGGTGGAACACAATTTTCGAAGTAGGAAGAAATAATGTTGAATTTGAAGCCGTTCAGGATACACTTTATATTACAGGAAACGAAATTGCACGAAGATTGAGGTTGTTGTTGGATTAATATTTTCAATGACCGATATTTAAATACTTTATAATTCCATATTTATTGAATTTAAAGAGCGATCAAAAAGTAAAAGAGATATTTGACAAATATCCAAAGTTTGTTCAATCCAAAATGCTTTTTCTGAGAGCATTGGTAATAGAAACAGCTTCGGAAATTTGTGGTTTAAAGGAACTTGAAGAAACTTTAAAGTGGGGAGAGCCCAGTTATTTGAACAAATTTGGCAGTACTGTGCGAATAGATTGGAAGGAAAAAACTCCGGAGCAATATGCGGTTTATTTTAAATGTACTTCGAAATTGGTCCCAACGTTTAAATCGCTTTATAACCATGTTTTTCAATTCGAAGGAAACCGGGCAATTATTTTTACACTAAAAGACAAAATACCGGAAAAAGAATTAAAACATTGTATTTCTATGGCTTTGACGTACCATAAAGTAAAACACCTTCCTTTGTTGGGTGCGTAAAAAATTATTCAGTGTTTTTCCAAATTTTGCTAAACAAACTGACTATTTGAGCAGCGCAGTTTTATTTCCCTTTTCATCAAGATTAACAAAAGTGATGTGAGTGGAAAAAACAAGTTCCATATCTTCCGGGCAATGGGTATTACAAAATACTTCCACAAAATACTGAACTGAGGTATTCCCTGTTTTAAATTTGTTAATGCTAAATTTCAGAATTGAACCTTCCCTGATGCTTTTTTTAAAGGTTACATCATCGAGTGCAACGGTTACAAACTTGCTTTCAGGGTAATCCAGGGTTGCGGCAATCCAGGCATATTCATCTATCCATTTTAAAAGGTTTCCTCCATACAAATAACCATTCTGGTTTAAATCGCCCCGAAGAACAAGTTTATAGTTTTCCATAATAACTCAATTGTAAATGAAATTTAGTAAGAATATTTAATATTATCACCCCTAAAGCAATCGAAATTGTAAAGGAGACTATTAAACTTGTTATTTATTACTCACCCTGACCCAAGAGTTCTCAGGGTCGTCCCTCCTTTCACTAATAATGGGAATGTGGGAGAGTTCAATTTGTTTTGAATTCTTCCATCTTCAGACTTCTGTCTTCCGGCCAATAATTCTCCTTAAGATTGTATTAAAATACTTGAATCCTATAAAATTTATAAATTCTCAAATTTAACCTATTTCAGAATAAGGAATAAATCCTTTTGGTGTTTTGTCACTCAAAGCAGCACTTGCTTTATAAAACTCAGGGCTATCGTATATCTTGCGTAATAATTGCTCTTTTGTTGCCGGTTCAGCCAGGTGAGCAATTCCAATAGCATGGTCAACCAGGTTGAGCCCCATAGGATTAAAAGCCCCATTTTCGGTTACTATAATAACCGGGTCGGCAGCAATTGCAGTGGTTGTAATTCCTTCGGGGCACATATCAATAATTTTGGAAATTCCATTATTGGTCATCGATTCCATCGCAATAATTGCGTACCCTCCTTTTGAAAAGATAGAACCCCTTAAAAAATCTGCCTGACCTCCAATACCGCTGTAAATCTGACGTCCTTTTAACGAATCAGCCCAAATATTTCCATGTAAATCAACACCAATAGCACTGTTGATAGCCAGCATTTTGTTTTGACGTGCAATTCTCATAATATTGTTGGTAAAATTGCATGGTCTGCTTTGAACCGAACTGTTATAATCCAGCCAGTCATAGCCATGTTTGTCTTTGGCTAAAAAGATTGACGATATTGAAAAATTTACATCTGAATATTCATTTGTTACAATTCCTTTTTCAATCAGTTTTTGCATTGAATCTGTAAAAAGTTCGGTATAAATTCCCAAATCTTTTACACCTTTTTCTATGATAGAGTTTGTTACTGCTTCAGGAACTTTTCCAATTCCAAACTGCAAAGTAGAACCATCTGAAATGTACAACTCAGTTATCATTTTTCCTATTCTGTCAGCCATTTCATCGGGTTGATGATAAGGAATTATAGGGAGTTCGTAGTCTGCCTCATATAAATAGTCAATCTCTGATTTACTAATAGTGGTACCTAAAACAAAAGGCATTTGATTGTTTTTTTCAGCTATCACTGTACCTCCGGTAACTTTGGCATATTGTATGGCAGCTTTTACACCTTCAACCGTTGTTCCCAGACTGTAATTTCCACCTTTATCGGGGCCACTTACCTGTACCAGTACTACATTCGGATATAAGCAATTTTTTATCTGGTAAGGTACATGCGATAAATGCATTACCTGGTATGTTGCCCATCCTTTGTTAAGTGCATTTCTTGAGTATGGCCCTGAAAAAATGATGCGGTGTTTAATACGTTTACAGGTTTGTTCGCTAAACAATTCCTCTATTTCACCCAACAAAAGAATACTAATAAGTTCCACATCTTTTATCGATGTATCTTTTATAAGTTGCTTCAAAAGTGTTTGTGGAGTAGCCGCGTTTCCCCCCGTATAAATTACAGTTCCCGGTTTTAAAAGACTTGAATTAATTACTTCAGACAGATTATTTATAACTTTCATTTTAACAAATTCAGGTTAAATATTATGGTTTTATTCACGGAACAAGTTAGCGTTATTGAAACGAACTGAACAAGAAAAATGTCATATATCGGGTATTAATTTTTAATTTAAAAACATAAAAAAATAGTCCCGAAGAATATTTCCACGGGACCTTTGTTTGGTTTAACAATGTTCAATTGTCTGGGCAATCATTTAAAAAGAGCTACAGGTAGAATTTCCTCATATTCTGAACACCAGCATTTGGAGTCAATCATCCAGTTTTCGATTTGCAGGGGAGTTTCTTTTTCTGCAATCAGACATTCGTTAACGAGTTTTTCAAAAGCATACAAATTCACTTCTGATTCTGTTTTCTGAACGGCTTCACTTTTCATGGCCTGAAGCTGAAAATCGGTTTCGGTAATTGATTCTTTAAATCCTTCATCAACAAATGCAATAGACATTACCTCTTCAAATTCTAAACCTGGTTCTGGTTCAACAACTAAATATGAGTTCATTTTTGCAATGGAATATTTATTTTCTGAGTTCACGTTATCTTCATTTTCTTGCTTTGTCATCTTATCCCGCGCAGTAATAAAATTTGCCAAAGTACCGGTTTCAGGATTTTGATCCGGTTTTGGAGATAGGATTGTTGGCTGGTTAGACATCTCTTGTTTCAATTCATTTTTTTCGGCAGAAACAGTATGGATTTCTACAGGGCGCATTTCAAATAAAACCTGTGCAAAAACAATCATTACTAATAGTATTATTAAAATTATGGGTCTGGTCGAATCTTCTTTTTTAATTTCTATTGTTTTCATTTTAATTTCCTCCTGATGTTGTTTTAATTTTTAAAAGTTTACAATGTAAAATTACAACACACAGTAGGTTGATTTCTAACACCAGAATCCCAATAAATAAAACAGCCTGCAGAGCTATCAGCTAAAATACAGAACACACATGATCTTATCTGCCATCCAGATCACAAATGATACAACAGATGTAACAACAGTTATTTTAACAGGATTTATGAAAAATATGAGGTGTCAAAAAATCAGGCTTCTAAATGATGCGATTTTGAATATTCCGAAGGCAATTCACCATACATATCTTTAAAACATTTGGCAAAATATGAAGGATTGTTAAATCCAACTTCGAAGGTTATCTGAGCAATATTACCATAGTTTTGTTGAATGAGTTTTGCCGCTCTTTTTAATCTGATTGTCCGAATAAATTCGCTTGGTGATTGGTTGGTAAGGGCTTTTATTTTTCTAAACAATTGCATACGGCTCATAAACATTTCTTCCTGAAATTGTCTTACTTCAAACTCCGAATTTCCTATATTTTTTTCAATCACTTCCATGGCTTTGTTAACAAATCTTTCGTCCATGGAAGTAACTGCAATTTCTTTTGGTTCAAAGTTTAAATTACGGCCAAATCGCTCTCTCAGTTTTTTTCTTTGTTCAATAAGGTTTGAAACACGTAATTTCAGTTCGCTGATATTGAACGGTTTGGTTAGGTAGGCATCAACCCCGGTATCTAATCCGGTAAGTTTATCTTTTATACCGGATTTGCCGGTTAGCATTATAATTGGAATATGACTGGTTTTTTCGTCGTTTTTTAGGAGCCTGGAAAGTTCGATCCCATCTTTTTTTGGCATTACAACATCGGTTATTATCAAATCAGGAATATTTGTAATAGCCTTTTTTAAGCCGGACTTACCATTTTTGGCCTGTTCTACTTTGTAGGTTTCACTTAAATTTTCTTTTATATATTCCCGAATATCCGGATTATCTTCTACCACTAAAACATGTGGTAATTTTTCGTTTTCGTTATCATAAACCGTTTTCTGTTCATCTTCAGGGGCAAGGTTTTTAAGCAATTCTTTGGTTTGGTTAATATTTTGATTTTGAACGATGATATATTCATCTTCTCTTAGGTGTTCCGTTCCCAGGGGAATAATCAAATTGAAACGTGTTCCTTTTGAAACTTCACTTTTTACATTAATCTTACCGTGCAAAAGTTCGACCAATTCTTTTGTTAAAGAAAGACCAATTCCGGTTCCGACATTTATAAATTCATCGTTTCTTTTTACCTGGTGAAACCTGTCAAAAATCAATTTCAACTCATCCTTGGAAATTCCTTTTCCACTATCCTGAATTGCCAATTCCAGTTGATTTGGTTTTGGAAATTTTGCAAGGCATTCAATTTTACCCTTTTTAGGAGTAAATTTTAGTGCGTTGGAAATTAAATTATTAATTATCTTTTCGAGTTTTGAAGCATCGAATATTTGTATGTTTTTTCCTTTTAAAAGGCTATAATGAAAATGTATCTGTTTTTGTTCGGCAAGAGAGGAAAATGCTGCAAATCGGGATCGGATAAACTTGTTAATATCAGCTTCAATCAATTCAAGTTTCATACTTTTTGCATCAATCTTTGATAAATCGAGGATTTGATTTACGAGTTGTAATAAAGAATTGGCATTCTTACGCATCATTTTCACCTGTTTTCTGGAGGGTGTTTTTTGAGTTTCAGAAGAAAGCATTTGTTCCAGCGGATCTATGATTAATGTTAAAGGAGTGCGTAATTCGTGCGTGATATTTGAAAATAACCGTGTTTTAAGTTCGTCCATTTCAGATAATAATCTGTGGGCTTCTTTTTTATGTTTATAACTTCTGTAGAAAGAAAACATCAGCAAAAGTAATCCCAGTAAAACGGCAATCGAAACGTATGTTGTTAAAAGTCTTCTGTTGAACTCCAGTAATCTTTCATTTTCAAGATTGGCAATTTCAAATTTATGCATCTCACGAATCGACTGCTCTCTTTTATAATCCAGCTCAAAATTTGTTGACTCACGCAGGTACAATAATGAGGTTTTAAAGTCTTCTTTGTATGCATAATAATCACTTAAAAGCCGGGCATATTCTGCTCGATGATTAATCTTAATTATGTTTTCAATATCAGTATTTTCCATTAATTCGTTAAGCCTTACAATTAGAGGTTCTGCTTCTGGAATTTTATTTTGTGCAAATAGAAATTTTGCCAGATGAAACGGCGCCTGGAATTTATCTTCCAGGTTGCCTGTTTTTTGGATAGGGTGTAACTTTCTGTATAGTAATAGTGTGCCGAGTCAGGAATCTCACTTCTTTTGTAAACATCGCCTAAATTTATATAACAACTAATAATACTCGGATCAGCAAGTTTTTTAAGTAATGCCTTCGATTTCCAGAGGTGTATTTTCGCCAGGGTTAGCGAATCTTGCTTTTCCCACATCACCCCCATGTTTAAATATATCCAACCAACCCTTACCGTATCTTTTAATATGGTAAACAGTTTTGCACCTTCATGGTAATGTTCCAGAGACTGTTCAAAATTATTGAGCTCTTTGTATAGAATTCCGAGGCCATTGTACACTTTAGCCAATCCGGGAATATAATTCTGGTCTTCAAATATTTTTTTACTTTCCTCGTATGATATATAACTTAAAAAATATTCACCCGAATTTTTATATTTGATTCCCCTGAAATAGTAACAAAAACCTAATTCAGTTTTGAAATCCATTTTCTTACAAAGTTCAATTAAATTATCCCACTCCTGAATCGCATCTTTATTATCAATTTTCTCAAGATTTGCACGAACCGAATCAAGAATTTGGATTCTTTCTGTTTCAGAGTTAGCATTTATTATTTGTCCAACCTGTTCAGTGATTTTAATTTGGCCCAAGCTTAAACCTATGCTTAAATAAAAATAAAGCAGATAGAAAATGGTTATTTTGGTTTTGAAAAACATATATCAGTTTATACTGATTCAGTAAATCTTGGTTCTTTTTTTTGATGATTCTTTTGTTGCATAAATTCAATAACTCCAAGTTTTTGCATTCTTATAAGCCATTTTAGTATGTTATTTTTTGAATCTGAGCCATCAATTTTTTTAAGGTATTCCGTAAAAAGGCAATTTGAAAGTGCATTTAGTAAATATAAATCTGTAGCATCAATATTAATTATTTTGCATCTTGTAACTGATTCGGCAATAATTAAATAACTGTAATTTTTCTTTCGAATTCCTTTTGGATTTTTCTCCCAACCATTTTCTGAGGGGATTATTTTTTCCAGCTTATAATTAACAGTTATAACTTTCCATACCGGAGTCGGGGAAATAGTGAATTCGTTTTGAAAAATTTGTTTTTCTTTTTTTCCGGGGAAAGTTTTCGATGTTGAATATAGTTTGAGCAAAATAGCAGCATAGGATTCATATTCAAAAACATCTCTTACATGTTTCTGGCAAATTTTTGAAACGTTTTTTGTAATGTAATGGTCCAGTACTTCTATCCATTTTAGGGAAATGGAAGCCGGATCACTGATATTAATATTTAGTTTTTTTATTTCCTTTTTGAAGCGTGAAACCAAATCAGCTTCTTTTAAGTCTGCTTCTATAAATTCAGAGAGCAAATACAAGGTATTCCTGAAATCTTTCGAATTGTTGATGAACAACCTTAAAAATAACATCTCTGTTCTGTTAAATATTTTGGCTGGCAGATAATAAAAAGAGCTAAATAAATTGGGAAAATTTTTTATGAGTTCTGTTTCCTCTTTTCCACAAAAATTACGTGAAAAGTTGGAAAATCTTCCATCGAATTTTAGCTCGCTTTTATGTTTTTTAAAAAGTGGTGTTCCGGGTAACAGTGAAAGTTCGGAAGCCTGAGTTAGTGCACCATTAATAGCCAGTTGTATAACAGAACGTAGTGTTTGATTGAAATCTGTTTTGTTTTCTCCCGGGAAACCTAAAATAAACGATGCGTGCATTCGAATACCAATGGTCCTGCATATCATGGCAATATTGTTGACCTCAGAAACAGGAAGATTTTTTTTAATTTTCTTTTGCAATCGTTCCGATCCGGTTTCGATGCCAAAGAATATATCGCTGCATCCGGCATCTTTCATAATTGACAACATTTCTTTATTCACACAGTCAATTCTCGCCGAACAATTCCATTTGAATTTTATTTGTTTCGACTTTTGGAACTCAATAAGTTTTTCGCACAATTCAAAAACAAATTTTTTATCCAGGGTAAACATATCGTGTGCAAAACTAAAGCTGGTAATTTTCCTTTTTTGCCAGGCTTGAATCATTTCTGAATAAATCCTTTCTGCAGTTTTTATTCTATATTTTTTTGAAAAAAACAGACTTGTCGAACAATAAGTACAATGAAAAGGGCAACCCCTGCCAACATCAATTTTTAGCCATTTTGTTTGAGCAACAAGATGGTACGCTGGGATGGGTAATTTATCAAGATCTGTTATTGTAGTTTTGATTTTATTTTGAATGACTTTGGAATTTACCCGGAAGTTTAAACCTTGAATGTCCCAAAAACGGGATTTTGATTTTTTGATTTCCCTCACAAATTGAGGAAAAGTATAATCCGATTCACCTGAAAGTACATAATCAACAAAAGGAAAAGCAGTTAATGTTTCTAATGAAAGTGATGATGCATGTGGACCACCAAAAATTATGCTTATCCTTGATGCTGTTTTTTTTATTTCTTCAGCCAGTAATATTGCTGCCGGGTAAGAAATACACCATGTTGAAAATCCTATTATTAAAGGTTTGTAAAGCAAAATATCAGTAGCGGCCTGTTTAAAGTTGGTTTGATTAAGTAATCTGATTTTTGGTTTGTAAATTTTAACAGTCAGGTTTTCCTGTTGCAAATTGGCAGCCAGGCTTAATAAGCCCAAAGGCATAAAATTATCATTTGTCTTTTTAAACAAAGGATTTATAATGGGGGGAATCAATAAAACATCTAATTTTTTACTCTGATTGATAAACTGTGGGTTTTAGTTTGGAATTTGAGATTAATCGTAAGCTTCTTTGTCTACGCTGTCTCCAAATTCAAAGTTGTCATAATGCGAATAATCATTTACCGTTTTTTTTTCATTAAAATGCGCAATTAGACTTTCTTTTCCGACTTGCTGATACCAGTCATTTACTGTTTCTAAAAAGGTATTTGCTTCTTCGGCAGTTCCTTCATGCCGATCAGCCTGAAGTCTGATTTTAAATTTGAACTTTTTTCTGGTAGCTTCATCCATGATTATTGATTTTTTTAATTATTAATATCGATTACGAAATAAAAGCTTTAGAGTTACATAAAATGTGATTGAATATCAATTAGTTGTACAAATGTCTGTTGTACTTTGTTTATAAGTTTCTGTATGGTTTGAAACAGGTAATTATTTCATCAATCATTAAAGGCATGGATTGATTAAAACCGTTGAATTGTTATTTTTACATTTTAATATAAGCCAAATAAACCATGAATTTTAAAAGTTTTTTCCTGTTATTTTTTTCTTTATCCATTGTTTTATCATCATTTTCTCAGCATGAAGAAGTCCCTAAACTTGATAATCCAATGTCGGTTTCATATCTCAAAAAAAACCTTCGTAAATCACAACCCAGGTTGGTCCTCAATTCAAAAATTGAAAAGGAAATCAAAAAGAAATTGAAATCAGATCCTGTGATTCAAAACTATTACAAAGGCATTCAAATCAATGCTGAGAATGTTTTTGAAAAGCCATTGTTAAAAAGAGAGTTGGAAGGAAGAAGACTTTTGGGGGTATCCCGGGAAATGCTGCAAAGAATTAACATGCTGGGAATGGTTTATCGAATAGAAAATAATAAAAAGTATTTAAATCGAATAAATGAAGAGTTAATTGCAGTTTGTAACTTTTCCGATTGGAATCCAAGTCACTACCTTGATGTGGCAGAAATGGCGCTCGCAGTGGCTTTGGCTTTGGACTGGACCGCCGGAGATCTGCCAAAAGAAACACAAAAACTGGCACAAACCGCATTGATTAAAAAAGGAATTGAACCAAGTTGGCCCAAAAATGGTAAAAATCCTGGTTGGGCATATGGCACCAACAACTGGAATCAGGTTTGTAATGGCGGAATGATTGCGGCATCAATAGCAATTGCTGAAATTGAGCCTGAACTGGCGGCTAAAACCATTCATCGTGCGTTGGACGGATTGCCTAATGCATTAGTTGAATATGGGCCGGATGGAGTTTACCCTGAAGGAGCGACTTACTGGAGTTATGGAACAAGTTTTTCAGTGATAACGGCGGCAATGTTGGAAAGTGCATTTGGAACAGATTTTGGCCACTTTGAATATCCTGCATTTAAGGAGAGTGCTACATTTAAGAGTTTAATGAATACTCCATCCGGATGGTATTATAATTTTGCCGATTGTGGTGACAAACGAAGTGAACAGGGGGATATTATTCTGGCGTGGTTTGCAACAAAAACAGGGAATAAAACTTTTTTCGAAAAAGAAAGATTTTTAGTTCCAACAGAAAAAGTCGGGGTAAGATCAAGATTGGCCGGTGCAGCTTTGGTATGGATTTCTCAATATGAAGAAAAGGGTGAGGAGAAAATTCCGACAGCCTGGAAAGGTGATGGAAGTAATCCGGTAGTAGTTTTTACCGGCGGTGAAAACGATAAGTACGGTTATTACTTTGGAGCTAAGGGTGGCCGGGGAACCGTAAACCATGGCAATATGGATGCAGGTTCATTTATCTTTGAAATAAATGGTGTTCGATGGAGCATCGATCCCGGAAACCAGGGCTACCATCAGTTGGAAAAAACAGGATTTGATTTGTGGAGCAGTTGTCAGGATTGCCAACGATGGACTTTACTTACAAAAAACAATTACGGACACAGCACAATTACGGTAAATAATGAACTGCATGTGGTTGATGGAATGGTAGAATTTACCAACTTTTCAAATGGGGAGCATGTTGAAGCCGCACTGGACATGACTCCGGCTTTTGGTGATTTGTTAACCTCTGCCACAAGGAAATTTGAAAAAGAAACTCCGACTTCAATAACCATTGAGGATGAAATTGAAATTTCAGATAAAACGGAATTAATTACCTGGCAATTGATGACAGCTGCCGACGTTGAAATTGTACCTGGGGGAGCAATTTTAAAACAAGATGGAAAATATTTAAAACTTGAAAATCTTTCGCATCCTGAATTAAGCGTTACAGTAGTTTCTTTATATCCTGCTCCACTTGAATTGGATCGACAGTTTGAGAATTTGAAACGTATTGAAATCAGGATTCCTGCCTGGACTATAACGGATGGAAAAACAAAAATCGAAATTCGGCTGAATGGTGAATACTAAAGTTTATTAAACTGAAAATAGAATTCAATCCTATTTTAATCTTTTTTATAAATTAGGAGCATCTTAAATTTAAACAACAAAAACTGAATTATTTGTAATGAGAAAAATAGCTGTTATAGCTTTGGTAATTGCCCTTGTAGGCTGTTCTACTGAAGAGAAAGAAACAAAAAAAGATTTGTTAAGTCACATAAGCCAGCAAATAGAATTTGCTGTTGATTTGGTGAATCAGCATAAAGATAGTGTTAAGGTTTCTCCAAGAACCATCGAAGACGGAGAATTAAAATTGGTACCTAGTCGGGACTGGACGAGTGGTTTTTATCCCGGCAACCTTTGGATGCTTTACGAATTAACAGGGGAAGAAAAATGGAAGGAATATGCAATTAATGCCACAATCCCGTTGGAAAAGGAAAAATGGAATGACGGCACCCACGATATGGGATTTAAAATGTACTGTAGTTTTGGTAAAGCCTGGCAACATACTCAAAACACAGAGTATCGTGATATTCTGATTCAATCTGCCAAAACACTTGCTACCAGATATAATCCCGTTGTAGGCTGTTTGCGGTCGTGGGATTTTGCAAAGGATAAATGGAATTTTCCTGTAATTATAGATAATATGATGAATCTTGAGTTAATGCTGTGGGCGTATAAAGAAACAGGAGATGAACAACTTAAAGATATTGCCATCAAACATGCACAAACAACTGCAAAAAATCATTTTCGTGAAGATAATTCAAGTTTTCATGTAATTGATTATAATCCTGAAACAAGCGAAGTCAGAAAAAGAAATACCCACCAGGGATTATCTGATGAAAGTGCGTGGTCACGAGGACAGGCATGGGGATTGTATGGTTATACTTTGATGTATCGTGAAACAGAAATGACTGATTTTTTGCAAAAAGCAGAAGAAATTGCAAGCTATATTTTAAGTCAGCCTGGAATGAAAGAAGGTAAAATTCCGTACTGGGATTATGATGCTCCGAATATTCCGGATGAACCTTATGATGCATCGGCAGGAGCAGTAATTGCAAGTGCATTTTTTGAATTAAGCGAGTATTCTGAAAATGGCGAGGAATATTTAAATGTTGCCAATTTGATGCTGGAAAATTTGTCATCAGAAAAATTTCTTGCTCCGGTAGGTGAAAACAAAGGATTTTTGTTGGAACATAGTACAGGAAGTTTTCCACATGATTCTGAAATTGACGTACCTTTGGTTTATGCAGATTATTATTTTCTTGAATGTTTAATCAGGAAAAGAAATCTTGAAAAGAAGTAAGTTAAATTGTGAATAATTCAGAATCATGAGAATCATTCTTTTTCATTTATTTATCCTTTTTATTTCTTTTGTTTCCTATGCACAACCTGATGCATCGCCGGAAAAACATTGGGTAAAAGTTGAGGAATTAACTGACGAATTTGAAGGTTCAGAATTGGATGATTCCAAATGGTTAAACTATCATCCTTATTGGGCTGGCAGGCCACCCAGCACTTTTAAACGCGAAAATGTTTCAGTCTCAGGTGGTTTTTTAAAATTGAAATCAACCGTTGCAAATTACGACCAACAAGGAAACTGGGTACATTCAGCCTGTGTTTCGTCAAAAACAAAAGCTATGAAACCAGGCTACTACTCTGAAGCACGTATTAAATGCCCGACACTTTCGATGACGGGAGCATACTGGTTTCAGGGAAGTTACAGCGAAATAGATGTAATAGAAAATTTTGGAGCGCCAACCGCACCTGCTTTTGCCGGCCATGAAACACACATGAAAACCAATTTGCACTATTATAAAGATGGTTGGGAGAATGATGTTTCTACACCATGGGAAGGTGATATCCTGGAACCCGCCTGTAACGAAACATTTTTTACTTACGGTGTTTGGTGGAAAGATGCTGAAACTGTAATTTTTTATCTCGATGGAAAAGAGGTTCATACATCTAAAACAGGAGGACCATTTAACGAAAATATGTACATGTTTTTTGATATGGAAACCTTCACCTGGGGAGTTGGATTACCCACCATCGAATCGCTGGAAGACTCAACAAAAAATATCCAATATGTCGATTGGGTCAGAACCTATAAAATGGAATACAAACCCGGAAGTGTACCTGTTGAAGGTGTACATTTCGATCCTGATACTATTGTCTTAAAAAATCGGGGAGAAACAAGGATTTTGTTGCCCGTTATTACTCCGAATGATGCCACCAACCAAAATGTGTCATGGAAGTCGGATAACACGGGAGTAGCACCAGTTAAACCCAACGGAGAAGTTAAAGCAATGAGGTCCGGTACAGCTACAATAACATGTACTTCCGATGATGGAAATAAACAGGGAAATATTTTAGTAATTGTGGATTATACAACCGACTTAAACGCTCTGAAACAAAAGGAGGGTATGGTCAATATTTTTCCTAATCCGGTAAAAGGAGACAGTTTTAATATAAATGTTGCAGTTGAAACCAGGGATTACACTGTAAAGATTTCGGATATTACAGGGAAAGTAGTTTATCAGAAACTTACGGCTGATAAATCACTTACAATAAACCGAAATGTTTTGGGCTCAAAAGGAATTTACCTTGTAACCATATATTCTCCAAAATTTAATGTGGTTAGAAAAATAAGTTGTTACTAACTGTTTATAACAACTTTAGCACAGAATTACCCGCATATCCCGGTATATTTTCATATTAGTTTTACAAATCTTTATTATTGTTTAAGAAGTTTACAATTTAAAACTATTCTAAGCGAGAAATTGTAATGTTCTTTTAGTTTTGTATTGTTTAAATCAAAAACCTAAAATCGACATGAACAAGT
The DNA here is from genome assembly GCA_913063265.1 of uncultured Prolixibacteraceae bacterium. GTDB lineage: Bacteria > Bacteroidota > Bacteroidia > Bacteroidales > Prolixibacteraceae > Draconibacterium. The sequence goes on along the minus strand of CAJXZG010000055.1, from coordinate 20,507 downwards.
CTTTTTCTCTCAAAATTGTTTATACCTTATTTTTTTTAATTGCCGTTATGCCGGTATCAGCACAAATTCCGGAAGGAGGAACTATTTTAAACAGAACATCCGGAACAACTTTTGTGAAGGTAGGCAGAGTTACATTAACAGAAGTTTCGGTTTCGAATCAATCCTTTACAAAAGCAATTAGGGCAACTACCGGTACAGGATTGAATAACTATTGGGATGCTCAAATTCAATTTCCATCGGTAGCCGGAATTGAAAAAGACGATGTTATTTTAGTTTCGTTTTTTGCCCGAACTACTGCTTCAAAAGAAGAATCAGGTGAGGCTGCTGTTTCAGTTGTTATTGAGCATAATAAAACCTATAGTAAGGAGATTGCTCATAAGATACTTATTGGTAGCGAATGGAAACAATATTATGCATCAACAAAAAGCAAATCAACCTGGACTGCTGCAGAAACACGGTATTGTTTGTTTACAGGATATGACTCGCAAACAATAGAAATAGCCGATGTAAAATTTCTAAATTTTAAAAACAGTGTTGCATTGGAAGATTTACCCACTACAGAAATCTCTTATTACGGCAGGGAACAGGATGCACCATGGCGAACCTCAGCACAGGAAAGGATAGAGCAGATTCGAAAAGGAAAGATTGATATTATAGTTCACGACGAAAATGGAAACGTTGTTGAAAACGCTGATGTGACAGTTGAAATGACAAAACATAAATTCGGGTGGGGGAGTGCTATTCCGGCAAGCCGGTTTATAGAGAATAGCACCTTTAGAAATAAAGTGTATGAATTGTTTAACGAAGTAGTATTTGAAAACGATTTAAAATGGCCAATGTTTATCTCGAATTCAAAAACAAATATTTCAAGGTCACTCGATTCGCTGGAAGCCAAAGGTATTGCAGTGCGCGGACACAATATAATCTGGCCTTCATGGAAACACATGACTTCAAATATCGAATCCTACAAAAATAATCCGCTTGCTCTTCGCAATTCAATCGACAAACGTATTAAAGAGGTAACAAAATTTACAAATGGAAGATTAAATGACTGGGATGTAATCAACGAACCTTATTCAGAACATGATGTAATGGATATTCTTGGGAATGAAGTGATGGCCGACTGGTTTAAAAGGGTTCGCAATAACGACCGTACTGTTAAACTTTATCTTAACGATTATTCAATAATTTCAGGTGGAGGAAATAATATTGATAAACAAAATTCATATTATAACCTCGTAAAATTTATTGAGGAAAAGGGTGGAGAAGTTGACGGTATTGGAATGCAAGGACATATGGGGGGAGACCTCACTTCCATTACCAAAGTATATTCAATTCTCGAACGTTTCGCAGAACTCGGTAAAGACATTAAAATTACAGAACACGATATAAACATCACACAAAGGAAAGTTCAGGCGGATTATACCCGTGATTTTATGACAATTTGTTTTAGCCACGAAAGTGTGAAGTCATTTCTTTTCTGGGGATTCTGGGCAAACAGTCATTGGTTGCCGGAAGGTGCGTTATTTGATTCTGACTGGAATATCAGGCCTCATGGCGAAATGTACAAGGATTTAGTATTTAATAAGTGGTGGACTAATAAGACTGAAATTAAAACAGATTCCCAGGGCAAAGTAACTTTTGATGGATTTTTAGGAGAATATAAATACACGATAAAAGCGGGAGAAAAAGAACGCAGCGGAACTTTTACACTGGAACATTCAAAAAAGAGTGGAAAAGAAAATATTGTGGTTCTGTCCTTTGATACAAATTTACCTGATCGGGTAGATATTACCAGCGAAAAACCAGCAGTTTTATGTGAAGGAGAAGAAATTACATTAAACACAGTGAGTGGAGAAGGATTATCATATACATGGTTTAAAAACGATTCAGTTTTAACCGAAAAGTCTGCTTCGTTAACCACAATTGATGAAGGTATTTATTCTGTTGAGGTTAGCAATGGAAAAACGGCTATAACTTCTGGTCCCTTTAAAGTAATTGTAAATTCCTTTCCTGAAGTTGAAGTGCTAACAACTGGGGATTTGGAATTTTGTCCGGGGGGAGAAGTAAATCTACAGGCAAAAGTTTCAAATAGTGTTTCTTACAATTGGCTTAAAAGTTTTACACGCATTGAAGGTTCAATTTCTTCTATTGATATCGACAGAACCGGTAGCTACTTTTTGGAAGCAAGTACAAATGGATGTACTACAAAGTCGGATAGAATAGCAATCAGAGTTTATTCTGCTAATGATGCAAACTGTGTAACAGGAATAGAAGAAAACGAATTTGGATTTAAAGTATACCCAAATCCTTTTGCTGGATATTTTATCCTGGAAACAGGACTGTATGTTGACAATGAAATTAAAGCTGAACTTTATAACTCCCTCGGCGCATTGGTAAAAAAAATCGAGATTGATCAATGGTCTGGTAAAACAAAAATCCAGGTTGAAAATCCAGGTTTTTATACATTGAGGATTTCAAGGGGAAACAGAACTGAAACCTTTAAGTTAGTAAGTAAATAAAATTGTCAGCATGTTAGTTTCTTAAAAACCAAAGATTAGCAATTATGAAAACAGGTATCAATAATTTGTTAGTTGTATTGTTAGTTCTGTTTTTCTTTTCTGGCAAAGCACAATATAATCAGGGATTTTTTCTGGATGATTGGGAACCGAAGGAGGCTGTAAGTCCTGAATACATCAATACTCCTCAGCCGGAAGAACCAGCAACCGTTACAATTTCAATCAATCTAAAAGATACAATCACAAAAGTGAGCAAGTATGTTTACGGAAACAATGCCATCAATTGGGCAGGAAAAATGAATAATAAACCAACTTTGGTAAACGATATTTATAATTTAAGTCCGAATGTACTGCGCTGGCCTGGAGGTAACCTTTCCAACGATCATTTTTGGGATGCTGTTCAGGATAAAGGGCCCATCGATATACCTCCGGATCGAAAAGTTGGAGCACTGCAAGCGGGAATGAATACAACCAATTGGGCGATGACGGTGAATGATTATTATGATTTGTTGAAAAAAACAAATTCCACAGGTTGTATTTGCGTAAACTATAGTTATGCCCGATATGGTACAGGACCAGACCCGGTCGCCAATGCAGCGCATTATGCAGCAAACTGGGTTCGTTACGATAATGGCAGAACAAAATTCTGGGAGATTGGCAATGAAAATATGGGACCGTGGCAGGCCGGTTACGAAATTGATGTTTTACTAAATCAAGACGGGCAGCCTCAGTTTATATCCGGTGAATTGTACGGTAGACACTCCAGAGTATTTATCGACTCCATGAAAAACGCTGCAGCAGAAATAGGTGCAGACATAAAAATTGGGATTTGTATGCAGGAAGAAGATGTTACCTGGGATCCAGTGATGAAAAACTGGAATAAAGGGGTATTGCCGGAAATAGCTGACAAAGCCGATTTTTTAGTGATTCATTCTTATTATACACCATATGATCAAAACTCAGGAATTCCTGTTATCTTAAATTCAGCTGCAAATACAAAAAAGAAAAAAGATTACGCTTTAAACGACCTCAGAAAATACACTGAAGTCGATAATCTACCAGTTGCTTTAACCGAATGGAATATTTTTGCACAGGGAAGCAAACAGGCAGTTTCTTACATTAACGGTATGCATGCTACTTTGGTTTTGGGCGAATTAATCAAAAACGAATATGGACAGGCAATGCGTTGGGACCTGGCAAACGGCTGGAACAATGGTGATGATCATGGGCTTTTTGCCAGAAATGATGAACCCGGAGTAAGCGATGGTATACCACATGCACCGTTTTATTATATGTACTATTTTCAAAAGTATTTTGGAGATATAATGGTAAAATCAACAGTTTCAGGCAATAATAATATTATTGCTTATGCATCTTCGTTTTCCTCCGGAGAAAGTGGTGTGACAGTGGTAAACAAGGGAACTACAAAACAAATAGTTGAATTCGATTTGGAGAATTACCCCGAAGCCAGAAGTTTTTATCGTTATGTATTAACAGGAGGAGCCGATAATGGAGATTTTTCCAGAAAAGTATTTGTTAACGGAGAAGGAACTACATTAGCAGGTGGTGGCCCCAAAAACTATAAAACCTTAAAGGCTTATGGAAAAAGTATTTATGGTAAGGTAAAATTTGAAGCACCTCCGCTTTCTGTAACATATGTTTTGGTTTCGGGCGATTCTATTCCTGTTTTAACTTCAGTTGAAAATACTATTAATCCGGCAGTAAGTGTTTATCCAAATCCTTCTAATGGAAAAATAACAATTTCCTGTCCGGGATTTACTTTCAATAAATTGGACATTATCAGCTTAACAGGAAAAAAAGTGTTTGAACAGGAATTTAATTATGCCGAATCAGAAACACATAAGTTAAATCTCGATCTAAATCAGGGAATCTATTTTTTAAACCTCTACAATGGTAATTGCAAAATAACTAAAAAGCTGGTCTTGAATTAGTTTTTGGATTCATTTCAGCCGAACAAAAACATTTTTCTTTTGTTGAGATTATAAATCCGAAAATGATTTACAATGGCTTATAATGAAAATCTGGCAAATAGGATCAGGGAACGTCTGCAGGAAACTCCAAATGTTGAGGAAAAAGCTATGATGGGAGGATTGACATTTATGGTCAACGACAAAATGTGTGTAGGAATCATAAAAGATGAATTAATGTGTAGAATCAATCCTGATCTTCACAACGAAATGGTGGAGAAAAGAGGTTGCCGGACTATGGATTTTACCAAACGCCCTATGAAAGGCTATGTTTTGATTGATGAGACAGGGATGAAAACTAAGGAGGAATTTGACTACTGGATAAATCTTGCACTTGATTTTAATCCACTTGCAAAATCATCTAAAAAGAAGAAAAAGAATAGTTAAGCCTTATTATTTCTGGTTAATATACTTCTTTGTGATTCTTTGAGAGGCCTTCGTGTAACTTTGTGTTAAAACTATTTTACAAAGCTACACAAAGAATCACAGAGTTTCTCAAAGTAACTACTACTCGCGACTTTGTGGGCTCGAAGTGTTATTATCTGGCAGTATTCTATCCTAATTAATGAAATGATAGAAAGATCTTGTTGCATTTAGCTTTGAAAGAATTACTTTTAATTTTTTTGAAATTAATATACTACTCGACATGCTAAAGAACCTAACTTATCTTATCATTCTAATCCTATTCATTTTTTCAAAGATTAATGTTTCAGCAACTCAAAAGGCAAAAAGTACGTATGAGCGTCCGAATATTATTTTTATCCTTACCGACGATCAACGCTGGAGCGCATTGGGTTACTCCGGAAATCCATTGGCTGCAACACCTGAAATGGATAAACTTGCTGAAGGCGGTGCTTATTTCTCACATGCAATTGTAACAACTCCTATCTGCTCGGCGAGTCGATCAAGTATTTTTAGTGGTTTGCATGAAAGAACTCATAAATATACTTTTCAAACAGGCGATATCAGAAAAGAGTACATGGAGAATTCGTATCCAAAACTTTTGAAAGAAGCAGGTTATTATAATGGCTTTTTTGGAAAATTTGGTGTGAATTACCAGGGAAGGGAAAAAATGTTTGATGAGGTTGAGATTTACGATAGGGCAGGGAAGTTCAAGGATTACAGAGGATACTATTATAAAACCTTAAATGGAGACACTGTTCATTTAACCAGATATACTGGTCAAAAAGCACTCGATTTTATCGATAATGTACCTTCAGATAAACCATTCTCACTATCTCTGAGTTTTAGTGCCCCGCATGCTCACGACGGAGCTCCGCTTCAATATTTCTGGCAGGAAGAACCCAACAAACTTTATCAAAATATGGATATGCCCGAACCGGATCTTGCTGATGAAAAGTATTTTAATGCTTTGCCAAAACCGGTAAGGGATGGTTTTAATCGTGTACGTTGGTTTTGGAAAAACGATACTCCTGAAAAATATCAGCACAGTACAAAAGGGTATTACCGGATGATTTATGGTATTGATTTGGAAATTGCCAAAATCAGAAAAAAACTGACTGAAAAAGGCCTGGACAAAAACACAATTATCATTCTTATGGGTGACAATGGATTTTTCCTTGGCGAACGACAGATTTCGGGGAAATGGTTAATGTACGATAATTCAATTCGTGTTCCTTTAATTGTTTATGATCCTCGTGCAAAAAAACATCTTGATATTTCAGACATGGCATTAAATATCGATGTACCGGCAACCATTCTGGATTATGCAGGAATTCCTGTTCCTGAAACCTACCAGGGAAAAAGTTTGGTTTCAATGGTTTCCGGAGAGAAAAAGACCATTGGTCGTGATACTGTTTTGGTAGAACATCTATGGGAATTTGAGCATATCCCACCAAGCGAAGGTGTACGTACCAAGGAATGGAAATATATGCGGTACATCAACGATAAGTCATCTGAGGAACTCTATAACTTGAAAGATGATCCGAAGGAGATTTATAATCTGGTGGGAAATCCTGATTATGAAAAAGTACTTATTGAATTCAGAAAGAAAAATGATGAACTTGGATTAAAATATGCCGATCCTTATTCCGGAATTCCTTTTGGCTTAACAGTCGAAACAATTCGGGAGCCACGCTATACAAAGATTATAGATAACAAACCCGAATTTGGTTGGATTGTTCCCAAAGAAGCGGGTCTGCAGTTGGGTTATCAAATTCTGGTTTCATCTTCAAAAGAAAACATTGAGAACAATATTGGAGATGTTTGGGATAGCGGAAATATGCGAACCGGCCAATCAACAAATGTTGAATTTGAAGGTGAAAAACTAAAAGAAAACAGTACCTATTTCTGGAAGGTTCGCATTTTCGACAAAGACAATCGACTATCGGAATATTCTGAACCACAAAAGTTTTCAACCGGTTTTTTTGGAGAAAAGTTAAGCTCTGGGAACTGGTTTCAAATTGAAAATATCGAGCCCGTGGAATTCAGGCAAATTGAAGAAGGAACTTATTTTGCCGATTTTGGGAAAGCTGCATTTGGAACTTTAAACATTAATTATTCAGCAAAAAAAGAAGAAAAATTAATTATTGGCCTGGGAGAAAAATTGTTAGATGGTAAAATTGATAAAAATCCGGGAGGGACAATCAGATACCAGGAAGTAGAGTTGGAGGTTGAACCAGGGAAATCAGAGTATCAAATAGAATTAATTCCCGATGAAAGAAACACGAAATCCATTGCTGTTGCTTTACCTGATTCGTTCCCGGTAATTATGCCATTTCGATATGTTGAAATTTCCGGGGAGAATGACTTTCCAGAGGCGGAGATAAAATCCGAAGATTTAAACCGGGAAGCATATTTTACATATTTTGAGGATAATAGCAGTTCTTTTTCAAGTTCAAACGACATTTTAAACCAGGTTTGGAAAATGTGTAAATATTCTCAAAAAGCAACTTCTTTTGCAGGTTACTATGTAGATGGCGACCGTGAGAGAATTCCTTATGAAGCAGATGCTTATTTAAATCAATTGAGTCATTATTCTGTGGATAATGAGTATGCGATTGCCCGTAAAACCATTGAGTATTTTATGGATTATCCGACCTGGCCAACCGAATGGCAACTTCATGTTGCACTATTGTTTTACCAGGATTACATGTACACTGGAAACACCGAACTGATAACGAAATATTATGAGCCATTAAAACACAAAACTTTAATGGAACTGGAATATAAGTATGGTTTAATCAGCACAGAATCTCCAAAGCATAACGGTAAATTTATGGCCAAACTTGGATTTGCAGATACCACACAGCGTGTTCGCGATATTGTAGATTGGCCTCCGGCGCAAAAAGATACCGGCTGGAAATTACCCAAAGACTGGCCGCAAGGCGAGCGCGATGGATTTGTGTTTACACCAATTAGCACTGTAATCAACAGCTTTTATTATCAGAACATGAAAATTATGGCTGAGTTTGCAGGAATTTTGGGCAAAACTGAAGAAAAACTGGATTTTGAAATGCGTGCTGCCAGGGTGAAAAACTCGATAAATCAATATCTATTTAATAAGGAAGGTGGTTATTATCAGGATGGAATTGAAACCAATCATGGAGCGATTCATTCAAACATGTTGCCACTTGCATTTGGAATTGTTCCGGATGATTATAAAAATGAAGTCGTGGAATATATAAAATCACGTGGAATGGGATGCAGTGTATATGGGGCGCAGTTTTTAATGGAAGCTTTGTATAATGCAGGAGCTGCGGATTACGCACTTGAATTGATGACTGCGACCCATGACAGAAGCTGGTATAATATGATAAAAGGAGGATCTACCATCTCTTGGGAGGCCTGGGATTTGAGATATAAACCAAATCAGGACTGGAATCATGCCTGGGGTGCGGCCCCGGCAAATATTGTTGCCAGAAATATGTGGGGTATCCAACCTCTAAAACCGGGTTTTAGGGTAGCTGAAATTTATCCGCAATTGGCAGACCTAAAAAGCAGCTCAATTGTTGTGCCCACAGTTAAGGGACAAATAAAAGCGGATTACAAAAAGTTTAGCGGACGTTTGAGTCAGTATTTAATTGATTTGCCCGCTAATATGGTTGCTGAGTTTAAACTGGATTTTCCCCAAAATTCAGTGGTAAGTGTTAATGGAGTTCCGGTAAATACTTCGTTTGGCAGCGTTCGTTTGAATTCGGGATTAAACAAGATAGAAGTAAAGATAAACTCATTCTAATACATATGATTATGAAGGTTGAAAACCTCTTTAACCTCAAGGGGAAAGTTGCTTTGGTCACAGGTTCAACCGGAGGATTGGGAACCGTTTTTGCAAAAGGATTGGCAGAGAATGGTTGTAAGGTTATTTTAAATGGACGAAGTCCAGAGAAAGTAAATACCCAGTTAAAAGAATTTAAGTCTTATGGCTATTCAGCATTTGCAACAGTTTTTGATGTAACAAAAAGTGATGAAATAAATAAGGCCATTCAAAAAATCGAAAAAGAAATTGGCTCGATTGATATTCTGATTAATAATGCAGGAATAAATTTGCGCGCTCCGTTGGAAGATTTTAAGGATGACGACTGGGAAAAGGTAATCGGGATAAATCTTACCGGTGCTTATAAAGTTTCGAAAGCAGTGGTTGGGGGCATGATTAAAAAGAAAGCCGGCAAAATCATAAATATTGGTTCAATGCAAAGCGAACTGGGACGGGCGACCATAGCTCCTTATGCTGCATCAAAAGGTGGTTTAAAAATGTTGACCAAAGGATTGGCAACCGACTGGGCTAAATATAATATCCAGATAAACGGAATTGGTCCTGGATATTTTAAAACCGAAATGACAAAACCACTTTGGGAAAATTCTGAATTTGATAGCTGGTTATGTAAGCGCACACCAAGCAATCGATGGGGAATTGCGGAAGAACTTTTGGGTGCTTTACTATTTCTTGCTTCCGATGCCAGCAGTTATGTGAATGGTCAAATGATTTATGTGGATGGTGGTTTGTTGGCAACAATTTAAAAATTTATTAGTTATATGGTAAAAAGCAGTGCCTGGTATCTGGTAATCAGAAATATTTCGAACTGGATATTTTTATTGCTGGCAGTAAGCTTATCGGGATGTTCACAAGGAAAAGATAAGATTCCTTACATTTCAGTGAAAGAGCGGAAATTTATTGTTGAGACGGCAATTAAATCATTAGATAGCCTGCCCATTACGGTTACTTCTTATGTTTGTGACAGAAGTGCCGGGGGAATACATGACTTTTATTCGGAAGGGGATTATTGGTGGCCTGACCCTGAAAACCCGGATGGACCTTACATAAGAAAAGACGGGCAAAGCAATCCTGATAATTTTGTTGCACACCGGCTGGCAATGATTCGTTTAAGTAAAATTGTTGGAATTCAAACTTCAGCCTTTTTAATTACGGGAAATAAGAAATTCGTACAAGCTTCGCAGAAACATTTGGAGGCATGGTTTGTAAATCCTGAAACCCGAATGAATCCTGCTTTGCTATATGTGCAGGCCATTAAAGGAAGAGTAACAGGTCGGGGAATCGGAATCATAGATGCGATTCATTTAGTGGAAGTGGCACGTTCAATTGAAATTCTGGAAGATAATAAGGCAATTTCTGAGGAAGCAATCAGAGAAATTAAAAAATGGTTTTCAGAATTTGTTAACTGGTTGACAACACATCAATACAGTATTGATGAAATGAATACAAAAAATAATCACGCGACCTGCTGGATTATGCAGGTAGGTGCATTTGCCAGATTGGTTGAAAATGAAAAAGTTTTAACACTTTGCAGGAATCGTTTTAAAAAAATTCTTTTACCCAATCAAATGGGTGACGATGGTTCCTTTCCACTTGAACTGGCACGTACAAAACCTTATGGATATTCATTATTTAATATTGATGCTTTTATGACCTGTGCTGAAATTTTATCCACAAAAGATGAAAATTTGTATGACTTTAAAACACCCGATGGAAAAAATATGAAATTGGGAGCAGAGTTTATTTATCCATTTGTAAAAGACAAAACCAATTGGACTTATCCTCCTGATGTTATGTATTGGGATGAGTGGCCGGTAAGACATCCTTTTCTGTTATTTGCAGGGAAAGCATACAACAAAACCGAATTTATCGAACTCTGGAAGACATTGGATGCTTATCCGCAAACACAGGAAGTAATCAGAAATTTGCCAATCCGAAATCCATTAATCTGGTTAATGAATAAACCTGCTTCATAAAGTTTTTTATGTCAATGAAATCCAGTTTCCCTGACAGTATTTTTTAAAACCTACAAACCATATTATTTTGAAAGCCGTTTAAATTTTTTCTGCGGAACAAGAGCCCTGGAAACTTCTCCCGAGGAAATATCTTTTTTCAAATTGAAATCTTTTTGATGCAAAATATTTTGTGAAGAAGAACCAATTTTAACTGTATATTTTCCTGATTCAGCAATCCACATGGACCTGGATTCATCAAAAGAGACAATTTGATCGGTGTTAATATCAAAAGTTATGGTTTGTTTTTCTCCGGGCTTTAAAACTTTGGTTTTTCCAAACGCTATCAATTCTTCTTCCGGTTTTTTTAGTTCTCCGTCAGGTTTTGAAATATACACCTGAACAACTTCACTACCGTCAACATTTCCTGTATTTTCAACAACCACCGATACATTTAGATTATCCTTAAACTTTTTTGAATCCAGTTTCATATTGCTGAAATCAAAATTGGTGTAAGAAAGGCCATAGCCAAATTCATATGCCACAGGGACATCAAATGTGTTATAATATCGATAACCAACATAAATATCTTCCTCATAAACTACTTCCCAGGGAACACGACGCATAAATGAAAATCCTGACTGATCGGGTGTTTTATCTTCTTCACCTTCCTTTTTGATTTCGTTTCCTGGAAAATTTTTAGCTGTTGAGGAATCTTCATATTTAACTGGGAAGGAAATTGCAAGTTTTCCCGATGGATTTATTTTTCCTGTTAACACATCAGTTACAGAATTTCCTCCTTCCTGACCCGGCTGCCATGCGCAAAGAACAGCATCCGGAATATCGCGCCAACTTGCAGTTTCAATAACCCCGGCTATATTTAGTATCACAATCGATTTCTTTCCTTTTTTATGAAAAGCTTCCGTGACGTTTTTAATCATACCTGTTTCGGTAGAAGAAAGATAAAAATCACCCTCTTCCGCTTTACGGTCGTCTCCTTCTCCTGCATTTCTTCCAATTACAATCAGTGCTAAATCCGATTTTTCAGCCATTTCCCCTGCGAGTTCTGTGCTCACTTCGGCCTCTTCAACCGGGATCATTCCCCCCATTAAGGCAGCAAGAAAATTCTTAGGTGGTTCTTGTTTTGCACGGGCTTCTTTTATATAATTTTTGTAAAATTCCTGTAATCCGTTGTCCGTTTGAAATCCTGCATTATTTAATCCCTGAATCAAGGAAACTGTATATGCTTCATTTACATCACCGCTACCAGTTCCTCCGGAAATAAACTCATAAGATGCATTTCCAAATGCAGCAACTTTTTTTACTGATTTTGGGATTGGAAGAGCATTATTATTGTTTTTCAAAAGAACCATTCCATTTGCAGCTGCTTCGTGTGCGACTTTGGCATGAGCTTTTAAATCCGGTTTATTTGAAACTTTATATTCATTGTATTTTGGTGAAATCAACATCATATTTAGTATTCGTTCAATATTTTTGTCAAGTACTTCTTCATCAAGTTGTCCTTCTTCAACAATAGAAATCAATTTGTTAATTTGTCCTGGCGAACCGGGCATAATCAAATCATTTCCTGCAATCATTTGTGCTGCCAAATCGCTTCCTCCACCCCAGTCAGTCATAACATAGCCTTTAAAATCCCAGTCATCACGAAGAATTTTTGTTAAAAGATCATAACTTTCAGATGCATAGGTTCCATTGATTTTATTGTAAGAAGACATTACAGTTCTGGGATTCCCTTCTTTAACTGCAATTTCAAAACTTTTCAGATATAATTCGCGAAGTGCTCTTTCACTCACAATAACATCAGCAGACATTCGGGCGGTTTCCTGGTTGTTTACAGCAAAATGTTTTATTGAAGTTCCCACACCATTAGATTGAATTCCGCGTACCATTGCAGCTGCCATTTTTCCTGATACTAAAGGATCTTCTGAATAATATTCAAAATTTCTTCCGCAGAGTGGGTCCCGCTGAAGATTTAGTGCCGGCCCCAGAATTACATCAGCCCCGTATTCAAGTACTTCTTTTCCCATAACTTTTCCTACATTTTCAACCAGTTCAGTATCCCAGGTTGATGCCAGCAAAGTTGCAATTGGAAATGCTGTACAATAATAAGTTTCATCCGAACCTTTACGATAAGGAGAAATACGCAACCCGGCAGGTCCGTCTGCAAGCACCTGCGTGGTAATTCCCTGTTCAGGAAATTCTGCTGTATTTCCTGCAGCTCCCGGAACATATTTTCTAATATTATCAACCATTCTTGTATAATCTGTCTCTTCCTTCTGTTGCTGGCCCCGATTGGGCATTTTTGCTTTTATAGAATCAGGCAGTTCGAAATGCATCCCGGTACCGATTAAAAGTTGTGCTTTTTGTTCCAGGGTCATCGATTTAATAATATCCTTAACATCTTTATCTCCAGACTCTATTCCATATGTCAGACCGGAAATAAAAAACAGGATAAAAAATAAATAGGAATTGATTTTTTTCAGGAATGATGTTTTCATTGGATAATACGTTAGATTAATTAATTTTTACTTGATATGGATGCTTTAAAAATGATCTGAATAAAGCAAATTAAACTTTGTGTCAATAAGACACAATAATATATTTTTTTTGCAAACTATTCAAATAAAACAAATGATTTTTGTTAATTTGTTTTTTAAAACATAAGACAAAATTTAATGAGTTTTAAACCGGATAATCTGCTTGAACATATTTCATTGGATTGTGTAATTTTTGGTTTTCATGCTAACCAGCTAAAAGTTTTGCTGGTGCATATGAAGTATTCGGGGAAATGGGCATTACCCGGTGGATTTATTCAAAAGAATGAATCAATTGAAACTGCTGCAAGTAGAGCTTTAAAAGAAAGAACCGGACTTTCTGATATTTTTCTGAAACAATTCAGGGTTTTCAGCGATCCCGGTAGATCCATTCTAAATCCGGCGGTCAAAGATTTAGAGGAACAGGAAGGTAACGAACATTTAAATTGGTTTAAACAACGTTTTATTTCGGTGGGATTATACGCCCTTGTAGAGTTTTCAAAAGTAGATCCCAAACCCGATATATTTTCCGATGTATGCGAATGGAAAAGTCTGGACGAAATCGGGGAACTGATGATGGATCACAATCTGATTGTTAAAAAAGCATTAAAAACACTTCAGGCACAATTGAGTTATCAACCCATTGGCTTTAATCTGATGCCTGCACAATTTACCATGCCGGAACTTCAGAAATTGTATGAAACCATTCTGGGGAAAAAACTTGATCGCAGAAATTTTCAACGTAAAATTCTTTCTTATAAAATTTTAAATAAACTGGGTGAACGTAAAGAAGGACAGGCAAATAAAGCTCCGTTTCTATACGAATTCAACCTTGGAAATTATCAGAAAGCACTGGAAAACGGATTAAGCGGTGGTTGGTAGAATTTAAAAAATACAAAAATGAAACAAGCATGTAAAATATTTACACCCAAGGTGATTATGAAAAGACATGCGAGTTACATACAATACAACTAAAAACAAACAATTTTAATGGTATGAAATGAGCATGATTATTTTAAACATCAAAAGAAATGAATAAATTTTCATGCGAATTCTCCCTATAATTATCGGGATTACCTTAATAAATAAACAATTTTATACGTATGAAAAATCAATTCAAACTTGCAGGAATTGCTCTTTTATTCCTGTTTTACGGTTCTTTATTTGCTCAGGATGTGGTTAAATACAACAGAGAAATATGGCTAAAAAAAGCAGAAGAATTTAAACCGGAGCTTTCTAAAGATGTTATTCAGCCAAAAGGGATTGTGGAGTTGGTAGAAGACGAAAGGGCCTTTCAGGGTTGGACTGTAAAAGAGCTTGGCGCAGTTGAAAGCATTTATGAACGTTCTTTTAATGAACTGAAAACTGTCATTGTTGATTTTGGAAATCATTACACCGGCTATTTCTCGATGAATTTTCGTACGTTGAGGGGAACACCTGATGGACCGCTAAGATTTAAACTTACTTTTGCAGAAGTACCTGCAGAACTTGCAACACCTTTTGATCCTTATCCCGGTGCTTTAAGCAGGGCATGGCTTCAGGACGAAATAATAACTGTAACGGATGCTTTAAGTGAGGTAAAACTGGAACGCAGGATTTCAGGGCGATATATGAAAATAGAATTATTAGGAAGTTCGCGGTATTTCGATTTTGCTGTTTCCGATTTGAAATTCACCGCGGTAACATCTGTAAAAGAAAAACCTGAAACCCTTGCAGAATCAGCAGACGACATTATCAAAAAAATTGATCAGGTAGGGCTAAATACATTAAAAGAATGTATGCAAACCGTTTATGAAGATGGACCGAAACGTGACCAAAGGTTATGGATTGGAGATTTATATCTCGAATCGATTGCAAACGCCGTTTCCTATAATAATCACGACCTTACCAAACGATGTCTTTATTTACTTGCCGGACTAAGTGATGAACGGGGTGTTGTCCATGGAACTGTATTTGAAGCTCCTGAACCACATCCGCAAAGTGGTCAGTTTTTATATGATTATGCACTCCTGTTTAATGTTACTTTAAAGGAATATTTTGAGGCAACAAATGATAAAGAAACAGTATCAGAACTTTTTCCGGTTGCAAAACGCCAGTTGGAAATTATCAATGACTATGTTCAGCCGGATGGAATCATTGATTTTGAAAAAGCAAATAGCGAATGGTGGCTGTTTTTTGATTGGAAAAATGACCTCCATAAAGCTGCTTCCGTCCAGGGATTGTCTATTTTCGCTTTAAGCGAAACTTATAAACTTGCAGAACTTGTTGATCGTGAAGATGAACTAAAAGATGTTCCGGAATTAATTAAAAGAATGAAAAGAGGTTCAATGAAACTGTACAATAAAAAAATCAATCTTTTTGAATCCGGCAGTGACCAACAAATTTCCTATGCGTCGCAAATATGGATGATTCTTGGTGGGGTGCTTTCAAAAAAGGAGAGCCAAAAAACATTAAACTCACTTTTAAGTATGGAGAATGCGGTACAACCAGGTGGCCCTTATATGTATCACTATTTTATACAGGCACTTGTAAATTCGGGAATGCATTCCGAGGCAAAAGAATACCTGGTTGATTACTGGGGTGGGATGGTAAAAAAAGGAGCCGATACTTTCTGGGAAGTTTACGATCCTGATAATGATTATTTGTCGCCTTACAATTTTTATCCTGTAAACAGCTATTGCCATGCCTGGAGTTGTACACCTGTTTATTTTATCCGGAAATACCCTGAAATTTTTCAATAACCAGATTTTTCAATTTGAAAAAATGGGGCTGTATCAAAAGTCTATTTAAAATTTTAAGGTCTTACAATTTGAAAGTAACCATCCGGTTTTTTACCCCTAAATCCCCTAAAGGGGACTTAAGCCTCCCACTTTAGGGGAGGTTTGGAGGGGTAAACGAAAGCATATGTTTTAACTGAAAGTTTCTTTTCTAACGTCTCCTCTTTAGACACAACTTTAACATTACAGCAGATTTCTTCCTTCCCGGTCGGGATCGTTCTGGACTTCACAATTATCATTGAGTACCATTGTCTCTCCCTTTTCAACAGAGAATACCGGCCATTGTGGTAATCCATCGGTATTTGGATCTCCTGATTTCATAAAATTCAACAAAGAATCCGACATTTTTTCTGACAGCTTTCTTGGTCTTGCACCACCTCCGGTATGGGTAAGCATTACATCGGTATTGGCAAACCAGAAACATATATCGAGACAGTGAAAAGCCCGCATCCTGTTATTAAACATTGGTGGCTCCCAACCAAACCAGGCAACATAAACAGGAGCTTTTTCATTGCTTTTTGCAGTGGCCGTTTCAACTACACTTTTGCGATTACTTGCAATCAGTGTCATAATTTCAATAGGTTTGGCATCTGGAAATATTTTTTTATAAGCATCATATACTTCAGGAGCTTTGTCTCCTAATCCACCTCTGAAACCGGCCCTTTCTTTTAACATTTCTATTGCTTTTTCCTCTGAAATTTCTTCCATCTCAGGCAATGTTCTGGACATTCCCCACTCATGGAAAGTGCTGCATATTAACATTGGAACGTCAGAAGATACACTGTTATCATTGGAGTAAAATTTTCCTTTTGGAATATTGTTCCCGTCTGCTACCGGGGCAAATCCACCACGGAAAAATCCTGCACCTTCTCCTTCTTCAGCCAAAGTACGTCTTGCCTTGTTGGCAAGTAGAATATATTCTTTCCAGGGCATTTCCTGGAGTTTGTCAATCTCAGAAGCTTTAAGGCCTGCATCCTTCAAAATGTATGATCCCAATTTCTGAGAATAAGACTGATCCAGTGCCTGAGTTGAAGAGCCACTTAACGGAACTGCTTTATGAATCAGTCCTTTTGCTTTAGGCATAGCAGTTAAAACACAAACTTTGGCTCCACCACCTGACTGACCCATAATGGTAACATTGTCAGGATCACCGCCAAAATTGGCAATATTTTCTTTTACCCATTCCAGGGCCGCAGCCATGTCAAGTGCCCCAACATTCCCCGAATCTTTATATTTTTCGCCACCAACACCCGATAAGTCGGAAAAACCGATCGGGCCTAAACGGTGATTAATGGAAACAAAAACCACATCACCTTTTCGAGCCAGGTTTTCACCATCGTAACCATCCTGTTCAATTCCGTTGCCGTTGGTGTAACCTCCACCATGCAGCCAGAATATTACAGGTCGCTTTTTACCGTCCGCTATTGCCGGTGTCCATACATTCAACTTCAGACAGTCTTCACTAACATCATCATAATTCCAATGATCGGCATAAGAAGACCATACATTTCCATAACGGTTATCCATGATTTGCGGGGCACTGTTTCCCCACCATACAGCAGGTCTTATATTATCCCATTTTTCAGGTTTCTGCGGTGGCATAAACCTGTTTTTACCACCGGTATCCGCTCCATACGGAATCCCCCTGAACTGGTAAATTCCGCGTAATAAAAATCCCTGAACTTTTCCATAAACAGTATCGGCAATGGCGATATCATCTCCGACAAAAAGTATCTGATCGTCATTTTCTTCAGGTTTGTTGCTTGCAGCACATCCTGTTGCGGGAAGAACAGAGGCTAATCCTATTCCGGCTGCTCCAGCTCCCATGGTTTGAAAAAAGTTTCTTCTATTGGTTTTCATCTTTTTTGGTATTAATTATTGATAAGATTAGTTTAATATTGTGTTGGATATTTTTGCTTAAAAGAAGCGGGAGACGGACTTTCCAAGTCCGTTAAAATATATCGGAGTTGAAAACTCCGACTCCCCTTACTCTGCTATTTCAGTGTCACCTTTTTCTTCAGAATAATCTCTTCTGCTGAAGCTCCAACCTGCAATTCTATTTCACATAAATCATCAGCCCACGAATGTGTGGTTTCGTTCCAGTACTGAAGATTTTTAACAGGAATTTCAAGTGTAATCGATTTACTTTCGCCCGGATTTAAGGTTTCCCGTGAAAACGCTTTGAGTTCTTTTTCCGGCCATTCAACTACAGGATCTACCCTGTGAACATAGGCCTGAACCACCTCATCGGTTGCGAAAGCCCCTGTGTTTTTTAATTCAAATGAAACTTTAATAACACTGTTCTTTCCATATTTTTCCCTGTCTGTTTTTAAATCGGAATATTCAAAAGTTGTGTAAGTCAAACCATAACCAAACGGATACATTACAGTAAGATTCTTAGTATCGAACCAGCGATAACCTACAAGAGACTCTTCAGAATAATAAGCAGTATTCGGGTCATTATATTTTGTTTCATCCTTTGTATCCTCTGATTTTCCAATGGAATCAGTTTCGGCTACCAGGTTGGCAAAAACATCTGCTCTTCTTCTTCCCTGTGGATAATTCCCCATCGCATAGGCCGGTGAATCTTCGAGTTTTAT
The DNA here is from genome assembly GCA_913063265.1 of uncultured Prolixibacteraceae bacterium. Taxonomy (GTDB): domain Bacteria; phylum Bacteroidota; class Bacteroidia; order Bacteroidales; family Prolixibacteraceae; genus Draconibacterium. The sequence goes on along the minus strand of CAJXZG010000055.1, from coordinate 1,882 downwards.
TGGAAAAGTAAAGGGCAACCGGCCACTAGGTGAAATATTTCCAACTAATACATCGGCCAGTGCATTTCCTCCTTCAGTTCCGTTAAACCACGAAATAAGCAATGCCCTGGAAAGTGGTTTTACCACATTCAAATCATTGGGGGCGCCACTGGTTAATACAGTTACGATATTAGGATTTACTTCTGCAATTTTTTGAATTAGTTCATCCTGGCCGGATGGTAACATTATACTTCTTCGGTCACTTCCCTCAGTTTCAACTGCACGGTTGTTGCCTCCCATAAACAAAACGATATCTGCTTTTGAGGCAACTTGAAGCGCTTCTTTTGTTAATTCCTGTTTTTTCAGTTCCTTTTCCTTTTCCTCCTTTTCCATTTGTTCAGGAGTTCTTCTTCCCCACCTGAAAACTTCGGGAATATAACCTTGTGCATAAACGATTTCTGCTTTGTCGCCTATTCGGTTTTTTAATCCTTCAAGGGGAGTTATTTCATAAAGCGTTTTAACCCCTGCACCCATTCCTCCGGTAGCCATTATTTGAGTAGCATTGGCACCAATTACCGCTATAACTTTATTTTTATTCAAATCCAATGGTAGGATTCCATTGTTTTCCAGTAAAACGATTGATTTGCATGCCACATCGTATGCTATTTTTTGCTGTGCTGGCTGTGAAGTAATTTCATTATTCGCCTCTTCATCAGGTATAGGTTTAATAGCGAACCTGACTCTTAATATTTCGCGTACCCTTTGATTAATAATTTCTTCGGCAACCGCACCGGCTTTTACTGAATCAAGTAATGCATCACCCATGAATCTTTTTCCGGGCATTTCTACATTTAAACCATTGGTAACTGCATTAACAGTACTGTGTGTACCTCCCCAGTCAGAAACAATCATTCCTGCAAAACCCCACTCATCACGCAGTATTTTGTTTTGTAACAAATCACTCTCAGAACACCACCAGCCGTCAACCTTATTGTAGGCTGCCATAACACCAAAAGCATCACCTTCAACAACCGCAGCTTTAAACGGTGGAAGATAAATTTCGCGCATAGCACGTTCCCCGACTATTACATTTACCGTTCCACGGTTATTTTCCTGGTTATTCAATGCAAAATGTTTTAAACAAACAGCCATTCCGTTATCCTGAACACCTTTGGTATAACCAAGCGATAATCTTGAACTCAAATACGGATCTTCACTCAAATATTCATAGGTCCGTCCACCGGTAGGAATACGCTGAATATTAATTGCCGGACCAAGAAGCATATCTTTGCCGCGTAAACGACCTTCACGAGCCATTCCGGTTCCATAAGCATAAGCAAGGTCCGGGCTCCAGGTAGCAGCCAATGCTGATCCTGTCGGAAAGAAAGTAGCTTTGTCGTTTTCCAATCCTAAAGGTGCCCAACTGTTTGGTTGTAGTTCTTCGCGAATTCCAAACGGACCATCTGCATATTTTATATCAGAAATTCCCAGCCTTTCAATTCCGGCTGAAGTAAACATTGTTTTTCCATGAAGCATTTCTACTTTTTCTTCCAGTGTCAATTGTTCAATAATACCGTCAATCTGTTTATCATATTTAAGTAAAACAGTCTTATGAGAATTCTCTTTTGCACATCCTGCAAGAATGATTATAAACAATGTGGCAATAAAAATCTTTGATTTCTTCATAGCTATTTCTTATTTAGTCAAATTTTGTTTATTTAAAAATCATTTGTGCCAAATCATAAAGATTGTCACGCCAGGTGTACCAGGTATGTCCACCGGGTTTTTCGGAATATTCATATTTTAGATTATATTGATCGAACAACTTCATCATATTCTGGCAATTCTGCCAGGCAATATCTTCTTTTCCTCCCATAGCAATCCAAAAAAGTTTAACATTTTT
>CAJXZG010000054.1 GCA_913063265.1 uncultured Prolixibacteraceae bacterium | reverse complement strand
AAGAAAGTAAACTCAGGGAAGATAATGGTATTTCAATGGTTAGTGCCAATGAAATTAATACTGTTATTCAGACAAATAAATTAAATAACGATGAATTTTTTCAGCAGGAAATTAAAGAAAAACCGTTGCTTTTAATTGTTGAAGACAACAAAGATGTTATTGATTATTTAAGTGAAATATTAAAAGAACATTACTTTATTGAATTTGCACCAAACGGAGCAGCCGGGCTTGAAAAAGCTCTAAAAATTATTCCCGACATTATTCTTTCTGATGTAATGATGCCACAGATGGACGGATTTGAAATGTTAAAATCGTTAAAAGAAGATTTCCGAACAGATCATATTCCGGTAATACTTTTAACAGCACGGGGGGATTTTAATTCAAAAATAAGCGGGCTTGAAATTGGTGCTGATCATTATTTAGTAAAACCTTTTCACGAAAAGGAACTTTTATTAAAACTGAATAATTTAATTGAGGCAAGAAAAAAAATGCAAAAGCATTTAAGTAGCTTAAATACTGAATCGTACAACACAAACACTCAATATAAACACGAGCTGAAGTTTATAAGTAAAATTAATTCTGTTATTGAAGAAAATTTGCAGGATGAAGATTTTGATGTGTTAGTACTTTGTTCTTTACTAAATATGAGTCGGGCTCAACTTTACAGAAAATTTACAGCAATTACCAATATTTCCATTGGCAGATATTTGCGTTCGTACCGACTTCAAAAAGCAAAACTATTAATCGAGACAAAAGGATTAAATGTCACAGAAGCTGCTTTTGCATCCGGATTTAAAAACCTCTCTCATTTCAGCGATATTTTTCATGAAGAATTTGATATTGCACCCAGCGAAATAAAAAAGATAAAGCCTGATTAGGTAAATTGAGACAAATCCCAAAACATTTGAGAAAATCTCCAAAACAATTCTCCTTTTAACTACATAACTTGCTATAGAAAAAATTGGTTAATCTAATAACTGTTTCATTATTAATAGTTCAATTGAAACGGTAAAATTGAAACACTTTATCAAACAGAGCTTTTTGGTATTTACAATTATGACTTTACAGGTTTTGCTGCTAAAGTATCATTTTTAACAACTTGACATTATAAGTATCATCAACCAAAATTATTTCAATATGAAAACAAAATTATTTACTGTTGCTTTAATCAGCATGTTTACAATAATCATGGTGAATTGCAGCAAAGAAGAACCGATTAAAAATGAAGTACAAGAAGAGATGGATGTTAAGTCAATTCTTGATAATTATCATTTTTTTGGAGAGCCGCCAACTGTAATTCAAGAAAAATCGGGGAAATCTATTACAAAAACTATCAAATTTTTTGAGACAGAAGGCCTAATTGAATTTAGTGCCAAAGAAGAATGTGGTTCTTATCCTTACGCTACAGTAACCGGTAGTGGCAATGCCACACATATAGGAAAATACCATGTATTAAACATTGGTTGTTATGATGGTGTTAGTCCCATTTTAGGTTTTATTACAGCTGCCAATGGTGATGAAATTCACACCTATGTAGCATCGGCAGAACAAGATCCGGAAACAGAAATCTGGACATATCATTATATAATATATAATGGCACCGGACGCTTCCTAAATGCCACCGGAGAAGTATTTATGACCGGGGTGATTGATACTGAAAACCTTGTTTGGAAACTTAAAGGCGAGGGAACCATTTTTTATTAAAAAACAAATTGAATTTGGTAATGAACTTCATTAAAAACTTAAAATCAAAATATCATGAAAACTATCTGGCTCATATTATTTGTATTAATTCTGGTTTCTTTTAATTGTTGTAAAGATGATCCGGTTAATGAAGTACCGCAACCAACTTTAAACATTGTATTAGATGAACCAACAGAAATATCAGAAACAGCTGTTACTATCAGCTGGAAAGTAAACAGAAATGATATTTCATCCTTGTCGATTAACCTTGCCGGTGATTATGAATTTACAAAAGATGTAAAAAACATAGCGGTTAACAATCCTCTCCAGGAAACAATGGTTTTAAAAGATTTAAAAGGAGCGAAAAAGTATTTCTATAAAATTGTTGTCATGCTCAATGATGGAAGTATTTCGGAAAGTGATGTAAAAATTGTAGTAACCTCGCACACCAGAGAAGAAATAAGTTTTTTAACCAGCGATAGTTTAACCATCCGGGGAGATTTACAATATCTGAAAAGTAATTCCTCACCCAAACCGGGAATTGTTTTTATGCATCAGTTTCAACGCGTTACAAACGAATGGATTACAGCCGATGTTACAAGAGAATTTATATCGCAGGGATACGTGTGTCTAACTTTTGATTTCAGAGGCCACGGGAAATCTGATAAATGGGATATAAACTTTGGAAACGATGTTGATGAATTTACTAAACGAATAAAAGAATATGTAGAAAAGTATGCCTACAAAGATATGTTTGCAGCCATTGAATTTTTAAATACAAACGAAAAAGTGGAAAAAGACAAAATTGCATTAATTGGTGCATCTTTGGGGGCAAATTGTGCAATCAACGGCAACGACCACGAAGCTGTAAAAGCGGCGATACCACTGTCTCCATCTACGGTTGCAATATTATCCGGCCTGAAAATGCAGAATATCTTTTTCATTGTTGGAGACAAGGATAAATCTTCATCAGGAGGACCTGATTATGCAAAAGACACAAAAATTCTATACGATTCTGCCAAAGAACCCAAAAAGCTTCTTGTTCTGCCTAACGAACCTGGCCACGGCTGGGAATATTTAGGAAAAGAAAATGTAAATGAACAAATTGTTGAATGGATAAATTCTAGAATGGCCGATTAAATTGAACTATTCAATTAATAAGTCATATAAATTTTTAATCCAATAACTTCTCTATCTCAGAACTTATCCAAAGCCCGGGCTTTCCGGGCTTGTCGAATAACACCCAGCGTCTTGGCGAATACACGCTGTTCGCCCGCCAATATCCATCCTTCTTATTTTTTGAAATAAGAAGTTGCTTTGCAGGAAAACACCTGGAATCAGAATCCAGACCGTTTTCTTTCATCAATTTTAATAACTCAATAATATTGGTTTTATAAAAATACGGATAGGTAAGTTTTGTAATGTAACTGGTTATAGGTTTGTTGTTCGATTTTCGCAAATACAGATTGTGATCTAATATATATTCTAATCCGGTTTTAAGTTTTTTGCTTACACCTATTTTGGATGGATAATCACAAGATTTGTTATAGTCGGAAAGTGCAATTACAGATTTTACAACTCCAATATAACATGGGGTATTTTTCATACATCCACCATATTTTAACATACTCGATCCTTTCCACTTGTTCTCTTCCCCTCTTTCTAAATTCTGGTATTTTAAAATCCATTCAATCCCTTTTTCTATTTTGCTTTTATCAGGGTAACTTGATTTAACAAGGATACTTGTAATCATTGCATTATAACATGCCAGTATATTGTCGTGCTTCCCGGTATATGAAAAGCCAAAATCACAAAATGACATTTTAACTAACTTTTCAACCCATTCTTTAACCTTGTGAATTTCTGAAGTAAAAGGAATTTCAGCAATTTCAATTAAACGGTTTAACAGTTCAATCGTTTCGAAATTATTTTCTGAAAGTAAGACATTAAGTAATTCAGAAATATCAAGAAACTTTGAAGCCTGGCTAAAACTTTGAATCTCTCCTGCGTCATATTTTTGTTTAAGTAAAAAGGCGGTATCCATTTGGTTTTAATTTCTGAAAACAATCCATCCCTGCAATGTTTCCTCCCACCATAAAAAAGACTTTTTTATTTCGGTTAACCCCTCAGCTCCTATAGCAATTGCATTTCTTAAATCATTACTGAAGTTTTTTAGCTCCTCATTGTTCCAGAACTCCACCAATGAAGATTGCTCTAAAAATTCATCCATCCACAATGAAACTACCTTATAATGAACCTTTGAAAAATCCTGCAAAAGATAATATTCATTAATAATTCCTGAATTTGACAATGCAAATTTATAAGAGACAATGTAAGGCCCCATATTTAAGTCAGCATCAATCTTACCCAACAAATAAGAGGCTCTTGCATAATCATAATTTTCCAATAACCAGTTTATACATTCTTCTGTACTTTGTGTGTTTAAAATATCCCTGGGATCTTCAACAGTAGGATAATAAACAACATTGATTGAACTGTCATCCAAAAACACAGACAAATCTTCTAATTCAGGAATTTTATCCAAATATGATTTAATAATTTCAGTGTATTTTAATGAATCTTCTTTCTCAGGTTTTTGAGTAAACAATATATAACTGTAAAGTCCATAATCTTCTTTTTCTTCTATATCCCGGGTTAAAAAGTTTCTGGCAGGTTTATATCTGTCTGCCATGCTATTGTCTTTTGGCGCTGCTTGTCTGGTTTCTTGACTTAAGGGAACTAAAAATATTATAGCTATAAAGATTAATCCCAGAACTCCCAATATGACTAACAATCTATTTTTTGTCATCTTCTTTCTTTGTTTTTCTAATGATTTGCCCTATGCTAAAAACCAATAACAATATTACACCCGTTACAAAAATGGTTTCACTTCCATCAAGTTTTTTTGAATAAACCGCAAAATATATCCAAATCAAAATGGATAAAATTGCCGAGATTAATATTTCGGTTTTTCTGACTTTCAATATTCAATCTTTTACTGAAATGCTTATTTCAGATTAAAAGATACGAAAAATATATTATAGTAATTTGGAAGATTTTCTTCAGTTCATCTGTAAACACAATTAAAAAAGGATTCAAACATAAATACTCAATAAATTTTAAATCCTTAATTGTAATTAACATATGGATTTATTTGTTGTACCTTGGTTTATATCCACGTTGGATATGGAATATTTGGGTATTTATTTAAAACCATTGCACTTAAACCGGCAAAAGCATTTTCTGCTTCAGCAATAATTTGCTGGTCGTAAAGCGATAAAATATCATCACAAATCCGGTTTAATCTTTCTCTCTCCTCAAATCCTTTCTTTTCTCTTATTATCTTCAGGAAATCATTGAGTTGTTCTTTACTTTCAAAAGGTGATGAACCTGCAACAAGAACTGATATAATTTCATTGGCACATTTTATTATTTTGTTTATTAATTCTCCTGAATTTTCAATTTCCTTCAGATTGAGATTTTTAAGCAGTTCTATATTAATTTTAATTCTTTTATGAATAATATTTTCTCGAGCAAATTCATTAATTTGTGTGATAAGAATCTCCCGATGCTCTTGTTTTATTTCATCGACTCCCAGGCTGATATATCCAAAAAGTTTTTGAATGGAATTATCTAATCCCCTAATCCCTGCAACTATTATACCTGTTGACAGCAATACATTAGCAGCTCTCTTTTCTCTATTCTCACCGATTTTGTTATACCAGTTCGTTGCTGCCTGAACTAATTCAACAAAAGTTCCAATGGCAGTTAATATTATATCCATATTTTAGTTTTTAAACAATCCTTGAATTCCGAAACCAGGTCAGGCAGAATGTACAGTTAGTTTTATTCTGCCTGTATAAAATAATTGTATTACCACATTTTCCACATGGTAATAAAATCACACATATGCAACTGATTATTCTTATTGTGGTATTTTTCAGAAAATTGTCCCTGTACGATCAAATCGTCATTGATGTGCACATGCACCGGCTCTGCCACAAAAGAGGTATGATCTCCCGTCACATATTGATCAATTACTTTACATTCAACATTCAGATAACACTCTTCAATTAGAAAGGAAGAAATAATTTTAGGAGTTAATTTTGTTAACTCTGCCTCAATAAATTTATCCACTTCATCACTGTGGGTTGTTCCTGTTTTAATAACCGATTCTGTCAAATCAGGAGTTGGAACATTTATTCCAAACTCTTTGGTTTCATTTATCAGGGAATAGCAGTATCTGTATGCTCTTTCTCCTGTTTCTTTGCCTCCGTTTCCGATTGAGGCTGTAATTAGAAATGGTTCAAAGGAGGTTGGATTACACCAACCTAAAGTTACAATACCGTTTACAGTTTTTTCTTTGTTTGTACAGGTCAGCATCATAATTTGCCCATTACTTAAAAGCCAGGCCAGTTTCATTAAATCAGGACCATTGACATCAAAATCTTTTTTGCTCATGATAGTTAATTTTTGGAATTATAAAATACTGGCTGTCACAAAGAAAGGGTAAGTAAAAGTTACGAAATAATTGAATAAAACTCAATAAAGGAATTAATAATGTACTTAAATAACATAAGCGTATTATTTCATTATTGAACCTAATTTTCCGAAAACTACTTAAAAAGAAGGTGCCAAATGTTTCAAATTTTCCTTACAATTTTATTGAAGAATAAGTTTTTTGGTAATCATATTATTGCCGGAATATATCTGTACGAAATATATTCCCTTATCCAAATGCTTCAAATTTGCTTTATACAATTGATTTCCTGAAAAATTATCAAACAGAGTTGTATAAACAGATTGACCAAGGGAGTTCACAATACTTATTTTGGATAATGCTTCTGCATTGTTTATTCTCACATTTAAAAATCCATTGTTTGGATTTGGGAAAACTGTAATATTGTTTTTCAAATCCTTCTCACTATCCACGCTTGTAGCCAGGTTCCTGAAAACAAATTCCTGCTTAAAGTTATTCAGCCATTCACCGGATCCCGGGTCATATGTTTGTTTAATCAACACTAAAACACTATCTCCTGCTGTTGCACTTTTAGTATCGGTTTCAAGTCCAAAATTAAGGCTGAGAGAGAATGTGTTTCTGGTTTCAAAATAAGGTATCCATCTGTCGTCATCAATAGAATAAGTTTCTTCCGCGTAATCTTTATAGTATGATTCTATATCTGCTCTGGGAAGAATAAATTCCATTCTTTCATATAAACCTTGATGAAAGTTACTCTCTCTGGTTCTTTTCCAGGGCTCATAATCATTACCATTCCACCGATTTGTCGTAATTGTATATTCTCCGAAGGTAATTTTATCCTGAATATATTCAGGTTCCCATTTGTCATTTTCATATTTTGATCTCCTGTGCGAAGAAGCATCCGACCACGGTTCAGTCCCGAAAATTGATTTATGCAAAACTTCAAATGGATGTGGTACTTGTATCTCAGATATATTATCAATTTTGTATTTTGGGAAATCGGTTGAACCATCTTCATTTAAAGCATTAACGACCACAGAAGTCAGCGTATCTCCATTCCAGTCATAAATTCGGTTTTCTGTAGAAATTATTCGATCCTGAAAAGAATCGAATGTTAAAAATTTTTGCCGGGCAATATTTCCCGTCAAATTATATGTAATCTGAACGGAATCAACCGCGTAATTAATACGAACACCAGAAGAAGGATCAAAATTCTGTGTTACAAAAGAAGTTGTATTTCCCATTGTATCAATTGTCCATTCTTCGCTGGTTGCTATACCCAGATCCGTAAAACCTAAAACATCGGTATATCTTCCCAAAAGTCTTCCTGAGTCTTTATAATACTTCATAGATAATCTTTTCTTAACTGCATAGTTTGGTGAGCCTCCTTCATTGTTAGTCCATGAAATCATAGTATCTCTCCCCAAATTATCCTGATGGTGGGCAATATATTCGTTATAATAAATTCCCCCGAATGCATTATGATAATGAAGTGTGTCAACGTATAAATTCTCTGCACTTAAATTTCCAAAACTTCCGGATACATTTAAAACATATTTATTTTCAAATTGGTCAAATCCGTATAGTTTAAAGGAAACAAACTCCCTGGAAGGAACATCTCCCGGAATATTGTTTTGTACCCTGTTTTTATCTTTTTCTTCAAAAGAAAAAACAGGTTCTTTTGCTTGCAGGCTTGTTAAACAACTAAGTACTAAAAACGAAATAAACAGGAAATGAGTTGTTGTTTTCATAGTTGTAAATTTTATGAACCAATGGTTATCAATTGGATTTAACCAAACTTTGGTTTATAATATCACATCTATTCATTAGGAATTTATTAAGTAAAACAACAACAAAAGAATAAAAGTTCATCTACTCTGTATTTGAAACAATATGTAAAATAAAATTTGTAAATGCCTGTATTCTTCAAATCTCAAACCCTTAATTTAAAAAATTGGTAGTTTACTGTTTCTTTAATTATGAGTTTTTATCATTTAAACTTAATTGCGATCCGGGTATCAGATTTTTTTTAGGAATACGATTCAAAATTGCTTTATAAAAAAGGAAGGGGAAAGAACTGTGGACGCTTTTTGAAGATATGATTGATGATTTACAAACCCCTTTATAAAACCAATCTTATACAGAAGTTACTTTCCCCGTTAAAATCTGACAAACAAATGTGAAGCCATTATTTCTATGTATTGATTATCAAACAATTGAATAATATCCTCTTGTCCAAATACGGGAAACATAGTAACCAAAAATAGACAAATGGAACCAATTTATTCAGGTACACTGTTCTCAATGTTTATTTTTTAGTATGTAAAAAACCAAACCATTATTACGTAAAATTCGTAATTGTAAAAAACCAGAGATTATCCTATGAAAAAACAATTAGTTTTCATATTGATTATCCCTCAAGTATTCACTTTAGCCGGTAAACCGGTTTCGTCAGGTACTATTGTCACAGATTCAATGGAGACTTTTCAGGCATTGATTCTCCCAAGAATTTTATACTTCCTTTGATTGGATTGGGATATACATTTTAACTAAAAAAATTACAGTTATGAAAAATATTAAAACCATTTCTATTTTCACTGTATTTCTGTTTTTTACATATGTAAGTTCTATTGCACAGAATAATAATGTTACGAGAGAAACATGGGATTTTCAAGGATTTTTGGATGTAAACAATGATTTATTATTTGGAACAGAAACTATGATTGCTGAAACAAAGAATTCAAGTTACCAGGTTAAATTTATTGGAGAGTATAAAGATTATTCAGGAAATATTTATACCTGGGATATAGTCGTAATTGACGATTACATAAATAGCGTTGATGGCAAAATTTATACACAAACTTTTAACTGTGCCAATTTAATTGAATGTGAATGCGAGCCTATTGCATTTTACAGGATAAAATTTAAAATAGTGATAAACTCAAATAAAGAAATTCTTGTTAAAAGAATTTGGGGTTTTGACGATTCATTGGCTGATTTATAGAATTTAGAGTAATATGTATAGCGCATTTCTGATATTTTTGATCAATCATAGATGCATTTATCATTCCTAATTTTTTAAAATCATTTGTTTAAAGTGAAAGTAATAAAATGAAATTAAAATCAGTTCGCAGGTTTGCTTTATTTATTGGAACATTTTTGGCGGCAATACAGCTAATAATTTTCTTTGCATTGGTCTTTGACAACCGCAGCATAGATGTTCTTGAATCTGATTTTAACACGGATTTATACATATTTGTTGTACCGGCCATTCTTATGATAATTACATGGATTAATAATCGGTTTGGAGCAATACTCCTTATTCTTGTCTCAGTAGTTTTTTTGTTTCTGCCGGGAGAGTACGGGCAATTTGAAAGTTGGTTGCAATTAAGTGCACCCTTTCTAATAGTCGGATTGATGCTTCTTAATTATTATTATTACAACGTTTATGTCGTCAAAAAAAGAAGTAAATAGATAATAATTAAAAATCAACTCCTTTCATCTTCTTTGGATTTTAATCAGTCAAGATTATTGCAAAGTATTTTATTAAATTATTTATGAAATAATATATACTTGTTTGTTTTTAAAGGGTAAGTGATTCTTTACCAAGAGTTATTTTTTATACATAACTTTAGAATTGGTGTTCAAAATAAAATAACAGAAGAAAAACTATTCCAAAAATTATTTGATAGTACAGTTTCTTTCAGGATTGCTAATTGCAGTGGTTTTCAATACTTAACATAATAATAAGCCATTGACTTTCAATGCGTTATTTTGTAACTTGTATATTAAACCAAAAAAATAGCTGCTATGAAAAATACATTTACAAGACGATTAGGCAGGTCTAATATTGAAGTTAGTGCGATGGGGCTGGGATGCTGGGCAATCGGTGGTCCCTTTTCGTTGCAAGGTATGCCACTTGGTTGGAGCAAAGTAAACGACGAAGATTCGTTTAAAGCACTTGATAAAGGAATAGATATGGGGATTAATTTCCTCGATACAGCAGATATCTATGGCACTGGGCATTCTGAAAAGATAATTGCTAAAATAATAAAAGGCAGACGTGACAAAATTGTAATAGCTACAAAATTTGGAATGACATTTAAAGAAGGCAGCAGAGAAGCAGATAGTTTTGAAGGAGATGCATCACCGGACTATTTAAGAAAGGCAGTGGAAGGCAGTCTTTCGCGTTTGGAAACAGATTATATCGATTTATACCAGTTACACCTGAATACCTATCCTTTAGATGATGCACTGGAAACAAGGGAAACGCTGGAAGAGCTTGTAAAGGAAGGTAAAATCAGGGCATATGGCTGGAGTACAGATTATCTTGACAGGGCAGAACTTTTTGAAGAAGGTGAAAATTGCACAGCAATCCAGCATGTTCTTAATATATTTTCAGGCAATCTGGACATATTAAAACTTTGTGAAGAAAAGAACCTGGCGAGTATTAACCGCTGCCCGCTGGCAATGGGTGTTTTAACCGGTAAATTTAAAAAGAAAACAAAATTCCCGGCCGATGATGTGCGTTCTATCGGACATTTATTACGAGACGATGTACACATCTTTTTTGAAGAAGGTGGACCGGATAAAATATTGCTTAAAAAACTTGAAGCGATAAAAGACATTCTTCAAAGTAATGGTCGTACATTGACTCAGGGAGCAATTGCATGGCTTTGGGCCAGAAGTCCAAAAACGATACCTATTCCCGGTTTTAAAACAGTAAAACAAGTAGAAGAAAATGCCGGAGCTTTGCAATATGGACCATTATCCAAAGACCAATTGGAAGAAATTGAAACAATTTTAAACAGTACTAAAATATTAAGCTAAAAGAGGCTGTATCAAAAGTGAATACCTTAGAAAAGAAACTTTCAGTTTATAATATGCTTTCGTTTTACCCCTCCAAACCTTCCGCCAGCTGGCGGAGAGGCTTAAGTCCCCTACAGGGGATTTAGGGGTAAAAAACTGGATGCTTACTGTCAATTTGTAATTTCCTAAAATTTTAAATAGACTTTTGATACAGTTTCATTCTTTTATATTTCTTTCTGTGACATTGTTTAATCTATAATTATACCACCTTTTACAAAATCAGCTAAGCGGTAATTATTTTGATAAACATATCCTAACTCATTCAAAGCAAAACAATCTGATTTATATAAGACTGCTGAGGAAATATTTACCTGATTTTGATTAAACAATAAAATAGGAGGTTATTATGGCAACTTACTTCGGGAAAATCGATACATATTTTACCAATATTATGTCTCCGAAGAATTATGCAGGAAAACGACTAATGAATTTAAATGGTTCTTTCGGAAAAGCTATTCTATGGTTTATGCCTGACGGTACTACTCTTCCAAACAACAGAAAACGTTCCGGACAGAGTGTATTTGACATATATTATTTTAAAAATGACTGGGAAGGGATACTCGATGTTCTACGGAACGAAACACCTGTGTACTTTAATTATAATGATTCTGGTAATGTAGCGCAGATTTATACAGGTAAAGAACCGGTTGGGGAGGAAGAGACAGATTGATTGGGCGCAGTTTGAAACCTATAGAAGCACAGCGTTGTAAATGGTATTTCAATTTGTAAAACGTTGTTTGGAATCTATCTTCAAATGAGTACTTCAAGGATTTTGCATTAATTCTATACTTAAGGCATGTATTATCACGTGTTGTAAAATAGTGTAGGGAAAGTTTGGCTTCTTCCAAATTATTTTCAAGAAAAAAAATAACACCAATTTATATAGTATCCTAATACCAATTATTACAGCATTAACCTGCCAAATAAAAAGGTGGTAAGATTTCCATGAATTTGGCAAAACTCCCTTCCTTTTATTGGTAAATCTCATTCCTCTCCCCCCTAGCTTATTTTCCTATCATTATGATTCCTAAAACCCTAAAGTGCAGGCATGGCTAGGATTTTGGCTTTACGTTAATTGTTCTTTTCAGGCTAGAAAGCGCCTACATGTGCATGTAATCACTCCTAGCAAGTTAATTTTGTTGCCAAGCAGGAATCTGAACTAATTTAATCTTAAAAGAGTTGAAGAAAATTCATTTGCAGAATCTCAAAAAGGTTTCCAAGCTATCCTGGCTATCTAGTAATGACACAATAAAAAAGAGAGATAGAACATTTACTAACTCTCTTATTATCTATTGGTACCCCGAACGGGATTCGAACCCATGACCTACTGCTTAGAAGGCAGTTGCTCTATCCAGCTGAGCTATCGAGGCATCCTTATTTTGCGGCGCAAAGATAGAATTCAAATTCCAAAAAACAAATATTAAAATTCATTCTTTATGTTTTTATAATAAATTTTAATTTACAATAATTGTATTCCGTTTACTTTGCAAGTTTCAATCATTTCATCGGGCCAAATACTCGACTGGATTTCTCCAATATGTGCTTTTCTTAAAAAATACATACATAAACGCGACTGCCCAATACCTCCTCCTACAGTTAACGGCAATTCTCCGTTTAACAACATTTTATGCCACATCAATTCAGACCTTTCTTCCAGCCCCCTTATTTTGAGCTGTTTTATTAATGCAAGTTGATCAACTCTGATTCCCATTGATGAAAGTTCGAATGAGCGGTCTAAAACCTTATTCCAAACTACAATATCACCATTTAGCCCCTTAAAGCCTTTTACAGTGGAAGTACTCCAATCATCATAATCCGGAGCTCGTCCGTCATGAATTTGTCCGTCCGGCATTTCTCCGCCAATACCAATTACAAATATTGCCCCGTATTCTTTTGCTGCTTCATTTTCACGTTCAAATGGGGTTAAATCAGGATATTTCTCAGCCAATTCTTCTGCATGAATAAATGTAATTTCTTCAGGTAATTCCGGTGTTATATCCAAATAGTTCTCAGAAACATGAAACTCTGTACGAACCAATGCTGAATATATCTTACGAACAATATATTTTAAATAATCAAGATTGCGGTCATTATCGGTTATTACCCTCTCCCAATCCCATTGATCGACATAAAGCGAATGTAAATTGGTTAGTTCTTCATCGGGACGAATTGCATTCATATCGGTGTAAATACCAAAACCGTCCTTAATCTTCAAATTGGCCAAAGCCATTCTTTTCCATTTCGCCAGTGAGTGCACAATTTCAGCAACCTCACCGTTTATATCTTTCATAGGAAAAGATACGGGACGTTCTATCCCGTTTAAATCATCGTTTACACCTGTTCCTTTTTTAACAAATATAGGTGCGGTAACTCTTCTTAGTCTTAATTCAGAAGACAAGTTGAGTTGAAAAAAATCTTTTATTTGTTTAATCGCCTGCTCGGTTTGATATACATCTAAAACCGATTTGTAGTTTTTCGGAATAAATAAGTTCATATATACTGTTTTATGTCTGTAAAAAAGCAAAAGTAAAATTCTGCTTTCAAATTAAAAGGAAATGCATCAATAAAGTTTTAAAACATTATAATTTGATTTAATTAAAGTGAAATCTTTAAAATTGGTCCATTCATAAAAGAATATTGAGATTATTATTTTTGCAAATTCTAAAATGAGAAATATCGAAAATAACATAATTAAACTATACCTGATTAAAATCGCCAAATGGTTTAATATGGTTATGCCTGTTGTAGTCTTGTTTTACCAGGACAATGGCATGGGCATGCATGAAATTTTTGTATTAAAATCAATTTATTCGATTGCTATTGTTGCAATGGAAGTTCCTTCGGGTTGGATGGCTGATGTCTGGGGCCGAAAAAAAACTTTGGTTCTTGGCAGTATTTTAGGTAGCGGAGGATTTCTTCTTTACAGTTTTTCATATGGATTCTGGGCATTTGCGGTTGCAGAAATTATTCTTGGAATTGGGCATTCTTTTGTTTCGGGTGCTGACTCTGCCATGCTTTTTGATAGTCTGAAAGCTTCCAAAAACACCGATAAATATGTAAAACTTGAGGGAAGAATTACTTCCATAGGAAGTTTTGCTGAGGCGATTGCGGGAGTAATTGGTGGATTCCTTGCAGCTATAAGTTTAAGAACCCCATTCTATTTTCAGTTTGTTGTGGCAGCAATTGCTATACCTGCTTCTTTTGCTTTAACAGAACCAAAAATTTATACAACAGGCAAAATTATTACAATAAAAAAACTAGTCTCTAACATCAAACTTACATTAACACAAAATAAAAATCTTCGAATTGCAATTCTGCTATCAGCAATAACAGGTACTTCAACCCTTACATTCGCATGGCTTGTACAACCCTTTTTTAAAGCTGTCGATCTTCCTGTTGAAATGTTTGGAGTATTCTGGACAGCCCTGAATTTAACTGTTGGTGTTTCTTCCATATTTGCACATCGTGTCGAAAAATTTTTCGATAAAAAATCAACACTTCTCATTATTATTTTACTGCTTTCAGCAGGATATTTTTTATCCGGAATTTCAATTACAATCTGGGGTATTGCTTTTTTGTTTTTGTTTTATATTATTCGCGGAATTGCTACTCCGGTACTCAAAAACTACATCAATCAATACACAGAAAGCGAAGTCAGGGCAACAATGTTGTCGGTAAGAAACTTTATTATTCGTGTTATTTTCGCAGTAATTGGCCCTCTGTTGGGCTGGATTACCGATCATGTTGATTTAAAAAGTGCTTTTATATTAGCGGGTGCAATCTACCTCATTTCAGCGGTGATTGTAGTAATTCCATGGTTAAAAAATAAAACTTAAATTCATCTTCTTCACTGCTTATTTCGATTGATTCCAATATAACTTTAGCTTATTTTAGCTAACAAACCAAATTGAAATGGAAATTGTTACCATCAATGCCGGAAACCTGGAAGAGCATCCGGGAGTTATATGTTTTATCAATAAAAAGAATCCCTATTACCGGATAAAAAAAGACTGGATACACAGGTGCTTTTCCGAGCAACTTAAAATAAAGCTGTTATATACAGGTATACCAAAAAAGCTTGCCGGATTTATTGAATATATTCCGGGAGAATATGCATGGCGGGCAGTATCTGCCAGAGGATATCTGTTTATTCACTGTATATGGATTTATCCGAATAAAAACAAAAATCAGGGCCTGGGTTCTAAACTGATTGAAGAATGTATTAAGGATGCAAAAGATGGAAATTACAAAGGTGTGGCCTTAGTTACCAGCAAAGGTGCTTTTATGGCTGAAAGCAGACTGTTTCTGAAGAATGGTTTTAAAAATATACCAATCGAGGAAAAAGGAAATGAGTTATTGGCATTGTCTTTTAATGGAAGTGAATTACCAAAAGTAAACGACTGGCAAAGCAAATTGGAAACATACAAAGGACTTCATATTGTGTATACCAAACAATGCCCCTGGGTGGCACGTTTTGTTGAAGAAATCAAAGTCACTTCTCTTGCCAGCAAATTGGATTTACAAATTACTGAATTAGAAACTGCGGAAGAAGCTCAAAATGCACCTTCACTTTATGCTTCGTTTAACCTGATTTACAACGGGAAATTACTGGCCGACAGATACATATCAATGACAAGGTTTAACAATATCCTAAAAAAAGAAAAGCTGATTTGATTTACCGTAACTCTACTTTTAATCCGTCATAACCGACAAAAACATTCTTTGGCAACTCTTTTTGAATTTCATCATGTAATCCAAATTCATGACTTAAATGTGTTAAATATGCTTTTTCAGGTTTTACTTGTTTTATAACCTCCAGGGCCTCTTCAAGATTAAAATGAGAGATATGTTTTCTTTTTCTAAGACAGTTTATTATTAGCACTGCGCTGCCCTTAATTTTTTCCAGTTCCTCTTTTTCAATCTTGTTTGTATCAGTAATATAAGTTAAGTCACCAATTCTGAATCCATAAACAGGTAACTTATGATGGTAACACCGAATTGGAATTATCTTAATTCCTTCTATTTTGATTATCCTCCTACTAATATTATGCAACTTCATTTTAGGCACACCCGGATATTTAAAGTTGGTAAACACGTAGGAAAATATTCTCTTGATGGTTTGTTGAACACGATCTTCGGCATAAATGTCCGTTGGATGTTTTTGCCTCCAGTTAAAAGAGCGAATGTCATCCAGGCCAAAAACGTGGTCTGCGTGTTCGTGCGACAAGAGAATAGCCCTGAGTGATTTAACATTTTCCCGGAGCATTTGTGTACGAAAATCGGGACCGGCATCAATTACCAGGTTAATGCCATTTGCATTGACTAAAAGAGACGATCTCAGACGTTTGTTTTTTAAGTCTGTCGATTTACAAACTTCACAATCACAAGCTATCACAGGCACACCCTGCGAAGTTCCGGTTCCTAAAAAAGTAGCTGATATTTTTAAATTATTCTCCGATTTCACTCCCCAAATTTAGCAAAACCGGGACTTTAAAAATAATCGGATACGAGATTTTAGTAATGAGTAGTGGGAAAAGCATTATCAATTTTTGCTAATCTCACTACTCACTACTCGGTACTCGGTACTAAAATGACTAATTTTGAACTCTAAAATATAATATAATTTTACCTTAGTAGAATTATTCAATTATCAATACTAAATGGCGAAACTTTATCTTGTTCCTAATGTTTTAAGCGAAGGCGACTGGCAAAATGTTCTGCCGGCTCAGATTTTTCAAATTCTTACCAATACCAGCCATTTTATTGTTGAAGACTTAAGAACTGCACGTCGTTTTCTTAAAAGTGTAAACCGGGAAATTGATATTGATAAATGCACTTTTTACCTTTTAAATAAGCGAACAAGGATTGATGAGATACCTACATTTCTAAATCCTGTTGAAAAAGGTTTTGATATTGCAATAATTTCTGAAGCCGGTTGTCCCGGAGTTGCCGATCCCGGTGCTGATGTGGTAAAAATTGCACATCAAAAAAACTATAAAGTAGTACCGCTTGTTGGCCCTTCATCTGTTTTGCTGGCATTAATGGCCTCCGGAATGAATGGACAAAATTTTGCATTTAAAGGCTATTTACCGGTAAAACCCAATGAACGGGTAAAAGAAATTCAGTCGATTGAGAAAAATATTTTTAAACAAAAACAAACACAAATCTTTATTGAAACACCATACCGTAATAATCAACTTATTGGCGATTTACTAAAAACATGCGCTCCCTCTACCCTGCTTTGCATTGCCGCCAACATTACAGGTGAGAATGAATTTATTGTCACTAAATCAATAAAGGCATGGAAAGGAAAAGTTCCTGATCTGCACAAACAACCGGCAATATTTTTGTTGGGTTTATAAATAAATTTTGTGACACCATTTTTTAGTAGGGCTCTGACTATTAGTAAAAACTAAAGTCAGAGCCCTACTAATTTTTCAAATAAAGACTAAAAACTCCTATTGCTTTTCAGCCTTGATTTCCTTAAATTGTATAACCATTAAATCAGGCAATTATGAAACGCGTACTATTCCGGAATTTCAATTTTCTAATTGTTTTCAATTATGCGTTAAGTATTCAAGTATTTAATAATCTGGTACCAAACAAACAAATCAATTCTTATGGAAATTAAAAAGATTGCATTTAACGGAAGGAAAAATACGGATATTGATAAAAGTAAATATTCGGATGACAACTTAGAACTACTTGACTATTTTCAAATAGAAAAAGCCACAAGGGATGAATCAAACAGAAATCAAGTTGAATTCGAGTCGGATCAAATCATTGAATTTGAGTTTGAAGACGGAACCAGCTGGATTTCAAGTCCCGAAACAATGACGGATATTTTTCCGGAGTTGATGGACAAAGTGCAACGTTCAACAATACAGGATGAGGTTTTTGAACTTCCGGTAGAAATAAGTTCAACGAGTTCCGACCGATCCATCGTCAAAAAAATATTACTAAAAGCATTTAAAGTATTTGCAAAGAAAAAAGCTGAAGCTGAAGTAAAAAAAATCGCTGAAAAACTTGAAAATAAACAACTTGACGAGAAAATAGGATTGTTTTCGTTGGGAGAAAATATGCAGCTCAAAGGATTTACACAAGACAACAGCAATCTCCCCTTTTTACTTTTTATTCATGGAACTGCCTCTTCCACTAAGGGCTCTTTTGGTAAAGCTGCAGGTACCGATTTTATGAATTATGCCCGGGATATTTATAAAGAACGAATTCTTGCTTTTCAGCATCGTACACTTACTCAAAATCCTCTTCAAAACGTAAAAGAATTGGTAAGTTCTCTTCCTGCAAATTGTGTTTTACATCTTGTAACCACTTCGAGAGGAGGATTGGTTGGTGAGGTTTTATCAAGGTTTTGTAACAATTCAGCCGGTAAGATTGGTTTTAACAGTACAGAACTCAGAATATTAAAAAAAGAATATCCCAAAAGCTATTATTCCGAACTTGAACAACTGGTTACAGATATTCTTGATATTATCAAAGATAAGGAAATTGTAATCGAAAAATTTATCCGAATTGCTTGTCCTGCCGGTGGAACAACTCTGGCTTCAAAGCGATTGGATTACTTTTTAAATATCTCACTTAACTTGATTGGCCTTGCTACCGGAGCTGCTGCCACACCAGTGTATATGGCTTTTAGAAGCCTTGTTTCAGCAGTTATCGGATATAAAAATGAACCGGAAATATTACCGGGACTAGAGGTGCAAAATCCATCTTCCCCTTTTATTAAAGTTTTAAACAATTCCATAGATTTGGATAATCCCAACAGGCAAAATATTATAAACAATTCTTTAGCACTAATTGCAGGAAACACCAAGCCGGCTTTTAAACTTAGTGCGATAATTGTTATTGCCAGCAAACTGTTTTTTCTTCGTAAAAACGACCTTGTTGTAGATACTGAAGCAATGTCGCTGGGAACCCAAAGATCTGGCAAAGTATTTCGATTCTTTTATGAAGACAGCCAGATTAACCATTTCAAATATTTTGAAAATGACACAACCAGCCAGGCTATTTTAGCTGCATTAAAATCGGAATGGGGAAAAGCAATTCCGGGATTTACTGAAGTACCAAAATCGATTTCAACTGAAGAAGAACGGAATATAAAACTCAAGAAGAAAGCCGAAAAACTAAAACCAAAAGAAGTTACCGGTCACAAACCTATTTTATTGTTATTGCCGGGTATTATGGGCTCTAACCTACAACTTGAAGACGATTTAATCTGGTTACACCTTTTTAAAATAGTAACAGGTAATTTAAGGTTGTTAAAAGCCAGCAACAAAGATATAAAGCCACATTCGCTTGTTTCTTCGGCATACATGGATATTGTTGAAAACATGGAAGGAGATTACGATGTGGTTACATTTCCATTCGACTGGCGATTGGCTTTAAAAGATTCTGCAGCCTTGTTAAACAAAAAAATAAATCAACTTTTAAAATATAATCGGCCAATAAAACTTATCGGACATTCTATGGGCGGTGTGCTTATCAGAGATTTTATTTCCTTGCACAAAGAAACCTGGAATGAACTGAATAATTCAAATGGATTTCAGCTTATTTTCCTTGGGACACCACTTAAGGGTTCTTATCGTATTCCGGCCGTTTTATTTGGCATGGATAAGTTGATTAACAAGTTAAGTTTAATTGACCTGAAACATTCAAAAAAAGAATTGCTCCAGATCTTCTCTAAATATAAAGGTATTCTGAGTTTATTGCCATTTGACGAAGAACCTGATTTTTCAAAACCCGAAACCTGGCATGAAATGGCAGAAGGAGTAAATGAAAAAAACTGGCCCATTCCATCTGACAGGGACCTGAAATGGTTTGGAGAGTATAAACAACAAATGAAAGAGTCGCTTTCTGAAGAAGACTTAAAAAACGCTGTATATGTTGCAGGACAAGATAAAGCCACTACTTTTGATTACAAAATTTTAGATAAAAGAAGAGGAAAAGAGTTGGTATTTTACAGTACAGCTGCCGGTGATTTTAGTGTTACATGGGAAAGTGGAATACCTCAAATACTAAGAGATAAAGACGCTGTTTATTATGTACCTGTTTCTCATGGTGAACTGGCAAATAACCATGATATGTTTAAAGGTATAAAAGAAATTCTTCAAAACGGAGAAACTAATTTATTTAGTAAAAACCAACCTCTTGTGCGCGGTGAAGAAATGTCATTTGTGTCTCCTGATTATCGTGATTTCGACTTATCAGAAGCAGGTGTTAATTTATCCGTTTTAGGTATCGGTGGTGATCATGAACCTCAAATGGAAATGCCTCCGATTAGTGTTTCAATTGCACACGGAAATCTTTTTTACGCAAGAAGTCCTTTATTGGCCGGACATTTTGAAGATGACGGAATTCTTTCAGCAGAGAAAATAATAAACGGGTATCTTAACGATACACTTAATTACCGTCATAGTCTGGGCATATATCCCGGGCGAATTGGCACAAATGATTTGTTCCTGACAAACCAAAGTGGTTTTAAGGGAGCAATAATTATCGGACTGGGAAAACCGGAAAATTTAACTGCCTATGAATTATCCAAAACAGTTGAACAGGGTGTTTGTAATTATCTCCTGAGTTTCAAAGACGAAGAATTAAAATCAGAATTATCTGAAAATAAAATTGAATATGTCGGTATTTCATCACTTATAATTGGTAGCGGTTATGGAGGTATGTCGGTAGAAAATTCTATAAAAGGAATAATTCAGGGAATTTACAATGCCAATGTCAAAATTAAAAACATCGATCTTAAAGTTGTACGTCAAATTGGAAGCATAGAGTTTGTTGAGTTATTTGAAGATTCTGCCGTAAATGCCCTTTATTCCTTAAGCAGGATTGAAAACCAGGATTCGCGCACCTTTAAAATATTGCTTGAAGATAAAAAACTACGAACTTTACTGGGAGCAAAAAAACGAATTCAAAACGAATTTTCGTCTGGATGGTGGAATCGGATTACTGTTAAAAAAGAAGAAAACGATGATGATGAAAAAACAGTTCGCTGCTTAACATTTAGCGCTTCCACAAGCCGCGCACATGCAAAAAGAAACGAATTATTTACAACTCCTGCCTTGCTTGAAGGAACAATAAAAGAGATGTCTACAAGTAATCGTTGGTCAGCACAAAGTGCCAAGGCAATATTCGAATTACTCATTCCTAACGATTTTAAGGAACAGCTCAAACGTCACGGAAATATCAACTGGATTGTTGACCACTACACAGCCGAATATCCATGGGAATTATTGCAGGATGAAGTTGACGGTTCAAAACCATTATGTGTTGCTTCCGGTATGATTCGACAATTGGAAACCCAAAACTATAATCGGATTATCAAATCAACACCCAAAAACAATGTGCTGGTAATTGCCGATCCGGACCTGAAAGGTTTTGCTTCTCAACTACCGGGCGCTTTAAAGGAAGGACAAATGGTTTCCAAAAAATTGTCTTCTCAGGGTATGTTGCCAACTGCTGTTTTTAAAGGAAACAGTGAAGATATTATTGAAAAAATGTTCAGTAATGAATATCGTATAATTCATTTATCAGGACATGGAATATTTAACCAGGACAAAAGCAAAGGTAGTGGTATGGTGATTGGAGATAATATGTTTTTATCTACCCGGGAAATAAAACAAATGAGCACTGCTCCGGAACTGGTTTTTGTAAACTGTTGTCATATTGGAAAAATTAGCGGTGTTGCCGAAGAATTGTACAGACAACGTTACAAACTGGCTGCAAATATTGGCACACAATTGATTGAAAACGGCGTTCGCTGTGTAATTGCAGCAGGTTGGGCAGTTGACGACAGTGCAGCCCTGGAATTTGCCGAAGTATTTTATGAAAGGCTGCTTGCCGGTTATACTTTTGGCGAATCTGTGCATGCTGCGCGTAAATCAGTATATGAAAAATACAACAGTACAAATACATGGGGAGCTTACCAATGTTATGGTGATCCATTCTACAGGTTTAAAAGAAGGAACGAAAAAGAAGACGGACGTAAACCGGAATATTTAATTCCACAGGAAGCAGATATTGATTTGGAAAACCTTTTAAGTGAATTGGAAATTGGAAATAGGTCAACCGAAGAGTACACAAAAATTTTAGAAGAAATTTCTTTAAGGGTTGATAAAGCACAAATCAGAAATCATTTAATAACCGAAAAAGAAGCAAAAATTTATCTGGAATTAAAAGATTATAATAAAGCATGTGAAAAATACAGTTCACTATTGAATGTGGCCGATGCTTCTTTCTCTTTCTCTGTAGCCGAAAAATATTTTATGGCACAAGCAAAAAAAATCACAGGAGAATTCAAAATTGTTTTGAAAGAAAAGACTGAAACGGGAACTGCAACTGCTTTAAAAGAACTTGAAACAATAAGAAAAGAAAGTATTAAAAAAATCGGTAAAGTAACAAATGATTTAGAGGCACTTGTACAACTGGTTCCTTCAATTGAACGATTAAATATCCTGGGGAGTACTTATAAAAGAACTGCCTTTATATTAGACAAAAATAAACAATACGCATATCAGAATGCAGCTCTTAATTATCAGAAAGCTTATGTATTTTCCAATAACTGGTATTCTTTAACCAATTGGCTCGCCCTTGAATGTACATTGGTACTAGCTAAAATCCATCAGTGGAGTTCAACTATTAAAAATGAAAAGACAAAATCAGAATATAAACTTCCTTCATACCCGGATGCTATTCAAATGTTGGATTTAATAAAAACTACTGTTGACGTTAACAACAGCAGAATGAGTTACTGGGATATGCTTGCAGGAATTAATATTGGCCTTTGTAAATATATAATGCAATTTTCCAATCCGGAAAAAAATGCCAACATCCAAAATATTCGCAGAGATCAAATTATTAATGAAATTGGAGATTTATGGCAAAAAGCAGGCTCGAAAGGAAAACGTTTTGCCGAAATTGAACATATCGAATTTATTATCGATGCCCTCAAAATAGAGCCAAATGAGAATACTATTGATTTATCAAAAAGGCTTAAGGACCTTAAACAAGAACTTCTTGAAATGATTAAAGATTAAAATACTGTAAATCAGAACATAACCAATAAAAAACATACATTATGAAAAAGTATTACGATGTACACAACCATCTTTTTAACAAGCATTTCCTTGGCAAAGAGCTAATGTACAGAATGATGAAAGAACTTAGAAAGTTTCTCGATTTTCAACAAGACAGAAGTCTGGATCGTGGCCCTGACAGAGGATTAAAAAAGGTGATTAAATCATTTAGAAGATACAAAAATGCTATTCGGGTATTTACAAGAAAAAATTCAATAGCCATCTATGAAGAATTAAATAAAACTTACGAAGGAGAATTTATACTAACTCCCCTAACCTTTGATTTAACCTACTGTTTTTCACCATCTGCCGACCGTGATATTCAAGAAGATACACAGGAAGTGGCTCAAAATGCTTCAGAAGATGAAATGAGTATTTTGTTTGGCCTGATTGAAAAACAATCCAGAGAATTGTCGCGTGACTTTAATCCGGATGCCAATTCAGAAGGAGATAATCTGTGGCAGGAATACCAGGAGGAAAAATCTCAATTCCTGAAAGAGATAGAGTTATTTCAGCAAGGTGAACCGGAGGATGTTGAACAAGAATCCGGAACCAGGGGAATTTTTAAAAGAAAAACAGCTTTTGACGGTTGGAAAGAACAACTCAGACAAATTGAAGAGTTAAAAAACCATTCGGATTATGGAAAAATGATTTATCCGTTTTTAGCAATTGATCCACGTCGTCCTGGAATTGTTGAATATGCCAAAGACAATGTTGGTAAAAACAAGTTGTTTGCAGGAATTAAATTATACTGTCCAAATGGCTATTCACCAACAGATCCGCTTCTTTTCGGAAGTGAAGGAAACAGGGATGGGCTTTATGCATGGTGCGAAGATAACGGGATACCCGTAACCGCCCATAACTCAGATGGCGGATTTGCAACCCTTGCTGCCAGCGTAGTGGTAAACGGAGACATTCAGGTGAATGGAAAACTACATCAATTAAACAATGAATTGCTTAAATTTTCTAAAAAGATTACCGAAAAAGATGCAATTTACGAACGTGCATTGGCCTTAAATCATCCTCTTATTTGGAGAAAAGTAGCCGATAAATACCCAAATTTACTGTTAAATCTAGCTCATTTTGGAGGTGGCCGCCAATTGGAAGCTGCAATGGATCACCCTGAAAATAAAACACTTTGGTCTAATCAGATTATTGAACTTATAAAAGATGAACGATACAATGTTTATACTGACGTTTCTTGTTTTTATGATTTTGATGCAATTGAAAAATTGATAAACAGCGAGGTATATCCAAAAATTCAAAAACGTATTTTATACGGTTCAGACTATACATTACTATTGTTGTTTGAAGATAATTTTGAAGAAAACATTAGGTTATTCAGGGAAAAATTTGGAAGTGACTTTGATATCATAGCCCGGGATAATCCCGAAGTATTTTTAAAAAATGTGATTTAAGAGACTGTTTTTTTCAAATTTATTATTGATAACATGGCAACTAAAGCAAGTATCGTTAAAAAAGTAAATGCATTATTGAATGAAAATGATTTCAGTAAAATAATTGAAATTCTTGATTTTAAAACACTAAAAGACCACAACGATGCTGAATTATATTTTTATTGCGCATGGGCTCATAATTCTTTAGGCAACAAAAAAGATTCAGTGAAATATAAAAAAGAGTCTTTAAAAATAAATCCGTCCATTCAGGATACATTTCTCGAGAATGGGAATAAATTTTATAGCAACGAAGAGTACGACAAAGCGATAGATGAATATGAGAAGGCAATTTTTGCAGATACCAGCTTTGTTTCGGCATACTACAATAAAGGTTTATCGTATTACAACAAGAAAGATTATATTCCTGCTATTGAAAATTTTAACACTGCCATTAAATTAAATCCTGAAAATTCAGATGCGTTGCTTTACCGGGGCCTGTCGTTGTATTATAAGGGAGATTACAACAATGCCATAAAAGACTACAATAATATTGTGGATTTAAAAAAGGATAATGAATTTGTGTATAACAACAGAGGGCTTGCGTTTTACAGCCTTCGAAAATTCGATTTGGCAATTAAAGATTTTAATAAGGCTATTAAACTTCAGCCTGATTTCGCAGATGCAATACTAAACAGAGGGCTTTCGTGGTATAATAAAGGTAATTACGATAAAGCAATTAAAAATTACAACAAAGTAATTGAATTAAACAAGGATTATAAAATTGCATACAATAACAGAGGTTTGGCTTATTACTATTTGAAAGATTATAAGCGGGCAATTAATGATTTCGACAAAGCTATCGATTTGGATATAAATTATTTTATGGCATACAGTAACAGAGGTTTAGCACATTATGATAATTTAGACTATGACAGTGCCATTAAAGATTTTGATAAAATTATTGAACACGATAATAATAATATTACTGCATTAAATGACCGTGGAAGAACCTGGTATCAAAAAAAGGAATATGACAAAGCAATAGAAGATTATACCAAAGCTGTAGAAATTGATAAAAACTATTCAACAGGATATGGAAACAGGGGTTTAGCCTGGTACATGAAACAAGAATACAATAAGGCGATTAATGACTACAATAAGGCGATTGAATTAAATCCAAAGTACTCTAATGCTTATTTAAACAGAGGATTGGCCTGGTATTATCAGGCCAATTATGACAAGGCAATTGAAGATTACAACAAAGCTATAGAGTTAGATGAAAATTACATGCTTGCCTACAATAACCGAGGACTGGCATGGCATTATAAGGGTGAGTATAACAAAGCGATTTCAGACTATGACAAGGCACTTTCTCTGGACCCGAAATATAAAAATGCCTATATAAACAGAGGGATTTCATACTATCAAAAAGGGCAATACAACGACGCCATTAATGATTATCAAAAAGCTTTGGCAATTGACGACAAAATTGATTATCTAAACAATAATATTGGTCTTGCCTATTTTAACAAAGGAATTTATGATCAGGCTATTGACTATTATAACAAGGCCCTTGAGCTACACCCCGACTACGCCGATGCATTGAATAACCGAGGAATGGTCTGGTATGAAAAAGGGGATTATGACAAAGCTATTGAAGATTGTACCCGGGCAATTAATATTCTTAATGATTATGCTGATGCTTATAATAACCGGGGAAATGCCTGGTATTTTAAACAGGAGTTGGATAAAGCAGAAGCAGATTTCAGGAAAGTTTCAGAATATGCCGGATATGAGGCAATTGGACTGTCAAATCTGGGTGATGTGCTGTCATCTAAAGGAGAGTTTAACAAAGCTCAGGAAACATACAAATTGGCCAGTACGTATTCCAATCTGCCTGAATGGTTAAATAAACAAATCAACCAGCAACTTGAAAGAAATCAAAAAAGTATTCATTTATTAAAAATCAATGTACCAACAGAAAAGATATTAGAAAGAATAAGAATTGAAGATAGCCTGGAAAATATACTTACCAAAATCAGGAAAGTTGCCAAGTCAGATGCCAGAAGGGTTGTACATTACACAAAACTCTTTGTTTCTGAAATCTATGTTACTTCGCTTAATTCAAAAATGCATTACAGTAATGCTATTTATATGAATGATCCTATGGAAGGCCAGGTATTTTTTGAGTATCTGAACGACAACCGAATTATTGAGGCTTATTTAAATGGTGAAAAGCGAAATGAAAGCAGCGTATATCTGGGATCTTTTCTTCCTGCCGAAGACTCTGAGCAGGGTAAATCGCATGAAGATGAGTTGGTGATGTGGCGAACTTATGGAAAAGATGCAAACGGAAAAGAAGCAGCCGGATGTAATTTGGTTTTAAGCAGTGAGTTTTTTAAGGTGATAAAAAAACCTGTGACCAATGAATATACTACAACCAAAAGTGAAGAGAAAACACAGGAGGTGGCTTCCTTAAAAGAAGATTACACCAAAAACAAGACAGGAGATGAAGAACTTCTGAATGTTATATATGTAGATTTGCACAATAATGGAAGAAAAATCAGAAATGATATTACCGGGAATATAGAACCTGCACTAAATGAACTAAAAAGTCTTTTGATTAAACTTATTGAATTACGTGATAGCTCTGATAAGTACAAAGAGTTTTATGATTACATTGACAATACTATATTTAAACACCTTTCAACAATAAGCTTTTTATTTAAAACAGCTGATTATATTTTCGAAAACGAAGTCAGAGTTATTGAATACGTCCCGCGTGACAGTGATGCCATTAAATACATGGAGGTGAATGAGCCTAATGTACCCAAAAAAAGATTTTATATTGAATCAAATAATCAAATTTTACCGTTCATAAAAAAAATTCATTTTGGCCCAAAAGTTGAAAACTACCAGCAATGGGGGCTATATTTTGATTTTGAAATTCGACAACGAGCAAAAGAACTGGCAGCCATGCCATATCCGGAATACGAATTAAATCCATCAGAAATACTAATTTCCAAATCAGAATGTAAGTTTCAGTAAATTAATACGGTAAATTAATTTTCATGTTTTTATTGAAGCAGAATTAAGCTCAATCCTCGTTTTTGGAAGCGACTCAGGAAATTCATTTTGTAAAAATTTAATAAGTTTTTCCCTTGTATTTACCCTTAGTTCCCATGCCTCTGGAGAATTTTTTGCACTCACAAGAGCCCTTAATTCCATTGTTTTTTCTGTTGCATTTGTAACTTGTAATACACAGGTTTGTCCGTCCCAGTGTTTATCTTTACTTACAATATCTTGTAATTTTTCCCTTATTTTATCAATGGGGAGAGTATAATCAGTATAAAAAAAAATAGTTCCTAAAATATCAGCTGATGTTCTTGTCCAGTTTTGAAATGGTTTTTCAATAAAATATGTAGTAGGTAAAACCAGCCTTCTTTTATCCCAAATTCGAACAACAACAAAAGTTAAAGTTATTTCTTCTATCCACCCCCATTCACCTTCAACAATAACAACATCATCAAGTCTAATGGGTTGAGTAAAAGCAATTTGCAATCCGGCAATTACGGTTGTTAAAAGTTTTTGAGCAGCAAGTCCTATTATAATACCGGCAATACCCGCCGAAGCCAGCAAACTAATTCCATATCTTCTAATTTCATCGAATTTCATTAAAACCAAAGAAACTGCAACGATAATGATGATGACATTAATAAGCTTCTGAACCAGGCCAAATTGTGTGATTATCTTTCTGGCCTTCAAATTATCTTCAGCTGTTAAATCATTATTTGCCAATAGCACAGATTTTCCAAAAGAAACCAATCTGATAATTAACCAGGCAGTTGCCAGAATGAACAGAATATCGACACTTACGGTTAAAAATTCCTGCGATAACACAGCTGAATCCCAATCAATATGGTTCAATACAAGGAAGGCTGTCAGCAGCAGTAAAAGCATAAAGACCGGATAGAAAATTTTCTTAAATAAAAGTTTTATCATAATGTTTTTACTCTTCTTTTTGAATAGCGTCCAGTATTTCTTCATTTTCTGTTACACTGCCTTTCGATAAGTTAATGGCAGATTCAATTAGTGCAAGATGCGAATATGCTTGTGGAAAATTTCCCAATAAACGTTTAGTTTTGAAATCCAGATCTTCACTAAACAATCCCAAATGATTTGAATATCACAGTAGATCATCAAAAAGTTTTTTAGCCTTTTTTTGTACCCCCAATAGCAAATAAGCTGCTAATTAACCAAAAGGTACAAATTGTAAACGATGAACCCGGAAGTCCAAAATCATCTTCATTTTTGTAGCGATACATTAAACCATCGACACATACATCTTTTTCAATAGCTTTTACAGTTAAAACATATTTTTCATCTTTTGCATTAATAAAACCATAAGGCTCCATTAATAGATTCGCAGCATCCTGATCACTTGATCCATAAAACTGGGTAAATGATTTAACATTTTCATTCCAGCCATTTTTATATATATCCTCCTTTAATGTTTCTGCCAGCGGGGTCCACTATTCTACATACGAATCTTTTTTAATACAGTTGATATCTACCCAATTTTGTACTTCAAATTTAATAAAGTATACAATTCAATAGACATACATCGTAAAGGAATGTTCAATTAATAAAAGTTTAACTGGAGTAAAATTACCTATACTTTTAAGATTACCATTTTCTATTTAAAATAGGAAGGGTAATTGACTAAATGATTTTTAATTGTTTTAGTACATCAAATTCATATTCAAAATTAGGGGTAAAAACACCTTTGCCCAGATTTTTTTCAATCTGATTCTTTGTCCAAAATCGCAGTTCATCAACTTCATCAGATTGAATTCCAAAATTTTTAAAATCGTAGGTTGTAAACATATAAACCATTTCAGCCTCTATTTCCGATTCCCATTTATATGATTTATGCAATTTTGCCGAAAAATCTTTTAATCCGATTTCCTCATAGGCTTCTTTTTTTAAAGCCTGCTCAAGCGTTTCACCTGCCGAAATATGTCCTCCCACTGATGTATCCCACTTTCCCGGTTGTATAAGTTTTGATTCAGGCCTTTTTTGCAATAGAACTGCCTTATTTCGGTTTAACACATGCAAATGAACTACCGGATGGAGTAATTTGCTACCGTTGTGTACCTGGCTTCTGGGAGCCTGACCTGTTAGCTTTCCGTTTTCATCGACCAACGGAACCCATTCTTCGTCATGCAATTTTTTGTTATTTCTTTTTTGTTTGAACAATTCAAAAATAAAATAAACGCCAAAAAGTATATAAAACAAACCTCCGCTTATAAAAGCCCATGCTTCTTTACTCATAAAAAAAGTTGCGTAAAACACCAACAAAGTATGTCCTGAAAAAATGTAAAACAACACTTTTAGACTCTTACGCATCTGGCTCAGCTGTGTCTCGTTTAAATCTGTATCTTTCAAATATCTCTTTCCCATTATGCCAATAATATTTATTTTGGAAAAAGCGGATACAGCCAGAACTGCAACAAGGATTAATTCAATCAATCCGGGTTTTAATTTGAAAAATATATCGTTATCCAGTATAATAGAAACAGCGCCTAAAACAACAAGTAAAATTGTATCAAAAAGAATAAACTTATCAAATCGTTTTTCTTTTATTCCAACCCACCCCATTTCGGCCACTCCAACAGCTACGGCAACAAATAACCCGATTTTTGTTCCCCAAATTTCGTCGGCTATTATAAAAACGAAAAGCGGGATAAAACCGGGTAGTAACTTCTTCAGCAGTTCTGTTCTGCTCATATTAAACAGAAATTTTATCTTATACTTATCTGATTTTTAAAAGTTTATTTTGGTTCGACAATTTTATAAACTTCTATTTGCATTAATAAAGTTGTAAATCCGGGAACAAAAGGCTGACCTGTACTTCCGTTTTGACCATAAGCCAGACCGGAGTTTATTACCAAATTGGCCACGCCGCCTTTTTGCATATAGGTTAAAGCTTCTTCCAAACCCTGGATTGCTGAACCTGCACCAACTGTTAACTGATATGGCTCGAAACGATGACCATCAATATACCCGTTTGTTTGATCAACCAGAGTGCTGTCGATAAACCAGGTTGCATAATAAATCTGTACAACATCGCCTGGAACAATAGTATCTCCTTCTCCCTTTATCTCCTCGATAAAATACAGTCCTGATGGCTTTGGTTGAACGGTATCAAGATGAACTCTGGCCATATATTCGTCAAGGGCAGCAAGTTCATTTTTTCTGAGTTGTTCAAGATTATTATCGTCTTTACATGAAAAAATTCCAAAAGCAATAAAAAGAATAATTCCATTGAGCAGATATTTTTTTGATGTGTTTAATTTCATGGTTGAATTCGTTTTAATTTCGTGGCTTTATATCTTTCATTTTAATTACAAATATCAATGTCTGGTATGGTCCAATTAGTCCTGCACCATTACTCCCATAGGCCAAATCGGAAGGCACAATTAATTGTACTTTGGCATCTTTATTAATTACACTCATTCCATCTTCCCATCCAGGAATAAAGTCCTGCTCTCCCAGAACAAAAGTATAAGTACTGTCAGCAGATTCATGCCAAAATGAAGAATCAAACATTAATCCATTTATAAAATAACCGGCATAAATTACAGATAAAGTATCTCCATAGGCCGGAAATCTGCCCGTACCTTCTTCTAAAGTAACGTAATAAACACCCAAATCAGTTGAATCAACTACGTTTTCATTTTCCCTTAATTGATGAATGTATTGTTTTAACAGAACCTGTTCTTCTTCCCTTGTTGGCACTTCCTCTTGTTCAATTTTTAAACACGAAGATGTCAGACTTAAAATTGTGAATGCAATTATTAATATACTCGCTGTTCTTTTCATATAAACTCATTTAAATTATTGTTTCCAACAATTGATGTTTATAACCGGGTAAAAGTTGCGTGAATTTTTCAATAGTTTCTTCGAGTGGTAAATCAGATTCTCCTCCTGCAGCATTTAAATGCCCGCCTCCATTGAAATTTTCACTTGAAAATTTATTTGCCGGAAAATTTCCTTTTGAACGAAAAGAAGCTTTGACGATATTTTCTTTTTCAATAAAAATGGCACTAAATACAATATTGTTAATAGAAAGAGGATAATTTACAAAACCTTCCGTATCGCCGGTTTTAAAATTGAACCTGCTTAGTTCTTCTTTTGAAATTGAAATCATTGCCGCCCTTAATTCAGGATAAACAACCATTTTCTTGTTTAAACAATAACCAAGCAGTTTCATTCTGTCGGCTGAGAAATTGTGATAAACACCGGATTGAATTTTATCGGTATTGATTCCAAATTTCATTAACTCCGAAACCACTTTAAATGTATTAGGATCTGAAGTATTGTGTGCAAAAGATCCTGTATCGGTTAAAATACCTGTATATAATGCTTCTGCAGCACTTTTTGTAATTTTCTTTTCAAAACCTGTTGTACAAATAACATCATACAATAGTTCAGCTGTTGAACTATATTTAGTTTCTGAAATTGTATATTCACAAAAGTTTGTTGGATAAGGATGGTGGTCAATAAGAATCTTTGGATTTTCAAAATTTAATATCCTTTTTTCCAACTTCCCTGCCCGGCTTGCTTCATTAAAATCCAGACAAAACATCAGATCTGCTCCTTTGATTATCGATTTTGCCTTTTTCTTTTTGTCCTTGTACACCGTAATCCTTGCATCTGATGAAAACCATTTTAAAAAATCAGGATAATTATTGGGTGTAACAATTCTTGCGTTATGCCCAATATTATTTAAAACTTCAGCTAATCCAATTGCCGATCCGATTGCATCTCCATCAGGATTTTCGTGAGGAATAATTACTATGTTTAAATTTGCTTTGTTAAGGATTTCCTTAACCGACGCAATAATCTGTATGTCAGTGTCTTTCAAAATAACCAAAAATTTGAGTCCGCAAATATACAAAAACGTTAATGGTGTTCAGTTATTATCATTCAAATTTTCATATTATTGTAGAATAATAACAATTTTTAAAAAAACTAAGAATGGCAGGAAAAATCACTTTCACAATGATTAAACCATCGGCTTTTAAGAGTAACTATACCGGTGCAATATTAAAAATGATTAACGAGGCAGGTTTTGTTATCAGGGCAATGAAAACAATTAAGCTGACCAAGGAACAGGCCGGTGCTTTTTATGCAATTCACGAGGGAAAACCATTTTACGAAACTCTGGTTGAGTTTATGAGTTCAGGCCCTATTGTTGCTGTTGTTTTGGAAAAAGAAAATGCAATAGAAGATTACAGAACATTGATTGGAGCAACAAATCCGGAAAAAGCTGCTGAGGGAACAATAAGAAAATTATATGCAGTTAATATGCAGCAAAACGCAGTACATGGTTCTGACAGCGATGAAAATGCAATAATTGAATCTGATTTTTTCTTTTCTAAAACTGAATGGATTTAATTGAGATTTTAGAATCTGAGTATTGAGTAATGAGTATTTTATTATCTCACTACTCTGTACTCACCACTAACAATCTATTTAAAGATAATTTTGTCAACCATCTCCTCTCCCGCTTTTTCATTTAGCCTTCTGCAGATTTCTTCACGCATCATAAACAATTCGTTTTTTACCACGGGAGAAGTAATTTTTACAAAAAGAATTTTTTTATTCAGTTTTACATATTTTGTATAACTGGCAATTGTTTTTCCAAGAAGTTCTTCCCACGACTGAATAACATCTGTTTCCTTAAGTTTACGTTCAATATTTGATTCTTTGACAAATGCTTTTAACACGTCACTTATTGATTGTGTATTACTTCTTCTCATAACAAAACTTCAACTTTTCCTGAGTCAACGTTAAAGATACGAAAATCGGTTTCCATTTTTTCGATTATAGAGGCCAAATGTTCCCGATTGGTGTCGGTTATAAATATCTGGCCAAACTGTTCGCCCGCTACAACCTTGACAATCTGCTCAACCCTGAATTGGTCTAATTTATCAAAAATATCATCTAATAAAAGTATTGGCTTAATTCCTGATATTTCTTTTACAAAGTCGAATTGTGCCAGCTTAAGTGCGGTTAAATAGGTTTTCTTTTGCCCCTGAGATCCAAGTTTTTTAATCGGATAATCACCAATATAAAATACCAAATCGTCTTTGTGTATTCCCTGTGTTGTAAATTGAATTGCTCTATCTTTTTGAACCGATTCTTTTAATAAAGTCTCAAAATCATTGTCATATAATCCCGACTGATGAATCAGGCTTACTTTTTCATTATCCTCAGAAATAAATGAATAATAATGCTGAAATACAGGAATAAGTTTTTTTACAAAGCCGCTTCTTTGTTCATGAATCCGATTTCCGTGTTCAATTAGTTTTTCATTCCAAAGTTCGAGTAAATCCTTATCAAAATATCTTTCTGCTGCAAACTGGCGCAAAAGAATATTTCGTTGCTGAAGTGCCCGGTTGTATTTTAATAAGTCATCCAGATAATTCTGATTGTATTGCGAAATTACACCATCCATAAACTTGCGCCGTTCATCGCTACCGGCCATAATCAGATTAAAATCCGAAGGTGCAATCATTACCAATGGCAACAGGCCAATATGCTCGACCAGTTTTTTATACACCTTTTTATTTCTTTTAAACTGTTTGCCTGAACCTTTTTTAAATCCAACAGAAATTACTTCAGAAGTGTTTTGTCTGTTATAATTGCCATTTAGCATAAAAAAGCTCTCGTCGTGATTTATATTTAATTGATCAACAGATGTAGAAAAGCTTTTACAAAACGACAAGTAATAAACTGCATCAAGAATATTTGTTTTACCGGCACCGTTTTTACCAATAAAACAATTTAACTTTGGCGAGAACTGAAGTTGTACTTCTTTTAAGTTTTTGAAATTTACTATTGAAATGTCTTCAATTTGCATAATTCATCTTTAGAAACTTATCCGCAAAACTAATTAAAAACCTATCACATTTCTGAAAAGACTGAAAAAACAGTAAATAACAATTACCTGTTGATTAATATTCAAAATTATAGGGCTTTAACTTATTCAGTTTTGAAAAAAAAACTATTTTTGCGGCACAATTTTGAATACGAAGAAAAAATGGCTAAAAAGAAAACTACCCAGGAAGATAATTTACAGGAACTGGAAAGTGCGTTAACGAAAACAGAACAGTTTATTGAAGACAATCAAAAAGTAATTACATATGTAGTTGGAGCAATAATTGCTGTAGTTGCAGGATTTCTTGCTGTTAACAAATTTTATGTTCAACCAAAAGAAGACGAGGCATTGTCGCAAATGTTTATGGCTGAAAGTTATTTTGAAAAAGACTCTTTTAATCTGGCAATAAACGGCGATGGCAACTACTTAGGTTTTTTAGATATTATTGAAGATTACGGTATTACTAAATCCGCAAATCTGGCAAATTATTATGCAGGTATTTCCTATCTTCATTTAGGTCAGTACGAAGATGCAATTGACTATTTAGAAGATTTTAAAACTGACGATTTATTATTGGCACCAATTAAAGAAGGCTCTATAGGTGATGCTTTGTTAGAACTTGGAAATAGCGATGATGCATTAAAACAGTATAAAAAAGCTTACTCAGCTACTGAAAATGAGTTAACGACACCTGTTTATAAGATGAAAGCGGCTAAATTACTAGAATCAATGGATAAAACGGAAGAAGCCCTTAAATTACTGGAAGAGATTAAAAAAGATTATCCTCAATCTAATGAGGGCACCGCAGCGGACAGATATATTGCACGCTTAAAAAATAAGTTAGGTTAATCTGAAATAACAAGACATTAATTTAACCCCTCTTTTGAGGGGTTTTTTATTTCATTAATATGGCAACAAAAGATTTATCTCAATATGATTTTAATTCGGTTCCATCAGCAGAAAGTATGAAATTTGGATTGGTAGTAGCCGAATGGAATCCTGAAGTAACATTTGCGCTTGCTGAAGGTGCAATTGAAACTTTAAAAAGGCATGGAGCAAAAGAAGAAAACATTATTCTAAAGCATGTTCCGGGAAGTTTTGAACTTCCGCTGGGTGCACAATTTCTTGCAGAATTTACCGATGTTGACTCTGTAATTGTTTTGGGCTGCGTAATTCAGGGCGAAACACGTCATTTCGATTATATTTGCGAAGGGGTAAGCCAGGGAATAAAAGATTTAAATCTTAAATACAATAAACCATTTATTTTTGGAGTATTGACTACAGACAATCAGCAACAGGCATTGGACCGAGCCGGAGGCAAACATGGCAATAAAGGTGATGAAGCTGCAATTACAGCAATTAAAATGCTGGCCTTAAAGCATTCTTTTTAAAAGAAATAAACTTTTACTTACATAAAGAAAGAAGGCTCGCGCACGCGAACCTTCTTTTAAACTAAACCAAACTATCTATCACTAATCAGAATTATCTTCTACCTCCTCCTCTTTGACGCATTTCCGCTCGTCTTTCCTCTAAATATTTTTCGTATTTTTTGTACTGATCATCAGATAAGATCTTTTTCATTTCCTTGTTCTGTTCATCGCGAATTTTCATCATATCTTCTCTCATCGATTCACGATCACCTCCTCCATTTCTCATTTCATCACGAAGGCTT
>CAJXZG010000053.1 GCA_913063265.1 uncultured Prolixibacteraceae bacterium | reverse complement strand
TCATTTTAGATATTTTTCCTTTTTGGTTATGTTCATCAAATTCTTCTACTAATAGTTCATATTCATCTGTTGATACTGAAAGGATAAACGGATCTGCAAACCATCTGTCTCCAAAGCTATGTTGAACCCAACGGATGTGTGGTTGGTAACCGAATGTGAGGAGAATATCTGGTTCATAATGAGTAATACCCACATTCCAAATAGTTGCATTATACTGGATTTTTTTATTTATGAATCTTAATAACTGCTTCATTATATATTGTTATTCTTTTTTAGTAGCGAGCTAAGAATTTCTTTAACTTCAAAAAAATAGATGTTTTTGACAACGAATCTATTTAATATGAAATAAGTAGATACCATCACTATCAATTGAACAACAAACCCGAAATAGTAATTACTATTCAGAATGAATTTGGTTGTTAAATATACCATGAGTGCAGAAATGAGAGAGGTTATAAACGTTTTAGTTAAGTCATTGAACATTTCACGTTGTTTATACATTATTAATCTTCCTCCAAAGTATGTATACATAAATGTGCTGGCAATTGCCACTGCAATGATTCCCCAAAGCATAGGCATAATACCAATTTTTACCAGCATAATTACTGAAATAATGCGTAACACCTGTTTTATACTGGATATTTTAAGTAATAATTTACTTTTTCCTTTGACTAGAAATACATTAGTGTAAACAGAACTTACCGGATAAAATACACCCCATATTGCCCACAACCTAAGATATTCTGAGGATTTTAGCCATTTTTCACCAAAAACCACCGTAATGAAATTTTCAGATGAAACGATTGTAAATATCATTAAGGGTGCAATACAGAACATCGTTATTCCAATTACTCTCCGATATCCTTCTTTTAACCTTTCTGGTTGATCTGCTATTTTAGCCAAAGATGGATAGGTAACTTTTTGAACTACGTTTGTTGTTGGTTGGCTAAGAAAAGCATTAAATTTTCGTGATTGTGCAAAATACCCCAACGATTGTTTAGAATATACTCTACCAATTAAAATGGATTCCAGATTAGAGACCACTTTGTCAATAAGACCTTGTATAAGAAGATTTACACCAAATTTAAAGTATTTCTGTATTGATTTTGAGCTTATTTGGAATGAAGGCCGCCATTTTACTTGCAACCATAACAATACACTTCTAAGTAATGATGTAAGAACAAAATTGCTGGTTAAGGCCCAAACTCCAAAGTTATTAAAAGCCATTACGACTGCAATTGCTCCGGATAATAAAATCGCAATGATTGAGGCGAGTGCAAATGGTTTGAATTTAAGTTGACGATTAAGATTAGCGTTTTGTACAAGGGAGAAGGAATCAAAAATAAGTGTTAAAAAAACAAATCTTGTAAGTGGTATTAGTTCATTAGCATCGAAAAAATGAGCAATAGGTGGAGCTAGGTAGAAAAGTAAAATGTATATTATTATTGCAATAGCTATTTGTAAAAAAAAAACAGAGGATAAATCCTTTTGAGATGGATTATTATCCCGAATTATCGCCTGAGAAAAACCACTATCTATAAAAACTGTTGAGATTGTTGTAAATACAATAATTATTTCTAGTAATCCGAATTCGTAGGGTCCAAGTATACGTGCTAAAATAATGGTTACCAAAAAGCTAATCAGTCCACTTCCAATTGTTCCAGTAGCTGTCCAAAGAAATCCCCTTACTGCTTTAACCTTAATACTCATTGCATTGTTCTAACTTTAATAATTTTGCAAGGGTTTCCAACCGCAATGCAGTTAGGTGGAATGTTTTTTGTAACTACCGATGAAGCTCCAATAACGCTACCCTTTCCTATGTTGACACCATCTAATACTACTACATTTGCACCTAACCAAACATTATCCTCGATCTTAATTCCTTTGCTATGAATACCTTGTTCTTTTATATTTTTTGAAATGTCCGAAAAAACATGATTGGAACCAACTACAACACAATTCGGAGCTATCATACAATAATTACCAATAGAAACCATACCCATTATAAGGCTGTTCCGATTAACGGTACAATTGTCTCCGATACTAATTTTATTAGATTTGTTGCACCTAATTTCTACATTATCACCAATATTAACATTGCTGCCGATAGTTACATTTCTAAATATACTTACATTCGTTGCTATTTTTACATTTTGTCCTATTACAATTTTATTACCATAAATTTGAGCATTTCGTCCTACCCGTAAACGTTTTGCTTTAAAGCTCAATAGCAGTATGTTATAAAAAACTCCATTTAAATAGCGCGTAGCAACTTTTGTATAATATAATAAGTTTAATAGTTTCATTGCTTAGAAAAATTTCGGAAGTTTTAGTTTTCTCTTGTTTTAATCTTTTTTATAACTTTTGCAGGGGAACCCGTAACGATTGACCATGCAGGTACATCTTTCACTACTACTGCTCCAGCACCAACAATTGCTCCTTCACCAATAGTGACACCAGGCATTACAATAGCCCCCATTCCCACACAACAACCGCGCTTTAAAATGATATTTCTTTTAATGTGTGGCAGTTTATTATAATCATCATCAATACAGTAATTTCTTAAATCTCTTTTGTGGCATAATAATAGGGTTCGACTAGCAATCCAAACTCCGTCTTCAATAATAATATGTGATGCGTTGCCTATATCGTAATAAACATCATATCCAATTGAAACTTTACCATTTATCTGTACTCCGGTTAGTTTCCAAATAAAGGGTCTTATACTTTTACTTATATTATTTAGAATTACCCAGTTTTTTGCAATCTTAAACAAATACCAATTTATAACAGCTTTAAACCTGCCAAAAACTTTGCTTATAATAATTGAAATAGTACTTTTTGCCATCATATAAACTTCTTTCTCATTTTATTTCATAATATTTGTGTGCTCTATTCTCAACTATTTTGTTTCCCCAATATTCAGTTTCAACTCTTATTAAATTGAAACTAGTTTAACTAAAAGGGAATAATGCCTCTTATTTTCTTCAAATAAGAGAAGAGAAGGAAGGTATTACAATGTAAATTCTGTTTTTAAATAAAAGTTATACCACTTAATAAATTCACCAATACCTTTTTTTACAGAGGTATCTGGTTTATACCCTAAATTTTCAACCAGGTCTGTAACATCGGCTTCGGTTCTTGGCACATCACCCGGTTGTATGGGCATCATTTCTTTTTGTGCCTTTTTCCCCAGGTGGTGCTCAATGGCATCTATAAAGTCGGTAAGAGGCACCGGAGAAGAATTGCCGATGTTGTAGACTTTGTAAGGCGCATCTGTGCTGTTCGAATGAGGTTCGGAATTGGCATTGTGCTGATGGGATGGGGCAGCATCGTCACTACGTTCCTCGCTGACTCGTGCTTCTAAATTACCGTGTGCAGGGGGCGTGTCTATTACCCTTACTACTCCTTCCACAATATCATCTACATAAGTAAAATCCCGCACCATATTGCCGTTGTTAAAAACTTTGATGGGTTCTCCGGCAAGGATGGCTTTGGTAAACAGGAAGAGCGCCATGTCGGGGCGTCCCCAGGGGCCGTAAACCGTAAAAAACCGTAAACCTGTGGTTGGAATACCAAACAAATGGCTGTAGGTATGCGCCATCAGCTCGTTGCTTTTTTTTGTAGCGGCATACAAACTTATGGGGTGGTCAACACTGTCGCTGGTGCTTAGCGGCATTTTGGTGTTGTTGCCATATACGCTGCTGGAGCTGGCATAGGCCAAATGTTTAATATTATTATGCCGGCAGGCTTCGAGGATATTGATAAAACCTACAATGTTGGCATTGATATATGCATGTGGGTTTTCGAGGCTGTAACGCACGCCGGCTTGTGCTGCCAGGTTACAGACTTTATCGAACTTTTCTGTTTCAAAAAGTGTATTTAGTTCCTCCCGGTCTTCGAGGTTCATACGTACAAAGCTGTAGTTGTCGTATTTGGTGCTTTGTACTTTTTGGTGCCAGGTTTCTGCTTCGCGGCTGATGCCGGTTTCGGCGAGGCGGGAGTATTTTAGGTTAACGTCGTAGTAATCGTTGATGTTATCGATTCCGATGACGGTGTCACCTCTTTCAAGTAACTTTTTTGCTAAATGAAATCCAATGAATCCGGCAGTTCCGGTGATTAGTATTTTCATAATTAAATTTTTTTATGTCCTCAAGCCGGACGGGCTTTTACTTTTCTCCTTGATGAGAAAACTAAAGAAAAGAATCAAGAAAATTTTATCCTTCCACGCACAAGCCTTCACTAGCCCGGGCCATCCCGATAACTATCGGGATCGGCCTTCGCTCTTATCCTGATTGCATCAGGATTTTGGAAGTTGTGTATATTTAAATCGATATTATTCATTCAGACTGTTTGTGTGTCAGGGTTCCCCTTTAGGGGTTAGGGGTAGCGAAGGAGTTGTAAATTCCAGCTTACTAGTATTTTCATAGTTGTAATTTGTTATATTTTTTATTTCTCCTGCCGGAGGCCTTCATCCCGATGTTTCAATCGGGACGAAACAAAAAGGTCAAGAAAATTTCATTTCACTTTTATTGTTCACTTTAAAGGTGTTCAATGTAACTCGTAAACTTGTTTTATCCTTCCTCGCTTAAGCCAGCGCTGGCCCGGGCCATCCCGATGGTTATAGGGATTTGGCCTGCGCTCGTATCCGTCTAATGACGGATTTGGGTTTGTTAAGTAGTATTTTGTTATGTTTACTTACGGAGTATTTAATTCTTTATTTTTTATCTAACCGTGCGGAGGTTTCACCCTTTAGGGGGCAGGGGTAGCGATGGAGTTGTTAATTCTATGTTTGTAATACTTTTGCCTCTAAACTTACTTTGAAAGATTGCTCCTCCTTCAAGGAGCCTGCCTGACGGTAGGCAGGGAGTGGATTTTGGTGAGGAACGAGCCAAAAGACGAGGTGGTTTATTAATTTAATAGAAAAATATTTCAAAAACCACCTCCCCCTGACGTTGCCAGTCAGGGTACTCCTCCTAACAGGAGGAGAATTAAGTACTACAGTCTGCCGTCTACCAACTCTTTATCCCAAATCCCTTTAATATCATAAATCACAGCATTGTGCCCATTGCGGAGTTTGGAGAGGTCGAGAGATTTGAATTCGTTGTGGGCTACTGCTAATACCGCTGCATCGTATTTATTTTCTGTGTAGTTGTCTGCCAGGTCTAAATTATATTCGTGTTTGACTTCTTCTTTGTTGGCCCATGGATCGTAAGTATCGACCTTGCAGCCGTAGGATTTTAGTT
Organism: uncultured Prolixibacteraceae bacterium; assembly: GCA_913063265.1. Taxonomy (GTDB): domain Bacteria; phylum Bacteroidota; class Bacteroidia; order Bacteroidales; family Prolixibacteraceae; genus Draconibacterium. The sequence continues at coordinate 31,995 of CAJXZG010000053.1, read as the reverse complement.
CGTTAATTACATCGATGGCTTTGGTGTTACGGATATCGGGGCAGTTTTCTTTAAAAGTGATTCCCAAAACCAAAACCTTACTGTCTTTTACGGCATGCCCTTTTTGAATAAGCAGCTTAACAATTTGAGAAGCTACCCAGGCGCCCATTCCGTCATTCATTCGTCGTCCGGCCAGAATGATTTCGGGATTATAACCGCTTTCCTGTGCTTTTTGTGCCAGGTAGTAGGGGTCAACACCAATGCAGTGTCCGCCTACCAGACCCGGCGAAAAGGGAAGAAAATTCCATTTGGTTCCGGCTGCTTCCAGAACGTCTTTGGTATCGATACCAAGATTGCTAAAGATTTTTGCCAGTTCGTTTACAAAGGCAATATTGATATCGCGTTGTGAGTTTTCGATTACTTTGGCAGCTTCGGCTACTTTAATGGAAGGAGCAAGGTGAGTTCCGGCAACAATCACTTTTTTATATAAATCATCAACTACGTTCCCTATTTCGGGGGTGGAACCTGATGTGACTTTTTTGATTTTGGTAACGGTGTGTAATTTATCACCGGGATTAATCCTTTCGGGTGAGTAACCCACAAAAAAATCCTTGTTAAACACCATTCCTGAAACTTGTTCGAGCACAGGAACACAATCTTCTTCGGTAGCCCCCGGGTAAACGGTGGATTCATAAATAACAATGTCTCCCTTTTTTAAAACTTTTCCAACCGTTTCAGAGGCTTTTACCAATGGTGTCAATACCGGTCGGTTGTTTTTATCGGTTGGGGTGGGGACGGTGATGATAAAGATATTGCAGGAAGCGAGGTATGTAGGATTGGTGGTAAGTTTTAACCCGGTGTTTTTTTCGTGAGATCCCTCTCCGGCACTAGCCGGATTCGGGATGACAAGAACGGAATGTAAGTTATCGTCATCTACTTCCAGGGTGGAGTCGGTTCCGGAATTGAGTTCGTCGACACGGTTCTGGTTGATGTCGAATCCCACTACCGGGAATTTTTTTGCAAATTCTACTGCTAAGGGTAGGCCAACGTATCCAAGGCCTATGATTGCTATTTTAATTTGGTCTTTCATATATCTGTGTTTTTGTCTTTTTTTAGAATATTGGTTTGCATTGGTTTTTCCCATCCTCATATATTCCGAATCTCCTTTGTCAAATATCCCTTACATTTTACCCACAAATGCGGCAATCTCAAGTCTCCTGGTAATGGATACCTGACTGCAATTGATTTTTTTAAATTTTGAGGATAAGGAAGTGATTTTGAATATTTATTATTGGTTCAATTCCCGGTTTAGTAAATATTCCAGGTTTCCTTTAAGTTGTTCAAAATTTTCCAGATATGTTTTGAGGTCGTTTTTTATTTCGTCTATACTAACTTCATCATAAATGTGAGCTGAAAGGTTCCTTTGTTCAAGCATTTCCAACCATACCCCTTCATTAGAAATAAATTGTTGGGCATAAGCTTCTTTAAGGCATTCACGTGGAGATTTGCAGCCATAACCCAGATAATCAAGTGCTCTTTTACATGCTTTCCATGCCATTTCAAAGGTAAATTCAAAACGTTTAACAGCAATATCCAAAAACACATCACCATAACCATCCTCTTTGTAATATTGCTCCCTTTCAATTAATTCTTTAAACCGTTTGTAAGCATTTCCATAATTTAAAAGCGCATCTTCAAAGCGAAGTAGTTTTGTAGATGACCATAATACTTTCCCGGTATTAAGCACCCGGTTTCTGAATCTTTCATCTGTTCTTGCAATATTTACAACATCAATTTTTAAAAGTGTTGATATTTGTGAAACTTCTTCCTTTATCAAAAGTAAGTTATTATCCCCGGAGCAATCATATGCAATATCAATATCTTCAGGAGTTTTATTACCCATTTCAAGTTGCGAACCAAAAATGTAAATTCTTTCAGGTTTGCAGTGCTTCAAAATAATTTTCTTTACCTTCTCTATTATTTCCCTGCGTTTCATTAATTTATAATGAATTTATTTGATATTCAAAGATACTAAAATGTTGAAGAATAGGTTTGATTTAAACTATTCCCATTGATATTCCAGGTTAAAAAGAGAAACGAGCCTAAATGCAACTGTTTTATGTTTTATCAGCCTTCCAAATCAACAAAGCAGGTTTATCTTCATAATAGTCTGCCATTTGTTCGCTAGTGAGTTCCAGATGTCTGATTTTTCGTCCGACAAATTCTTCAGCCCTGGTGGACAAGGAATTGATATAATTGGTATCCAGTTTTTTGCCAACCAACACAAGATCTATTATTTTAGAATCTCTTCCTTTGGCAATATCCCCGGTAAGGTAAGCGGCTTCCAAATCTCCAACCCTGCTGACCACTGCATCGATGATTTTATCTATTCCAACAAACTTTTTAAGAATGTTATTAATGTCCTTAAATAAGGGATGATGGGTGTTGGCACTAAAGAATTTTTTGTGCCCTGAGACTTCGGTCTTTAACAGTCCTGCACTTTCCAAACGATTCAGTTCAACCCTAATGCCGTTGGTCGACTCGCCAAACTCCTGCTCCAGGTTTCGCAAATAGCTTTTTGTCTCGCTGTTTAAAAAAAACTTTAACAGGAGCTTTATTCGGGTTTTGGATGTAATGATGGAATCGAGCATGTTACTGGATGTCCTGTCCTGACCGAGTAAACGAGAGTCAGGAAGGCTAATTGCTAATTGTCTATTGTTAAACTGTTAAATTGTTGGTTGTTAGTTGTTAGTTGTCCTGTCCTGACCGAGTTTAACGAGCGTCAGGATGGTTGTTAGTTGTCCTGTTCTGACTGAGATGAGCGAGCGTCAGGATGGTTTATGGTTGTCCTGTCCTGACCGAGTTTAACGAGCGTCAGAATGCCCATTGCCTATTGTTAAATTGTTAAACTGTTATTGGTTGTTGGTTGTTGGTTGTTGCCTGCCCGACTGCGTCATTCAGGCGGGGTTGTTGGATGTCCTGTCCTGACCAAGTTTAACAAGCGTCAGGATGCCTATTTTTAAATTGTCAAATTGTTAAATTGTCAAATTGCTATATTGTTATATTGTTATATTGTTGGTTGTTGCTACCTGCCCGACTTCGTCATTCAGGCGGGGATGCCTGTTGTCCTGTCCTGACCGAATGAAATGAGCGTCAGGTTGGCTTCCGACTTCTGACTTCGCGCCACTGACGCTAACGGTCAGGGTTTCGCTTTGCTCAACTTCTGGCTTTTCGCTTCTAGCTAATTGCTTTTGCCTACTGCTTATTGCCTTTTTGCTATTTATTGGTTATAAGATACTGCCGACTGAGACTGAAAACTGAGACTTAGTGCCACTGACGCTATCGGTCAGGATTTGGCGTTGGTCAACTTCCGTCTTTTTTGCCTACTGCCGTTTGCCTATTGCCTATTGTTAAATTGTTATACTGTTAAATTGCTATATTGTTATTTTGTTATTAGTTAATAGTGTTAGTTACATTAAACTGTCGACTGATACTGTGACTACAAACTAAGACTTCGAGCCATTGATGCTATCGGTCAGGGTTTCGCATTGCTCAACAAGCGGCTTTTTGCCTTTGGCTTCTTGCTTCTGGTATTTATTTCAGTTGCTACCAATTGTATAAACATCAAACTCAACTTGTCTTTTAATTTAAAGTTTTATTCCAGAACCCTTATTTTACCTTTTTCAAGAATAATAAAAGAATGTTTTTCCAGTAGTGTTTTAATTTGTTTGCTGTTACGTTCAAAGTATTCTTTTATTTCAGTAATTCTCATGTTCCCAAACTTAATTAAGACCAATTTATAAGGCTTATTACTTGCTATAAATGAGTAATAAAAGTCGCTATCTTTTGTTATAAGCGCCCTTTTTTCATTTATCGAGATTTCGTTAATAAATGAATCTTTTGTTTTGTTCCCCTGAGATAAGTCTTTTGTATGGATACAATCACAATCAATAAAATAATTACAAATCGATTTTGGTAAATGGGCGTCAATGATAAGTTTCATGCAGCAGGAAATTCCATGTCTTTAAAATGAATTGATTTTGCAGCAAAGGCCAGACATGCAAGAATATCTTCTTTTTCAAGCTCTTTAAATTCATTTAATATATCTTCGGTTGAATCTCCACCCGCTAAATATTCCAGTATTCCCTCAACCAAATGCCTGGTATTTTTGATGGTTGGTTTACCATGACAAATTTCAGGATTGATAGTTATTCTTTTAAGTAAATCTGATTCCATTTTCTCAACAATAATTTTTACTTAGAACAAAAATAGGTAAAATCTTTGATATGAATTTAATTAAGATTTTTTCTGTAGAATGAGCTTCTGGTTGTTGTCAACTGAGACCGAGACTAAAAACTGAGACTTCGAGCCACTGACGCTATCGGTCAGGGTTTGGCTAAGGCCGATTTTCAATTCGCTTTGCTCAACTTTTGCCTTGTTTTCCAGACGGCTTCGCCTTCTCGGTTACATGATATTTATGCCGGGATTTTAGAAATTCTAATTATAAGTGAGTAAAAAAAATACTCAAAACGAAATACAAATATATAAATTGATTTTATTGGGCAAACTCCGGAACTGCAGAACTTATCAAGATCTTATAGTTTAGATTGAATTTATATTAAGTTTAATTGAATAAAATTGTTGTTTTAAAACAATCAGGTGTAAACGGGAATATTTATAGTTTTGCAAACCAGGTATGGTTGCTGAGCCGGTGTTTTTTTATTCACATTCAAAGGAGGTTAACAGGAATAATCAATGATTTTAACATAATAATCTCACATGCGATCTTTTGAATCTTAATTTTCTGTTCCTTGTGGTAAATAGCAGAAAAACTTTATAAAAAAATATTACTTTTGGCACTGCAAATCACTTAGCGTAATTAAGCATGAACCATAAATCTCGAAATACAAATCTTTTTGTTTTATTGCTTTTAATTATTGTAGCATCATGTAAAGCTCCTGTTCCTTTGGAAGAGATTAATTACATGTATGGCATAGAAACCGATCAGACTTATGAGGATGGGCCGGCACCTGAAGATTATAAAATCAGGCCCAATGACCAGTTATATATACAGGTAATAAGTGATGATCCGCTTAATGCAGCTTTTTTAAATTTAACCGGAGTCCAAAGTACTGCCAGTTCAGGAAACTCTCAAAGTGGCATGGAACTGATAACTTACCTTGTGGATAACGAAGGCAAAATCAGCTATCCTCAACTTGGAGAAATAGAAGTAGGGGGTAAGATGATTGGAGAAGTTCAGGAAATTGTTCAGCAAGGGGTTGATAAATACCTGCAAAGTGCTTCTGTTTTTGTTAAGCTGGTAAACAGGAATATCACGGTGCTGGGAGAAGTTAAAACTCCGGGTCAAAAATTAATGGTCAAAAATCAGTTAACAATTTTTGAGGCTTTGGGTACTGCCGGTGACCTTACAGATTGGGGAAACAGACAAAATGTAAAAGTAATTCGTGAATTACCACAGGGAAAACATATTGCGGAACTGGATCTGACTTCACCCGATGTAATTCAGTCTCCTTATTATTATATTTTGCCACACGATATTGTATACGTGGAACACCGTGATAAGGTGTATGGAGATAAAAATGTACCTTATGGCCAGCGCCTGAGTTTGGGACTTGCTGTAACTTCAACCCTCTTGCTTATATTAAATTTATTTCTTTTAAAATGAATGTAGTAGAAAATCAAAATATAAACACTTACAATCAGATTGAGGAAAACGACTCAGCTGATATCAAAAAATTTGTTTTTAAAATACTTCGAAACTGGTACTGGTTTTTATTGTCTGTAATTGTGTGTGGAGGTTTGGCCTTTCTTTATGTACGTTATACCACTCCAATATATGAATTAAAAACAACCATGCTTTTTGAAGATCCGTATATGAGTTCAAATACCTTGTCGGCAGGTACCGGACCGGTAGGAGATGTTTTCCAGGGGTTGGGAGGCATGGGGAGTATGCAGAATATCTATAACCAGATGGAAATTCTAAGGTCAACACCTGTCATAAGCAAAACCATAGATGAGTTAAATTTTGAAGTAAGTTATTTTACCGTTGGAGATATCAAAATATCTGAAAGCTACAAAGGTGTTCCTTTCCAGGTAATTTGGGATAAAGATCATCCGCAAATGATAGGAACAAATTTTGAGCTTTCAATTTCCACTGATGGTCAACTTACCATAAGTGCCAGTGGTGAACAAGCTGCGGTATACAGTTATTTGGATAAAAGAACAATTAAAAAAATTCCTGAGTTTTCTTTTTCAAAAATAATTGAGCCGGGGACTCGTCTGTCTTCTGATGAATTTTCCTTTACCATTTTATTAAACGAACGTTTTAATCCGGAAGCTGAAAACAACTATTTATTCAGATTTCATACGAAAGAAAGTCTGGTGAAACAGTATCAGGGAGCTTTAAATGTCAATTATCCTGATGAATATAATACGATTTTACATTTAACCCTTAGTGATCAGAACCGTCAGAAAGGAATTGACTTTTTAAATAAACTTACAGAGATTTATACCTTAGATAACCTGGGGAAAAAGAATGAAAATGCCAACCGTACCATCCAGTTTATTGATGCACAGTTAGAAAATATTTCAGATTCACTCAATATCTCGGAAAACAGGATGGAATCGTTTCAAAGCGAAAACCAGGTGCTGAATCTGTCGGCGCAATCCCAGCAACTATTGGAGCAAATGGCAGATTTAAATGACGAACTTGTTCAGCTGGAAACACAAAACAAATATTACCACTACCTTCAGGATTATATTGAATCGAACCAGGAACTGGAAACTGTTATCGCACCTTCGGCGATGGGAATTGCAGATCCGCTGTTAAATAGTTTGATATTGCAGTTGAATGAACTCATTACTCAGAAATCAAGTCAGACTTCCATTCGCGAAAACTCACAACACCCCACGATTTTGCGTTTGAACGCGCAGATAGAGAGTGTAAAAAACTCATTGCTGGAAAATACAACCAATATTATTACGCAGTCTGATATTGCTTTAACCGATTTAAATAAACGAATCAGAAGTTACGAAGCGCAGATAAAACGACTTCCGGCAACAGAAAGAAGTTTTGTAAATATCGAAAGGAATTACCAGTTAAATAACGAAATATATACTTTCCTTCTACAAAAACTGTCGGAAGCACAAATTGCAAAAGCTTCAAATATTCCTGATAGTCAGGTTATCGAAGAGGCCAAAGGAAGTGATTTTCCGGTTGAGCCACAATCTAAAAGAATTTACGCGATTGCTCTTTTATTGGGATTAGCATTTCCTGCAGGAATCATTTTTCTGCGTGATTTTTTCAATAACAAGATTTTATCGGAAGATCAAATTAAATCGATTACACATTTCCCGATTATCGGCCATGTATTTCATAATGTTAAAGAATTTGGAAGCCGCACCCTGGTTTTGGATAAACCCAATTCACCGGCCAGTGAACCTTATCGTTCGATACGAAACAAATTGAACCTGATTTGTAAGGGAAAAGAAAATCCTGTTATTGCGGTAACTTCAACTTTCCCAAAAGAAGGAAAGTCGTATACTACCATAAACGTGGCTTCATCCTTTGCCTTAATGCGTAAAAAGACGGTAATACTTGATTTGGACTTACGCAACTCTAAAATGATTGAAGAGTTTGATTTAAAAACAGAACTTGGAGTGGTAAATTATATTATCGGAAAGGCAAGTCTGGAAGAAATTACATGCAAAACCAAACACCCCTTCTTAAAACTGATTCCTGCAGGCCCTATACCACCAAATCCGTCGGAGATGCTTACCGATGAAAAAATGCTGGAACTTGTGGGGGAATTAAGAAAAGAATATGATGTGATTTTGATTGATACACCTCCGGTGGGATATGTTGCAGATATGTTCCAGTTGAATGATATTATCGATTCCAACTTGTTTGTGGTTCGTCATAAATATACGCATGCACAGGGTTTAAAAACTGCATTGGATGAGGTGACAAAACACAACCTAAAAGGTGTTGGATTGATCGTTAACGATATTCGTCTTGGAAAAGCAAAATACGGATTCTCCGGTGGTTATGGCTACGGTTATGGTTACGGCTATGGATATGGCTACGGTTATGGCTATGGTTACGGCTATGGCTACGGCAACGGTAAAGAACAGAAAAACAGTAAACGCAAAAAATTGAAAGTGGAAGAGGAGATAGTATAAAAGGTAAAGACTTTCATTTCAATAGGTGCTTTACTGCTTCTTCAAATCAATCAACATCAGGTTAATGAAGCCGGAATCTTATATCTGAAAATTAATGCCCCCTGTAATTCATGAATGATTTTAAGCCCCAAAGAGGTATCCTGAAAGAGTAAGATACGTAAAAGGGATACATGAAGAAAATAATAATTCTAATTTTTGTGTTCGTTTTTATGGGGTGTAGCCGAAGAATTTTACAGCCCCTTATTCAAACACCTTTGTTCGAATGTTATTTTGATTCGGTGGAAGAATTAACCGATAATTTTAAGATTGTTGACAAGGAATTCTATAATGAAAATCCGGTTCTTTTTCGTGCCGACATGGTCGAACTCAGGCCGGAAGGATTAGTTATTAAATGTATCAAAGAAGCAGGAGAAATTACAACCTGGCAAAAATCGGGAAATTACAATTGGATTTGCGGATGCCTTACAACCTGGGATAAAGACAGTACATGGAATCGTTTTTATCAACCTTATGGGATTTGGGAAGTTGAGGCTGTATTTCCCAGAACATGGGCAGCTTTATGGCTATTGCATCCCGATTATTTTGTGCCTGAAATTGGTAAAACCCACATTATTCCAGAGGTAGACTTTGCCGAGAACAACGGCAGGGGTGGAATTGAAAACGTTGTACATTATGGCTGGCACCCCGACAAATATGCTACCAATGAAAGACTCCGGCAAATGCATCCTTATGACGGAAAAGTACATAAGTATGCAGTAAGAGTTTTACCTGATGGATATATGTTTTATCTGGATGGAATACTTGTCAACAGTTTCCGAAGCAAGGAGCCTTCTTTTTCTTCCGATCAACCCAAGTACTTAATAATGAATAACGCGGTTAAAGCTCCTTATATGGAGGAAAGTGAGTTTCTGATAAAAAGTGTAAAGTTTTATCCGGATAAAAAGTGAATCATATTCTGCTGTCTGAACCTGGCTGCTGCAAGAAAATAAAAACTTCAAAATGTTCAGCTTAACCGGCTTGAAGTAAACTCAAGGGTGAGTTCAATCAGGCTTTCATAAATTCAAATCAATAAATTGGAAATTGTTGTTATTTTTGGAAAACAGCAACAAGAATCTAAAAATTAAGAGATAGTTGAAAAGCTAAAATTAGGGGATTGACAAAATTTCAATAAGAACACGGCTTTTTACAAAATCATCTTGCGGACTAATATTTAAATATTAAAATTATAAAACGCTAAACTAAAAAACTCAACCAATGAAAACTGAAAGAAGAAAAAGTTTTATCAAAAAAGCAGCTGCTTTTGCCCTTTTATTGATAATGGCAATCAATGTCTTTGCATCAGACGTAGAAGAAAAAGAATCCGGCAAAAAAGTAAAAGTTGACCAGGAAAAAATGGAATGGTTTGCTGATGCAAAACTTGGAATATTTATCCATTATGGAATATATGCAGTGTACGGCATTTCAGAATCATGGTCGTTTTACAACAATGAGATTTCTTATGATGATTATATGAAACAACTGGATGGTTTTACAGCAAGTAAATATGATCCTCAGCAATGGGCGAAACTGTTCAAGGAAGCTGGAGCCAGGTACGCTGTGTTAACATCAAAACATCATGACGGTGTTGCTCTCTGGGATACAAAACAAAGTGATTTGAGTGTGGTGAAAAAAACGCCTGCCAAAAGAGATCTGATTAGTCCTTATGCAAAAGCATTGCGTGACCATGATTTAAAAGTTGGTATATATTTTTCACATCTCGATTGGTCGCATCCATCTTATGCATCGGTACATAATGGTCCAAACAGGGCTTCGAACAATACCAATCCTTTTGATTATCCACAAACCGATGAAGCAGATCTTGAGCGATGGGAGGATTTTCTGAAATTTCACAGGGCTCAGTTAAAAGAGGTTGATGAGCTCATCAGACCTGACCTTTGGTGGTTTGACGGAGACTGGTCAAGAACGGCAGAACAATGGAGAATGTCTGAAGTGCGGGAAATGCTGTTAAGTTCGAATCCAAAAACCATTTTAAATTCGCGAATGAGCGGGTATGGAGATTATGCCACTCCTGAGCAGGGAGTTCCCATTCATGGGCCGGAAGGTCCTTGGGAATTGTGCATGACGATCAATGATTCCTGGGGCTACCAGGTTGATGATAACAATCAAAAATCGGTGAACTATATCATCAGAACTTTTTCAGACTGCATAAGTATGGGAGGTAATCTTCTGCTTGATGTCGGCCCCAAAGAAGACGGCACCATTACTCATGAGCAAACAGAAGTATTAAAACAGTTGGGGCGTTGGACTAAAAAACATGAAGAGGCCATTTATGGTTCGGTACGCGGTTTACCTTTTGGCCATTTTTACGGACCTACCACACTTTCAAAAGACAAAAAAACATTGTATTGTTTTTTTCTGGACATCCCAAAAGATGATGTGGTTATCAAAGGAATCAAGAATAAAGTAAAACAAATTCGTTTGGTAGGAACAGATAAAACCTTGTCATTTGAACGAAATGGCGGTGCTGCATGGCACGGAATACCCGGAGTACTTCAGGTGGAACTAAAACCTGAAATGTTGGATAAAAATGTAACAGTAATTGCTATTGATCTGGATTCTGCTCTTGATTTGTACCGTGGACATGGAGGTGCTATTGAAGCCAACTAAGATTTCAAACATAATGAAAAATGCATTCCTTTTTTTCCTAATCCTGACATGCTATTTTCAGGTGCTTTCGCAAGAAATTGCCGTTAATGAAAGTCAAATCTCATTAAACTCAAAAATTGAGGGAATGCTCATTGGCTCTGCAATTGGTGATGCTGCAGGAGGACCTGTGGAATTTGTCTCGCCACCTGAACGAAGTTACTGGAGCACGACTAATAAAAAAATCACAAAAAAAGGAATAGAAGAACTGGGAGCACTTTTTAAACTTCGACCCTATCCAAAAGAAGTGGAACCTTTTGCCCAATGGGAAGCATATGGAAGGGAAGGAACAATTACTGACGATACCAGATTTAAGATTATATTTTTTAATTGTTTAAAGAAGAACAAGGGTAAACTTACACGGAAAAAATTTGCACAAGCCGTACTTGATTTTAGAAACGAACTTTCGGAAGAATACAAAAAGCACTATGACTGGTGGATTCCTGAAATTGAATATGCTACCAATGCTGCATTGGGCAAAAAGAAAAACGCTTATCCGGTTGAACGCATATGGGGAGGAATTCCGACAATGGAAGGACAAATGCCATTTTTGCCTGTTGCTGCTTTAAATCCGGAAAATCCCGAATGGTGCTATTTAAAAACTTATGAACTGGGATATTTTGATATTGGTGTTGCAAAAGATATAAACTCTGCCCTGGTAGCCGGTTTGGCACGTGCCCTGCAGGCTGACGGAAACTGGACAAACTTCGAAGAAGCAATGCGAACTGTGGATCCGTACAATTATAACAATGTATTATACGTTGACCGACAATTAAACAAATGGCTTGATATTTCAAATGAACTGGTTCAACGTGCTGACGGGAATATTTCTAAACTGTTTGTTTTGCTGGAAAATAACCTTCAAACAACATATTGGTGGGAAGCATGGGTGCCAATTGTAGTGGTCATGGCCTGCGCAGAAATTGTAGATTATCATCCTCTTGCTTCGATGCAATTAATGATGGAGTTTGGTCATGACACCGATTCATATGCTCAGGTTATGGGTGCAGTTTTAGGGGCTATTCATGGAAAAGAAATTTGGCCGATTGAAATGCGGGAAACAGTTAATTTAAGAATGAAAGAACAGTTTGGGCAGAATGTGAATGATTGGATGTTATTGGTTGACAAATATGGTAAATAATAGGGAAACGATTTTTTTAATGAAGACTTGTAATCTTTCCCAGAACAGATTGTTAATTAATTTCCTGTTTTGAGTTTCATTGCTATAAAAAATAAAGGCCATCAAAATTGACAGCCTTTGTGAACCTGAAGGGACTCGAACCCCTAACCTCCTGATCCGTAGTCAGGTGCACTATCCAATTATGCTACAGGTCCGGTATATTTTGCTTTTAAAGCGGTGCAAATATACAATTTTTCAATTAATCCATAAATTGATTTGTAAAATTATAACAAAAATTAATTTAGAGCCTGAAAGTTTTTATCTTCCGGCTTCTGACTTCCGGCTTCTTACCGGTACTTCTCCATTTTATCTTCAATCGTAACTCCCTGAGCAAAATCAACCTGGATTTTTAAATTGGTCAGCATTTTCTCTGTTCCGGCAGATTTACAGGATTCATGAATGCTTTCCAGCACCTTGGGTAGTTCTTCATAAGTACATTCTACAACAGTCTCAAACGGACAAACCTGATATTTGAATCCTGTTCTCCGGATCGCCTCAATTGCAGCATCCACCAAATCGTATTTTATTTTTCCACCGGCTTCAGGCAATACCTGAATTGCAACATTAATTTTATTCTTCTTCCAGTTCATCGATCGGATTATCTTTTTTCTTTAGCATATCCAGAATCTCACTTCTCGACAATACTTTAACATTGGTAACAATCATATCCTCATCCAGGAAATTACCATACTGATTACATTCGTCGATAGTGTTTCTGAGAATTTGTTTTAAATCGGATTGAAGGGGCAACATAACCAGAACATTTGAAAATCCTTCAGAAAAATCCATCGATTCAAATTCACCGTCATTTTTGTTCAACTCATAAATCAATTCATCTTTTAACAGTTTTTGTTGCGTTGAATTTAACATGGAGTTTTTCTCTTTGTTGATAAAAACCACATAATACCGAAGTTTTTTACCTTTTCCTCCAAGCCCGGTGGAAATAAAAACCTGCTGTTCATCAAGCAATGAGCTTTGAATCAACATCCGGCTTTCCTGGAATGCAAGAACTGCCCACATTTTTAAATCACCCTCAGCCAGACTGGTAAATTTTTCAATGGTTCGAAAAGCGCTTACATCATCAATAATTGCAATTGAAAGCAAAATTTCTTTTTTTCTTTCATCATCTGTATCATCATTAAAAAGCTCTTCTCTTTTTTCAAAATATTCATTTTCCAGATGCTTTGCACGAATCTTTTTGGCTTCCTCAAAATATTTCATCTGTACCTCAATGTCGATTTGTTCTTCCAAAACACTGAAGTTTTCCGGCAGTTCTTCCAGCACTTTTTGAATATTCTGATAATATTGATTTTCTTCCATTGCTACTATATAATCGAACAAAAATAATTACTTGTTGTAATTAGTAAAGAAGTTTGCCAATTATTTGTTCTTATTAAATACAACGTTAAGCATTTAAAAATGATGAATACAATATGAACAACATTATTTTTGGCCGAAACTGCTGAATGTCACAATCCAATTGAAAGGAATTCGGTTATATTTGTGCTTATTTTTAATGAGAATAAATTTAGATAGTCAGAGAAAGAGGAAAAGTGAAGTTAAGTGAAGTAAAAAATAGTGAAACTGTTGTGATTACCAAGGTGCTTGGTCACGGCTCATTTCGAAAGAGAATTTCGGAAATGGGATTCATTAAGGGGAAAGAAGTTAAGGTAATCAAAACAGCACCGTTTAAAGGGCCTTTCGAATTTAAAATTATAAATTATAATGTATCGCTTCGGAAATCTGAAGCCGAATTAATTGAAGTAATTCCGCTGAAGGAATTTAAAAAATCAGAAAACGAAAATTTTCAGGGAGTAATCGATCGTAATATCGAATTGGTAAATCAATCCGAAAGAACCAAAACAATCAATATCGCATTGGTGGGTAATCCAAACAGCGGAAAAACAACACTATTTAATTTTATTTCAGGTTCGAAAGAGAAAGTTGGAAATTTTAGCGGTGTTACGGTAGATATCAAAAAAGCGACATTTAAATCAAAAGGTTATACTTTCAATTTTTACGATTTACCGGGAACTTATAGTTTAACTGCTTATTCAAAAGAGGAGATATTTGTTCGTGAGTTTATATACGAACAGACTCCTGATATTGTAATCAACGTTCTGGATGCTACCAACCTGGAAAGAAATCTGTTTTTAACTACACAACTCATCGACATGGATGTTCGGATGGTTGCTGCTTTAAATATGGTAGATGAACTGGAAAGGAGGAATCAGTCACTTCAACATGAAGAGATTTCAAAATTATTGGGAATTCCTTTTGTACCAACTATCAGTTCTAAGGGTGTAGGCCTGAATAGTTTAATAGATAAAGTAATTGAGGTTTTTGAAGGCAGAGATAAAATTACAAGGCATATCCACATCAATTATGGAAAAGATCTTGAGGATGCCATTAGAATCGTTCGTAAGAAAATAAAAGAAAATAAACCCATAACAGATAAAATATCATCTCGTTTTCTGGCGATTAAAATGCTCGAAAAAGATGAACAGGTAACAGAACTTCTTTCTAATTATTCAAATTTTGAGGATATCAAAAAAAGTACTGAAAAGGAAATTCATAAGATTGAGGTTCTGGAAAATGAAGATAGTGAAACGGTAATTACCAATGCAAAATACAGTTTTGTTGTTGGTGCCCTGAAAGAAACATTTAAAGACCCGATGCAAAGTGAAAGAACCCGGTCGGAAAAGATAGATGATCTTCTAACTCATCCCTTGCTGGGATTTCCAATATTTACCTCCATTTTATTTTTAATCTTTTATGTCACCTTTAAAGTGGGAGCCTATCCGATGGATTGGATAGATATGGGCGTATTGGCTTTTGGTGATTTTGTTTCAGGAAAGATGTCGGATGGAATGTTAAAGGACCTCATTGTTAACGGAATTATTAGTGGTACAGGCAGTGTGTTGGTTTTTTTGCCAAATATTCTGATTCTGTTCCTGTTTATTTCCTTGCTGGAAGGAACGGGTTATATGGCTCGTGCAGCATTTATTATGGATAAAATTATGCACAGGTTTGGACTGCATGGCCGTTCTTTTATCCCAATGATTATGGGTTTTGGATGCAATGTGCCGGCCATTCTGGCAACACGCTCAATGCGAAGCAAAGGGGATAGAATTCTTACCATGATGATTATTCCTTTTATGTCGTGCAGTGCTCGTTTACCGGTTTATATTCTGATAATTTCTGCATTTTTTGACAAGTATCAACCTTTATATCTGATTGGTATTTATGCCGTTGGTATTTTCTTTGCCTTTTTAACAGCTCAAATTTTAAATAAAACCTATTTCAAAAATAAAGAAACTCCTTTTGTTATGGAGTTGCCAACATACAGGTTACCCACGGTTAGAAATGTTCTTTATCATATGTGGGATAAAACACAGCATTACTTAAAGAAAATAGGAACTATTATTTTGGTTGGGGTAATTATTGTTTGGGCTTTGGAATATTTTCCTCGCGAAACAGAAAATACCAAAGGATTTAAAGAACAGATTTCTGTAATTGAGCAAAACACTTCTTTTGGGGAGACTGAAAAGGAGACTCAAATTGCAAAACTTGATGCTGAAATGGAGTTGGACAGGTTGGTTAATTCTTATTTGGGACGAATTGGAAAATCGATAGAACCGGTAATGAGACCGCTTGGATTCGACTGGAAAATGAGCATTGCCCTGGTTGCCGGATTACCTGCAAAGGAAATCGTAATCAGTACAATGGGAGTTTTGTATCAGTCGGAGGACGAAGATGAGGATACCGTAAATCTGCAGCATAAACTAAGAGATGAAAAGTTTGAAACCGGAAAGAAAAAAGGACAAACAGTTTTTACCACTCCCACAGCTTTGGCGTTTTTGGTATTTATTCTGATTTATTTCCCTTGCATCGGTGTGGTTGTAGCAATTAAGAACGAATCGGAATCGTGGAAATGGGCAATATTTGCCATTCTTTATACAACAACATTGGCGTGGATTGCTGCATTAATTGTCAGACATATCAGTATTTTAATTGTTTAAGATTAAACAACTTCAATTATTAAATTGTAATAAAAGGAAAGGTAGATTTGATTTTATATGATTCAGGAAGTTTTAACATATATGATTATTGGAGCTGCAATCGCACTTGCAGTTTTAAAAGTCATGCAAAAATTCAAACCTAAAAAACGCCCTGAAAGGAAAATAAATTACCAGGAAGAAAAGTTTTCTTACCACCATGATTGTTCGGATTGTTCTGCGGAATGTATGCTTAGAGATGCTTCTAAATCTGTGATAAAGGAGAATGCCGAACTATGCAACAGGATTGAAGCTCAAAGTAAATTATAGCTCCTTAAGTTTTCGGATGGTTTCCGTTGGATTTTGTGATGCAAAAATAAAACTGCCGGAAACCAAAACATCTACACCATTTTCCAACAATTTTTTTCCGGTTTCGAAATTAACGCCGCCGTCAACTTCTATTAAACATTCCGGGTTTCTTTTATTTATTAGAGATTTTAACTCCCTTACTTTTTTGTAAGTATTTTCGATAAATACCTGTCCGCCAAATCCTGGATTTACCGACATTAGCAACACCATATCGAGTTCATCGATGATGTCGTCCAAAACATCTACCGGTGTATGCGGATTAAGACAAACACTGGCTTTAACTCCCTGTTTTTTTATTAACTGAATTGTTCTGTGTAAATGTGTGCAAGCTTCATAGTGCACTGTTATAATTGAAGCACCGGCCTTGGCAAAAGCTTTAATCAAACCATCCGGATTTACAATCATCAAATGCACATCCAAAGGTTTTTGAGCAATTTTTTTTACATGTTCAATAACCGGGATTCCAAAAGAAATATTAGGAACAAAAACTCCATCCATCACATCAAAATGAATATAACCGGCATCGCTGTGGTTAATCATTTCTATGTCTTTACCAAGGTTGTTAAAGTCGGCGGATAAGATAGACGGTGCAATAATAGGTACCATAAATTTTGGATTACTTTCCAAGATAAGATTTAAGTAATCTGTTTCTGTATTGATTTTTTAATTTTTTTATGGCTTTTTCCTTAATTTGTCTTACTCTCTCCCTTGTTAATCCAAACTCGTCACCAATTTCCTCCAAAGTATAAGGTTGGTAGCCGTTTAATCCAAAGTAGAATCTTAGAATTTCTGCTTCACGTTCTCCCAAAGTCGACAGGGATCTTTCAATTTCTTTTCGCAATGACAGGTTCATCAACTCCTCCTCCGGATCAAGCGAATCATCGTTAAGCATTACATCGTAAAGATTATTTGCTTCTTCCTCACGCAAGGGAGCATCCATAGAAACATGTGTACTTGAAAAATTAAGCGAATCCTCTACCAGTTCCGGTTTGGTCTCCATTAAAGTTGCCAGTTCATCAACTGTAGGTTCACGTTGAAATTCCTGTTCCAACTTGTTAAATGCCTTGTTGATTTTGTTTATTGAACCAATCTTATTTAGCGGAAGTCGGACAATTCTGGCCTGTTCTGCCAAAGCCTGCAATATAGACTGACGTATCCACCAAACTGCATACGAAATAAATTTGAATCCACGTGTTTCGTCAAATCTCTCTGCTGCTTTTATTAATCCAAGATTTCCTTCGTTTATTAAATCAGGTAAGCTAAGTCCTTGATTTTGATATTGTTTTGATACTGATACTACAAAACGAAGATTTCCCTTGATTAATTGTTCCAGTGCAACACGGTCTCCATTTTTGATACGTTTTGCTAATTCAACTTCTTTTTCAGCCGTAAGCAGCTCTACTTTTCCAATTTCGTGCAGGTACTTATCGAGGGACAAAGTATCTCTGTTGGTAACCTGTTTTGATATCTTAAGCTGTCTCATGTTTTAGTTACGTTAACATTTTGTAGGTATAACATTTTGTACAGTAAAAAATAATTTGTACAACTTTAGTCTTTAAAAATATAAACTGTTATTTTATTTAAATGTTCATAATAACAATTTCTATAACATATTAACAATTATTGGCAATTTAAGTTGTAAACCTTAGTAAAAAATTTCTAAAATCAACATAATCGCTACTTAAATAATTGCTTTTCTTTTCTCCTGACATAAAAGCGGCAAGCTTTTTAGGCAGTTTAACATTTCCTTTTCCGATAATTTTTTCAACAGTTTCTGTAAACTTTGCCGGGTGTGCTGTTTCCAGGAAAACACCAAGCTGATTTTCAGATAAACTTTCTCTCAAAGCTTCATATCCACAGGCTCCGTGTGGATCGCACAAATAGCCTGTTTCGGTGTAAACATTTTTTACAATTTCTTTAATCTGAGCATCAGAGTACCAATATCCATCTATTATTTTAGAAATGGTCTTGTGTGAATAACGGTATAAATCCAGTATTCGGGAAAAATTGCTTGGTGCTCCAACATCCATGGCATTTGCAAGTGTTTCAACCGATGAAACCGGTTTATAATTGCCCGATTTCAAATAATCGAATACAACGTGATTAGTATTGTTGGCTGCTATAAATTTTGAAACGGGTAATCCCATCTCCATTGCAAACAGTCCGGCAGTTATATTTCCCAGGTTTCCGCTTGGTACTGAAATTACAAGTTCTTTATTTTCGAGAATTCCCTTTTCTTTTAACCTCGCATAGGCGTTAAAATAATAAAATGCCTGTGGTAAAAACCGGGCGACATTAATAGAATTTGCTGAAGTTAATATCAGTTTTTTATTTAAATCCTCGTCTAAAAATGCAGTTTTCACCAAGTGCTGACAATCATCAAAAGTACCGTCTATTTCCAGTGCTGTGATGTTTTTCCCTAAGGTTGTAAATTGACTTTCCTGGATTTTACTTACTTTTCCTTTTGGGTACAGCACAAATACCTGAATTCCCTCAACACCTAAAAAGCCATTTGCAACTGCACTTCCAGTATCACCGGAGGTTGCAACCAACACATTAACAGGATCTTTTCTGTTGCTTAAAAAGTAGTTGAGCAAACGTGCCATAAAACGTGCTCCAACATCTTTAAATGCTAGCGTCGGTCCATGAAACAGTTCAAGGGAATAAATGGATTCACTTACTTTAACCACCGGGCAATCAAACTGAAGCGTTTCAAAAACTATCTCTTTAAGTTTTTCTTCTTCAATATCTTCCCCAAAAAACTTTTTAGCAACTTCAAAAGCTATTTCCTGAAACGAGAGTTTGTGAATCCTTTCAAAAAAGGATGCATCAAATTTGTTAATCTTCTCAGGCATAAACAAACCGTTATCTGCGGCCAGTCCTTTTATAACTGCTTCTTTTAGCGAAACATCCGGTGTGCTTTTGTTTGTGCTGTAATATCTCATTGCAGGTTAAGTATTGCAATATTAAAATCGAATCCAAAAGTAGAAAAAAATACCTGTGATTTGGTTTGCTGAAATAGTTTACGAAAAGTTTAATATTTAGTTTACAAATTCATGATATTTGTCATGAGTAAAGATTGAAAATTAAGATTTTCCTAAAAATTTTTTAATAAACTGTTCACCTTTAATATTACTATATGCACCATTTTTAACACTAAACTCATCGTAAGTTTCCACTTTGTCTGCTTCAATTCCCGGATAATAAATAGTAAACGGAACCGGATCGTGGGTATGCGTTTTTAGGGCACATGGAGTAGGGTGGTCCGGCAATATTGCAATGGCTATATCCTCATTCATTTTGGCAGTTTCTTCGAGAATGTATTTAACTACTCTATGATCGAGATATTCAATGGTTCTGGTTTTTAACTCAACATCTCCTTCATGTCCGGCTTCATCACTCGCTTCGATATGCAAATAAACCAAATCGTTGTTTTTTAATGCATCAACCGCAGCTTTGGCTTTTCCTTCGTAGTTGGTATCGTATAATCCCGTTGCTCCTTCCACATGAATCACATCCATTCCTGCGTAAACACCAATTCCGTGGATTAAATCTACCGCAGAAATTACAGCCGATTTTTCAATTCCATACATTTCTTTTAAAGTTGGCATGGCTGGTTTATATCCCGGAGACCAGGGCCAAATACTGTTGGCAGGATCTTTCCCCTCAGCTTTACGTTTAACATTTACAGGATGATTTTCGAGAAGTGTTTGTGATTTACGGATTAGTTCATTAATAAGATAATTAGTTTCTGAAGCATCCTGTTTTTTTGCTTTTGGGAGAACTTCTTTAAAATGTGTTCCCGGAACATCGTGGGGTGGTGTACAGCTAAGGTTTTTATTTCCTCCTTTAACAACAAGTAAGTGACGATATGAAACACCGGGATGGAATTTTATTATTTCATTTCCAAGATTATCATTTAAATATTCAATCAATTCTTTGGCTTCGTTTGTAGAAATATGACCGGCAGAATGGTTTTTAATTTTTGCATCTTCAATGGTTAAAATATTACACCTGAAAGCCAGATCTCCTTCTTCAAGTTCAACTCCCATACTTGCGGCTTCCAAAACACCTCTTCCTTCAAAAACTTTTTCAACATCGTAACCTAAAACGGCCATATTGGCAATTTCACTTCCCGGGTGCATCGATGCCGGAACAGTAGTTAAAAGTCCCGATTTCCCGTTTTTGGCAAGCCAGTCAATATGAGGCTTGTTTGCCATTTGTAAGGGTGTTTTATTGTTATAATCTTTAAGTGGCTCGTCAGACATTCCGTCTCCGAGTATAATAATGTACTTCATTTTTTTTGTCTTACTTTTTAAGAATTCTTTTGTCTTTCTTCCGACTTCGTGCTTCTGTCTTCCGACTTTCTTATATATTCGAAACTTTAATCAGGTCAGCAAAAACTCCTGCGGCAGTAACTGAAGCGCCGGCTCCGTATCCTTTTATCAGCATCGGAAACTGCTGATATCTTTCTGTAGTGTACATCACCAGGTTGTTACTACCTTCCAAATCGTAAAAAGGATGTTTTGAATCAACTTCCTGCAAACCAATTTCAGCAAGTCCATTTTCAAAACTGGCAACAAACCTCCATTTCTTTTTCTCCTCTTCCAGCTTTTTTCTTTTTAGTTCGAATTCATTATCAAGCTGTGGAACATTTTTCCAAAAATCATCAAGCGAACCCTCAAAAAGTGAATCAGGAATAAAACGATTAATTTGAATATCATTCATTTCAATCCGGTAACCCGATTCGCGGGCAAGGATAAGAATTTTTCTGGCTACATCAACACCACTTAAATCGACACGTGGGTCGGGCTCAGAGTAACCTTCTTCCTTGGCCATTTTAATTGTTTGACTCAAGGGGATGTCAGCTGAAATTGTATTAAAAATGTAGTTTAAGGTTCCCGAAAGAACCGCTTCTATTTTCAAAATTTTATCTCCGGAATTTACTAAATCATTTAAAGTATTTATTATAGGTAATCCGGCTCCAACATTGGTTTCGAATAAAAACTTGACACCTTTTCTTTTGGCAATTTTTTTGAGTTCGGCATAATTGTTAAAATCTGAAGAAGCAGCAACTTTGTTGGCTGTAACAACAGAGATGTTTGAACTTAAAATTTCTTTGTATATATCAGCCACAACATCGGAAGCAGTACAGTCTACAAAAACAGAATTGTAAATATTCATTTCCTTTATTTCATTTACAAATCCCTGTAAATCAGATTTTTTTTGAGAATTGTCAAGACTGGTTTTAAACGAAGAAATTTCAATTCCGTCTCTGTTGAATAACATTTTGCGCGAATTGGCAACACCGGTAAGTTTTATTTTTAAATGTTTTTCTTTTAACAGTTTTTCCTGTTGTTTTTCCAACTGCTTTAGTAAATTACCTCCAACAGTCCCAATTCCCATAAGGAATACATTTAATTCAATATTTTCTGATAGGAAGAAAGACTCGTGCACTACATTCAGCGTTTTTCTTAAATCGTCATTCCTCACTACCCACGAAATATTTAACTCTGAGGCACCCTGTGCAATTGCAATGACGTTAACACCACTTTTGCCCATTGTAGAAAACAGTTTACCGGCGATACCTGTCGAATGTTTCATGTTTTCACCAACAATTGCCACAACCGAAAGCTCCGTTTCAATTTCAATTTTGTTTATCTGTCCATTTGAAATTTCTTTTTCAAATTCAGAATGAATAGCTTTTTTGGCCACTTTCTCTGCATCTTTTTCAATGGCTATACTAATGGAATTTTCAGAAGAGGCCTGCGATATCAAGATTACATTTACATTTTTGCCTGCCAGTGCAGAAAACAGACGCATTGAAATTCCCGTAACTCCTACCATTCCAATTCCCTGTAAAGTAACAAGTGCAATCCCGGAAATTGAGGAAATTCCTTTTATTATTCTTTCAGCGCCGTTGTCTAAACTATGAACTATTCTTGTACCCGGATTTTCAGGTTCGAAAGTGTTTTTAATAACTATCGGAATTTGTTTTTTATACACGGGAAGAATGGTCGGCGGATAAATAACTTTGGCTCCAAAATGCGAAAGCTCCATTGCTTCGGAATAAGTCAGTTCGGGAATAGTATATGCTTTTCTGATCACCCGTGGATCGGCAGTCATAAAACCGTTTACATCGGTCCAGATTTCAAGAATTTCAACATTGAGAGCTGCCGAAAGAATAGCCGCGGTATAATCGGATCCCCCTCTTCCCAAGGTCGTAAATTCCCCCTTTGGATTTTTTGAAATAAAACCCGGTACCACCGCAATTCCTTTAAAATCCTGAAAAGTATTTTGAATGTTTTGATTGGTTTTTTCGAAATTTACCGTTGCTTTTCCAAAATTACTGTCGGTTTGGATTATTTCAGACGAATCAAAACGTTTAGCACCAATAAACTGCGCAACAATGTGAGACGAGACTCTTTCACCAATTCCTGCAATACGATCAAGCGTTTTAGCAGTCAGTTCACCAACCAGAGTAATTCCCGTAAGAATTTGTTCCAGTTCATCCAACAGCTCATTTACAAAATATTTTATAGAGCCTGTTCCATTAAACAATTCATGAATCACTTCTTCGTGACGTGTCTTAATCTCTTTCAATTCCTTATGAAAGTCTCCTTTTCCTGCAGATGCATTGTTGGCAGCCGTAAGAATTTTGTCCGTTATTCCACCCAGTGCGGATACAACGACTAAAACATCAGTTTTTTGACTATCAACAATACGCTTTACTTTTTTAATGTTTTCGGCAGAACCTACCGAAGTGCCACCAAATTTTAAGACTTTCATAAATTTCGTGTTAATTGAATTTATTATTCAGTTTGTATTTCTTTTTCTGCAAATATATAGTTTCCAAAATATCGATGGGTACATAAAAAAACTGGATGAATCGATAGAATCGGTTCACCCAGTATACCTATCGTTTAACTAATCTTTTATTCTAATGTGTTTGTTCCGGTAATCGTTTCAATAATTTTGGTTTCAATTTCCTGTGATAATTCTGGATTATCAGAAATTAATTTACGAACAGTTTCGCGGCCCTGACCAAGTTTAGTATCTCCGTAACTAAACCACGAACCACTTTTTTTGACAATGTTATGTTCTACCGCCAAATCGATAACTTCGCCCGATTTTGAAATTCCTTCGCCATACATAATATCAAACTCTGCTTTTCTGAAAGGTGGTGCTACTTTATTCTTTACAACTTTTACACGTACATGATTTCCCTGTACTTCGTCGCCATCTTTTAATTGTCCGATTCTGCGAATATCAAGCCGAACAGAAGCATAAAATTTTAGTGCATTACCTCCGGTAGTTGTTTCCGGATTGCCAAACATCACTCCAATTTTCTCACGTAACTGGTTGATAAAAATACAGCATGTTTTTGTTTTGCTGATGTTACCAGTAAGTTTACGAAGAGCCTGCGACATCAAACGTGCCTGTAATCCCATTTTTGAATCACCCATTTCGCCTTCCAGTTCTGCTTTTGGTGTTAATGCAGCTACCGAGTCGATAACAATAATATCGAGCGCTCCCGACCGAACAAGGTTGTCAACAATTTCCAGAGCCTGTTCACCGCTATCGGGTTGCGAGATTAACAGTTCTTCAATGTTTACTCCCAGATTTTTAGCGTAATATGGATCAAAAGCATGCTCTGCGTCAACAATCGCTGCAATTCCTCCTGCTTTTTGTGCTTCTGCTATAGCATGAATTGCAAGAGTTGTTTTACCCGATGATTCCGGACCATAAATTTCTATAATTCGTCCTTTGGGAAACCCTCCGACTCCAAGTGCCAGATCCAATGCGATAGAACCTGAGGAGATTGATGCTACTTCATCAACTACCTGGTCGCCCATTCTCATTATCGACCCTTTTCCGTAACTCTTTTCAATTTTATCCATAGTAAGCTGAAGTGCTTTCAGCTTTTCCTTGTTCATTGCCAGTTTTTCTTCTTTTGTCATGTTTTGTAAAGGCTAGATATTTAATGCTTCAATAATTTGATTTGTATGATCTTTGGTTTTTACTTTTTCAAAAACTGCTTCAATAACGCCATTTTCATCAATTACATAAGTAGTCCTGAGTACACCCATGTATTTTCTTCCATACATGCTTTTTTCACCCCAGGCACCATAATCTTCCAGAATTTTATGTTCGGTATCGGCAATCAAATTAAACTTCAATCCAAACTTTTCAATAAACTTTACATGAGACTTTTCGTTGTCAGGACTTACCCCAACAACATCGTAACCTTTGTTCAGCCACATTTCGTAATTATCGTTAAGATTACACGATTCCGCGGTGCACCCCGGAGTATTGTCTTTCGGGTAAAAATAAAGAATTAATTTTTTGCCTTTAAAATCATTCAGACTGATTTTTTCTCCGTTCTGATTTACACCTTCAAATGAAGGTGCTTTATCTCCTGCTTTAAATTTTGACATAATTAAATGCTGTTTTAAAAGTTCTACAAATATATGTTATTAAATGATAAATCTCAGCTTATTTATTATTCATAATTATTCTTCTAATTGCTGCGAAAATTCATTTCAACCTTTGATTTTTTTGTATTTTTACGCTAAACAATGATTGAGGACAGTAATATGCAGCCAAAAAGAAATTTAACTTTTCTAACAATATTATTTCAACTTTTGTTTTTTTCTTTTTTGTCCGGTATGGAAAGCTATCAGGAAAATCCTCTGACAAAAGCAATTCAACTATTTGATAAAGAGAAATACACCGAAGCCGAACCCATTTTTAAGGATTTATTAAATGACCGGCCTGACGATTTTATGGTTAATTATTTTTATGGTGCATGTCGTACTGAGAATGGATATTACGGTGAAAAAGAATTGAATTATTTACTCAATGCAAGTAAGGAGGTAAATCCTTTAAATATCGATTATTATATCGCGATTCAATATCATGCATTAAACGAATGGGACAGGGCAATGGGATTTTACAGGTTATTTCAATCTGTAACAAGTCAAAATGATCAGGAAAAAGTTGGATTAGCAGAAAAAATCGAACAATGTTCAAATCGGATAAATCCATTTGTCTCAAAATCGGATTATGAGGAAACTTTAGCTCCGGAAATGGTTACTTCAGAATCGGCAGCGGTTGCAACAGTTGGAGCAATTAGTTCTGATGAGAATCCAACAGATTCGACCACTTTAAATGACTCGATAGCTTTAGATTATAAATTGGATTTAGACAGCATTGTCGATGATTCATTAAACGAATTTAGAGTTCCTGTTGAAGAAAATATTGTGAGTACAATCCTGGTTGAGGAGCAAATCAATTTTCATGTTAACAGTGAAATAACTTATTTAATTCTTGATAATTTTCAGACAGAAGAAGGACGGGCATATTTCGAAGAAGGAAATGAAAAACAGGAAGAACTGGATAAGGTGGTTTTACAAACTGAAATTTTACGGGAGAATTATGCAGAATCAAAATCAAGAAGTGAAAGAGATTCCATTGGTAAGCAAATACTTGGGCTGGAAGGCGAAACTTATGAAATGAACAGAGTGGTAAATCAACTTTTTCAATTGGCAAAAAATTCTGAAAACGAATATTGGCAAACTGCTTCGATTGCCGAAAGAGAAAATTTTATTGAGGAATTGGATGAAATATCAATGCAAATCAATGGAGGAAATAATACTTCTGAGATTGAAGAAATTCCTGAACCATCAGTTTATATAATACCTCCCCTTATTGATAAAGAAGCACCGGATTCTGAAGAAACAGCGATAGAAAATAATTCGGGGATTTCCTATAAAATACAGCTGGGAGCGTATAGCAGAGGAATTCCAAATAGCATGAAACCCGTTTTTAAAAAGATATCGATATTAAGAAAAGTGGAAAATTATACTGATGAAAATGGCGTAGTAGTTTATACAACGGGGAATCTAACAAATTATGAAGATGCTGTAGTGATGCAAAAACAGGTAAAACAGGAAGGTGTAAAAGATTGTAAAATTGCTGCCTATTTAAACGGAAAAAGAATAACTTTGGAACAAGCTAAAGAATTAGATAAAAACAGATGACATCAAAGGAAACAAAAAGAAAACCAATAGAACACTTTGATAGTGATTTCGCGAATGAAAATTTCCTGATTTTACATAACGATGATGTGCATTCTTTTGATTATGTAACTGATGCTTTGATTGAAATTTGTGAACACAGTTTTGAGCAGGCTTCTCAATGTACCCTTATTACACATTACAAAGGAAAATGTGATGTTAAAAAAGGAAATATAGGGAAACTTAAACCATTAAAAGAAGCATTAATTGAACGAGAGTTAAACGCTACAATAGACTAAAATGACCATACTAGCCATAGTTTTGTTAATCTTGTTAGGCCTTGTATTGCTACTAATTGAATTTGCAGTAATACCTGGAATTACCATAGCCGGAGTAGGTGGGTTTTTACTTCTGGCAGGGAGTGTTTATATTGCTTTTGCTGAATTGGGAAATGTAGCGGGATTTATCACGCTCGCTGTGGTTTTAATCATTTCTCCAATTTTTGTTTATTATTTTTTTCAATCCCGGACAGGCAAAAAAATGATTCTTCATTCTGAAATAGAAGGCAAAGTAGAGAATTTCAATCCATTGAATTTAAAACCCGGTGATACAGGAAAATCAATTGGACGTTTAGCACCAATGGGAAAAATAAGGGTAAATGGAGAAGTGGTTGAAGCACAGTCAACCGGGGATTATATAGACCCTCAAACGCAGGTTAGAATTATAAAAATCAAACAGAATCAAATAATTGTTGAACCAATAAAACAAGAATAAAAATGATAGAACAAATCGGTTTATTAGGATTAGTCATAGGCGTAATTGTACTGCTTGTAATCATGCTGTATTTTATTCCAATTGGATTGTGGTTTTCAGCATTGGTATCCGGTGTGAAGATTTCACTATTACAACTTTTTTTGATGCGATTCAGAAAAGTTCCTCCGGGAATTATTGTTCGTGCATTAATTGAAGGAACCAAAGCAGGTGTGCATTTAAACCGTGATGCACTGGAAGCTCACTATTTAGCGGGTGGGCATGTTGCTCGTGTAGTACATGCCATAGTTTCGGCATCAAAAGCCAATATTGATCTTACTTTTAATATGGCAACGGCAATCGACCTTGCAGGGCGTGATGTTTTTGAGGCGGTTCAAATGTCTGTAAATCCAAAAGTAATTAATACACCACCGGTTACCGCTGTTTCAAAAGATGGTATCCAGTTAATTGCAAAAGCACGTGTTACTGTTCGCGCAAATATTAGACAACTGGTTGGTGGAGCAGGAGAGGAGACAGTGTTGGCACGTGTTGGTGAAGGTATTGTTTCTTCTATTGGTTCGTCACACTCGCATAAATCTGTTTTGGAGAATCCTGATTTTATTTCCCGGGTGGTGCTGGAAAAAGGTTTGGATGCGGGTACTGCCTTTGAAATTTTATCGATTGATATTGCAGATATAGATATCGGTAAAAATATTGGTGCGGCACTTCAATTGGATCAGGCTGAAGCGGATAAAAATATAGCTCAGGCAAAAGCGGAAGAAAGACGTTCAATGGCGATTGCACTTGAGCAAGAGATGAAAGCCAAAGCTCAGGATATGAAAGCAAGGGTTATTGAAGCGGAAACCAAAATACCTCTGGCGATTGCAGATGCCTTTAAGAATGGAAATCTGGGTATAATGGATTATATGAAATATAAAAACATAATGGCAGATACGGCTATGAGAGACTCCATCGCAGGTGAAGAACAAAAAGATACTTAGTATTTAATTCCAATATTGTACAGAAACCTTTCGGGATCCCGGAAGGTTTTTTTTGTTTCTACGTGCAAATATTTCCCCCGAGTTAACATTAAGTTCAGATATGTTACAAAACATAGTTTTTAACATTTAGTTAACCTGAAATTGCAGAAAACGCTCTACTTTTACATCAGTTTTAGTTCATAAGTTTAGGTTTGATTAGTTTTATTGGTTTAGTTAGTGAAAAGGATGGGTGTTGACCCATCCTTTCTTTTTTTATACAAAAAAATACCTCACTTCCTGTTTTTTTAGCCAATATTCAATTTATTTCAAATTCAGATATTATTTTCCTAAACAACACCATTGGTCATAAAAATCTCTCCACTTGTCGAAATATTTTTTAGTTTTTGTTCGGTGCGGCTTTCTTTGTGAATATTATATCTTTGTGCCTTTAATTTTGATATAAAGTTTTAATTCCAAAATCGATTAACATTAAAAACAGAATGAAGCTTGCATTAATAGGATACGGGAAAATGGGAAAAGAAATAGAGAGAATCGCTGTATCCCGTGGGCATGAAGTAAAACTCAAAATTGACATTAATAATCCTGAAGATTTAACAGCAGAAAACTTGCAAAAGTGTGATGTTGCGGTTGAATTTACCATACCAAAAACGGCCATAAGCAATTACTATAAATGTTTTGAAGCCGGAATACCGGTAGTTAGCGGAACAACAGGCTGGCTGGATAAAAAGGAAGAGGTTTACCGGAAATGTACAGAAAACAATGGTACTTTTTTTTACGGCAGTAACTTTTCGGTAGGTGTAAATTTGTTTTTCGAAATCAATAAAAAATTAGCTGAATTAATGTCGAAGCATACAGAATATAACGTACAAATGACAGAGGTTCATCATACTCAAAAACTGGATGCACCGAGTGGCACTGCCATCAGTTTAGCGGAAGATATTCTGGAGAAATCAAACAATAAAATTGCCTGGGTAAATGATTCAGCACCTGCAGAAAATGAATTTGAAATAAAATCTGAAAGACGCGGACAGGTACCTGGAATTCATACCATAAAATATGAGTCTGATGTAGATTATATCGAAATTACGCATAGTGCTAAAAACCGTGTTGGTTTCGCTTTTGGAGCAGTACTGGCAGCAGAATACTGTTTAAATCACAAAGGTATTCTGACAATGAAAGATTTACTGAATATTTAATAATACAAGATAAAATGAGAGAATTACTTTCAAATAAGTGGTTTAAATTTATTACGGTTGGCGGGGCTTACCTGCTTTGGGTCATTTGGCTGGGAAATTTTTGGTGGCTGATTGGACTGGGCGTAATTTTTGATATTTACATTACCGAAAAAGTCCATTGGGCATTCTGGAAAAAGAAAAATCCACCAAACGGAAAACAAACCAAACTGGTTGAGTGGGTTGATGCGATAATATTTGCGGTAATCGCAGCTTCATTTATTCGGATGTTTTTTATCGAAGCTTACACCATTCCAACTTCATCAATGGAGAAATCACTTTTGGTAGGTGATTATCTGTTTGTAAGTAAAACAGCATACGGGCCAAAAACTCCAAATACCCCATTGTCCTTTCCCTTTGTGCACAACACCATGCCTTTAACCTCTGGTACCAAATCATATAGCGAATTGATTCAATCGCCATATAAAAGGTTAAAGGGATTTGGGAAAATTAAAAACGATGATGTGGTGGTTTTCCATTTTCCCGAAGGAGATACAGTTGCCCTAAACATACCTACACAGAGTTATTATCAATTGGCGAGGATGTACGGAAGGGATCGTGTTTGGAATGACAAAAGAAATTTTGGAGATATAATAGCCAGGCCAGTCGATAAACGTGAAAATTATATCAAACGTTGTGTTGGTATTCCGGGAGATGAATTAAAATTGGAAAGAGGTCAGCTTTTTGTTAACGGTAAACCGCAAAAAGAAATTCCGGGGAAACAGTTTGAATATATTGTAAGAACCAACGGAACCTCACTAAATCCAAAAGCTTTGGATCGCTTAAATATTGCAAACGATGACAGAGATACTTATTCCAGCGAACAATATTTGTTTCCATTGACAGCTGAGAATGTTGATAAAATGAAAAAGTTTTCTAATGTAACATCAGTTGATGTGACAATTGAAGAACCGGAGAAATGGGATGTTAATGTATTTCCATCGCATGAGAATTATCCCTGGAATGTTGATAATTTTGGGCCGCTGACAGTTCCCGGCAAGGGTGCCACGATACAGCTTTCGGTTGATAATCTTCCATTATACAAACGAATAATCAGTGTTTATGAAAACAATGCATTAGAAGTAAACGGAAACGAAATTAAAATTAACGGCGAGCCAGCAAGCAGTTAC
The DNA here is from genome assembly GCA_913063265.1 of uncultured Prolixibacteraceae bacterium. Taxonomy (GTDB): domain Bacteria; phylum Bacteroidota; class Bacteroidia; order Bacteroidales; family Prolixibacteraceae; genus Draconibacterium. The sequence continues at coordinate 1,432 of CAJXZG010000053.1, read as the reverse complement.
ACGTTTAAAATGGATTATTACTGGATGATGGGTGACAACCGACACAATTCGGCCGATTCGCGGTATTGGGGTTTTGTACCCGAGGACCATGTGGTGGGTAAAGCCAAATTTATCTGGTTGTCGATGGACAAAGACAAAAATTTTCCGGCAAAAATCAGGTTTAAAAGAATTTTTAGTGTGATTAGATAAAAGGTTGGAAGTATTGAGCATTGAATCTGCAATTGGATACCAAACACAAGTTCAGTAAATATCAGAGATAATTCATATTGGTATCCGGTAAATGTTTTTTGTTCGGTCTAATGATTGGTTTATTCCATCCATTAACGGTTGATGTGAAAATTGCCTCTTTTTGCACCGGGGCTTTAGCCCGGTGTCTGATTAGTTATTGCAACTTTGTGGCTTCAGCCATTAATGCGTTATCGATTAAAGGCTAAAGCCAATATCTTATTCCGGAATTATTCACCGGGCTAAAGCCACGGTGCAAAATACAATCATTTATTGCATGTTTTCGAACAGACTGTTTAAAGGGCGAAATGTTAGTTTCTGCACTCTTCAGGCCCGGTTATTCAAGAAAAATCAATTTGAGGACTGAGTTTATAACCGGACATTCATGTAATTACAATTGCGTACAAAATATTCGTTTATTATCTTCACATAAAATTGAAATGATATGTCGGCAATTGTTGTAATCATTCTAATCATCGCTGTTTTACTGGTCATATTTACGCTACAAAACTCTTCTGAAATAACCATTCAGGTTTTCTTTTGGGAAATTGTGGATGCGCCGCTTGTTTTGGTTTTATTGGGATGCATTGTAATTGGTTATATTCTGGCCGCCTTCTATTTTTATCCAAAGTTATGGAAGGTAAAAACCGAAAATAAAAGGTTGAACAAAATCAACAATAAATATGAGGAGCAGGAAGAGATCAATTCAGGTTCGGCAAACATTGGAGAAGATCATCCCGAAGGAATGAGAATGGATGAAGATGACGATAGTAATCCTTTTTTTAAAGACTGATTTATGCCCGAAAAAAGCATTTTGTTAAGCACTGCCTACTTTGCTCCGGTTCAATACTATTCTAAATTTATTAATCACGACAAAATCTACATCGAACAGTTTGAACATTTTAACAAACAAACCTATCGCAACCGCTGTGTGATACAGGGAGGAAACGGGCTCATTCAACTGATTGTGCCGGTGGTAAAAGGACGCGGACCAAAAACTTTAATCAAGGATTTACAGATTTCTTACGATGTCGACTGGCAACGTAACCAGTGGCAAACCATTTCTTCGGCTTACAATTCTTCACCCTATTTTGAATATTACCAGGACGACTTAAAACCATTTTTTGAAAAAAAGTACAAGTTTCTGCTCGAATATAATTTAGAAATTAACCACGTACTTTGTGATTTACTGGAGATTGAAAATAAG
>CAJXZG010000052.1 GCA_913063265.1 uncultured Prolixibacteraceae bacterium | reverse complement strand
CAACGAAACTGGTTGGCCCTATATGTATAAAACCAATTCAAGTAACGAGTCCAAAAGTAAATTTTGGAAGGTTCCGATATCCACCTTGCAAATACCTGAAAATTCTAAGGTTTTGGAAGAATATAATATCGATTCTGATATTAAAGCACAAGTTGGAGGTAACATGGTTTCTGCCGGAGATTACCATCTTTTCGATGAACATAAATTGAATAGCTCCAGCATCTTAGGCTTGTTAAAATATAATCTGGATCTTTCCCTTCAATCCAATAAAGCACCATTTACTTTTTGTTTTCATTCGCATTATTACTCGGCAAAACATGCACCGGTAGCCAATAAAAACAGCAACTCAACTTTGGCTGAAAGACAATCAGTTATTACAGGATTTATAGAATACTGTCAACAAAAAGAAGATGTGTATCTCACATCTGTTAAGCGCATGCTCGACTGGATGGAAACACCAATCAACCCGAATATTGCTTTGATAAATCCGGGAGTTGGACCCGTATCGTATTATGGCAAAATGCAGGTAAACGGAAGTAATATAATAGGTGAAAGAACACAGCTACCAATGCAGGTAAAAGGCATGAGTTTCTTTTGGAGTATATGGGATGGAGAAAAATACTGGAATGCTAATGCCCTGAATGCTTTGGTTGACAAATGGCAAGTAGAAATAGTAAGGGCACCAATGGCCGTAGAGGCTAAGGATGAATGGAGAGATTTACAAGGCTACCTTGATCCAAAGAGTAAAGAAGCCCAAATAAAACATGTTGAAACATTGGTTGAGGCTGCTATTGCAAAAGATATTTATGTGATTATTGATTTCCATTCTCACGAAGCACATTTGCACACCTGGGCAGCAAAAGAATTTTTTAGTTATATGGCCCAAAAATATGGGAATTACGATAATGTTATTTTCGAAATTTACAACGAGCCTGCAGGACCAAGTTATGATGAACGCACAACATGGGCCGAAATTAAAAGTTATGCAGAAGAGATTATACCAGAAATAAGAAAACATTCAGAAAACCTGATTGTGGTTTCTCCGCCATGGTTTGGGCAAGAAATTGGCAAAGCCATGGCAGATCCTTTAAACGATAACAATACATGCTATACGCTTCATTTTTATGTTGCAAGCCATAAAGAAGATGTTAGAAATAATTTTAATGCTGCAATTGATAATGGATTGGCCATATTTGCCACAGAATGGGGAACTGTCAATCATTTGGGTGAAGGTGCGGTAGATTACGAATCGAGCAATGCCTGGATGGAATTTTTAGATTCTCATAAAATATCTTCAGCAAACTGGTCGATTTACGATGGTGGTGAAGGTGCCAGTGCATTTAACCCCGGAATTTCAAAAACCGGAGATGGTTGGGGAGAAAAATCTAATCTTTCACCTTCCGGTTTATATGTATATGAAATGTTGGCCGAACATGCAAAAACAGCACCATGGAGAAAAGTAACTAAAATTGCTGAACCTGAAATACTTGCTACAAACCCTGGTGCCGGTCCGGTTTCATTCTATGGAGAAATGCAAACATACGGTAATCGGATTCACGGTAAACGCACACAAACTCCTGTACAAGTTAAAGGCCTGAGTCTGTTCTGGAGTATTTGGGGCGGTGATAAGTTTTGGAACAGTGGGGCCATTAATTCTTTGGTTGATAATTGGGATATTGAAATCATTAGGGCTCCTATGTCGGTTGAAGGAAATAATGGTTGGGATTTTGGTTATCTGCACGCCAATGGAAAAGAAAGACAAATTGCACTTATGGAACAGGTTGTAGAGGCAGCTATTGCACGCGATATTTATGTGCTTATAGATTATCATGCCCACGAGGCACACTTAAACACCGAAGCTGCCATTGAGTTTTTTGAATATATGGCTGAAAAATATGGTCAATACGATAATGTGATCTTTGAAATTTACAATGAACCACAAGATGCTGATTGGCCCACGATAAAAGTCTATGCCGAACAGGTAATAGCTGAAATCAGAAAGTATTCAGATAATTTGATTGTTGTTGGCACACCAGGATACTCCCAAAAGGTAGATGATGCTTCATTAAACCCAATAGATGATCCGAATACGGCTTATGTTTTTCATTTTTATGCCAACCATTTAGATGATATCAGAGGTATCATAAAAACCGCCTTGGGCAATGGAATCCCTTTGTTTGCAACAGAATGGGGTAATATATATGCATACGGAGACAAGGAAGGCAGAACAGATGCCCAAGCTTTTGAAAATTCTGATGTTTGGCACCGGTTGTTGGATAACTACGCAATCTCATCTGCACACTGGAGTGTATATGTAACAGATATGACAAGTGAACAGCCAAACGAAGCTGCAATATTTAATAGCACGTTTGAGGATATTTCAACTACCGGCGCAGGTTTGGGCGATACAAGCCTTTTCACTCCTTCGGGTTTATACACTTACAAGCTATTAAAAGAACAAGCCCAAAAAGCTTTGTGGAGAAAAGCAGAAAAGCAGGGATACGCCATTAATTATCATTTAAATGGTGACTATAATGGCGCAAATCCGGTTTTTTATCCTTCTGTGTTGAAAGAAAAAATTGAGCTTAAAGCTGCCATTAAAAAAGGCTATGAATTTGGTGGTTGGTATACGAACGATACGTTTACCGGAAAAGCAGTTACAGAAATATTACCGGGCAGTACAGGAGAGATGAATTTGTACGCCAAATGGATTGTTCCCGATTCGCTTGAATTATTATCTTATCCAAACTTCGATTTTGTTACCTATGGTTGGAATGACCAATGGCGTGAAGATTCGGTTTCATTTAAAGATGGCATGATAACAGTGCATGAATTGACTGATAACTCAGGGCAACTTTGGAAATTCGTTATTCAAAATAATGCAAGGTTCTCCTTAAAGCAAGGCAAAAGATATACGCTAAGGTGGAAGGCAAAACGTAGTGACGGCGAAATTCAAATAGAAGTTAAACAAGCAAATCCTTTTAAAACGTACATGATTGATAAAAAGAGCTTTAATGGTGATTGGCAAGAGCATGAGTTGATTTATGACCACATCACTGCAACTATTGATGGAATTGAACTTGCTGTTTTGATTGGTGGCTACATTTCTGATGTTAGTTTCGACTATATCAGTTTGATAGAGTCGGATATTAAAAAACCTCAATATAACATTTCAACAAATGCCAAACCAGTTTCAGGTGGTACAATTTCAGGTGCAGGGACATATAACGAAGGGGAGCAAGTAACACTAACTGCAACTCCAAGCGATGGTTATGAATTCGTTAGTTGGACATTAGATGGCGTGTTTCAATCCACAGATTTATCTATTTTAAAAATTGTAAATGAAGATGCAACATATGTAGCTACTTTTAAAGAAGTAAATCAATTGGTTGATATAACTTTTCAAATCGATATGAAGGGGAAAAATGTTTCACCAGCGGGAATATTTTTACGGGGAACATTTAACGACTGGACCAGTAACAAAAAATTGCAGAATGACGGAACAGTTTATTCAACCACACTTCAACTTGAACCGGGAACTGAAATATTATACAAATTTGTAAACGGCAGTGAATGGGAAAATTTCAATGGAGGGCCATGCACAAAAACTACCGATTTTGCTAACAGAGTATTTGCAGTTCCGGAAGAAGATGTTTTACTAGAGGCAGTATGTTTTAATAGTTGTGACGTTTGTCTTTCAACCTCGAATGATTTTATAAAAGAATCTGAAATTCAGATTTATCCAAATCCGACTTCTGATTTTGTTTATTTGACAGGATTGCCGGAATCAGAAAATAGTAAAATTGTAGTTTACGATATTAGTGGTCAAATTCTGTTGCAGAAACATTTTCGAAATCAATCACAAATCAAAATTGATGTTAATTATTTAAATGAGGGTTCTTACTTTGTATCTGTTTTGGGAAACAATAAAAACAAAGTTTTGCGATTCCTGAAAATATCTAAATAGACAATATTCGAGAAGAAAGTAACTTTAATAAAAAGGCAATTTTGTTAAAAGGATTAAAATGTTTGATTTTAGTCCTTTTTTTATGAACTGAATTGCCGACTCATAGTTGTAATTCTTGTAAAAAAGTATTCTAAAAAGATTATCATAGGTTTTTACACTGAAACAATAAGTTATTGTTTTCTAACCTGAAATACCATAAATTTAAGGATGGCTCTAATTTTTTATAAAAAAACTGATTTGTATAATGAAACTACAATTTAGCACCAATTATCAAACCGTGCCCGGGCAAAGAATTGCTGTTTGCGGCTCTTCTGTTTTTTTGGGAGATTGGGATTCCCAAAAAGCTTTTAATCTGAATTATTCATCAAATGGAAAGTGGTCAGGAGTTCTGGATTTCAAAGAACCGATTACTGAATTGGAATATAAATATGTTCTAATCAATGAAGATGGTTCGAATGTTTGGGAGTGGGGGGCAAACAGAAAAATTTCCTTAAAGGGATCAGGGAAAAAACCGATAATATTGGTGGAAAGCTGGCGGGCACCATCCAACGAAGAAAAAGTATTTTTTAGTTCAGCTTTTCATAAGGCAATAATGAAGCCCAATATCAATTTTAAAACAAAAAAATCCCGTGCTAAAAAGGTACTTCAATTTAAGATTCAGGTGCCACGCATTGGAGAAAACTACAGAGTTTGCTTAATTGGAAATATTCCGCAACTGGGTGAGTGGGATGCAAAAAAAGCTTTGTTGATGGGATGTGGAACGAGTTTTCCTGAATGGACAACCGAAATAAACCTGGCAGGGTTAGTTACTCCCCTGGAATACAAATATGGTATTTACGATATTGCTGAAAAAAAACTTGTAACCCTGGAGGAAGGGACGAATCGGTTTTTTGAAGTACCGTATATGGATGATGAAAGTTTTGTTTTGCAAAAGTCGGATGAAAGTTTTGGTTATCCTCTGGGTAACTGGAAAGGGGCTGGAGTAAGTGTTCCGGTGTTTTCGTTGCGTTCAGAAAAAAGTTTTGGAGTTGGTGAATTTACTGATTTGTTTGGTTTTATAGATTGGGCAAAAAGTGTAGGAATGAAAATGGTTCAGTTGCTTCCTGTAAACGAAACCATAGCGTCTCATAACTGGTTAGATTCGTATCCATATAAATCGATTTCGGTTTTGGCATTGCATCCCATTTATCTGAATCTGGAGAAAATGGGTAAACTAAAAGATACAAAACAAAGAAATTATTTTGCCAAAAGACAAAAGGAATTAAATAAGGAGAGCCATGTAGTTTATCCTGAGGTTCATGCCCTAAAATCCACATATTACAAATTATTATTTGATCAGGAAAAGGATAGATTTTTTAAGCAGGCCGATTACCAACACTTTTTTGAGGCCAACAAAGATTGGCTTGTTCCATATGCCGCTTTCGATTATTTACGTGATAAATATAAAAGTGCAGATTTTAGAACCTGGAGTAAATTTAGTGTTTACGATGCTGAAAAAATTGAAAAAATGAGTCAGCCAAATACCAAAGAATGGGACGACATTGCTGTGCATTATTTTATCCAGTATCATTTAGACAAACAACTTCGTGAAGTAGCTGATTATGCAAGGGGAATGGGGATTGTTTTAAAAGGGGATATTCCTATTGGAATCAGCCCAAACAGTGTGGAAGCCTGGACTGAACCACATCTATTTAATTTGAATGCACAAGCAGGTGCACCGCCGGATGAGTTTGCCGTGAAAGGGCAAAACTGGGGATTCCCAACTTACAACTGGGATAAAATGGCTGAAGAAAACTATGTGTGGTGGAAAGGTCGTCTTCAAAAGATGGCTGAGTATTTTGATGCCTACCGAATTGATCATATTCTAGGATTTTTCAGAATTTGGGAAATACCAAAACATGCCGTAGAAGGATTGTTGGGCTATTTTAATCCTGCCTTACCATTAACAGCCGATGAAATCCGATCTTTCGGAATCAATTTTGATTACGACCGAATGGTAAAACCTTACATCAGGCATCATATTTTGGAATATATGTTTGGAGAAAATCTTCAGGAAATTATTGGTAAATTTCTGGTTTTCGAAGGTAACGGGGTATACGCGCTGAAAGAGGAATTTGACACCCAATTAAAAGTAAATCAATACTTTTTAAACGGAATTGAGGAAGAGGATTTGTCGGATGAAAATCGTTTTGTTCGTGATAAATTGTTCGATTTAATCGCCAATGTTGTATTTATTCAAACCGGAGACGACCAATGGCATCCACGTATTTCAATTCATCAAACTTTTTCGTTTACTGAGCTGGATGATTTTGCACGGCAGCAACTTGATAAACTTTACATCGATTATTATTATAATCGTCACGACGAATTCTGGTATCATAAAGGTATGGAGAAATTACCTGCGATTGTTGAGGCCAGTAATATGCTGGTTTGTGGTGAGGATTTGGGTATGGTGCCCGAATGTGTCCCGCCTGTTATGGACCAATTAAATATTCTGAGCCTGGAGATTCAGCGTATGTCTAAAAATCCAAAAGTAAAATTTGCTCACCCGGCAGATGCTCCGTATTTATCGGTTTGTACAACTTCAACACACGATATGTCCACCATTCGTGGCTGGTGGGAAGAAGACCGTGAAATGATTCAGGAGTTTTATAATTCGATTTTGGGAAATCATGGCGAAGCTCCGTATTTTGCGGAGCCTGATATTTGTAAACAAATCATTGTTCAACATCTTTATTCACCTGCGATGTGGACTACTTTCCCAATACAGGATTTAGTTGCTATGGATGGAAATTTACGCTGGGAAAAAACACAGGAAGAACAAATAAACGAACCCAGTAATGTTCGTCATCGATGGAGATTCAGAATGTTCCAAAGTATCGATGATTTAAAAAATGCCAATGAATTTAATAAATTACTAAAGCGTTTGATAGAAGAATCTGGTAGGAATTCAGATTATTGAATGAGCGTATTTTTTTTTAGCATTTATTATGGAAACTTTCCAAACTTATTTATAATGTTAATTTTGTTTGAATGTAAAAGATTGCAATAAAGTTAGTTAATTGAATAATGTTATTCTCAATACCTATCAAAAACTCTTACCAATGAAACAAAGAATTTGTTTAGTATTAATTTCAGTTATTTTACTTTTTAGTTTTTATAATAACTCTTTCTCTCAGGAAATACCCAAACTAAAAATTTATAATATCGAAAATGAAATATCAATGGTTTTCGAAAAAAGTATTAAAGCGGGAGAAGCGTTGAATATTGAGGAAATTACCGCTCCGATAAATGATTCTCTAAAAGCAGGATTTATCGATAATGGAAATTATTTTTCTTCATTCGATGAATTAATGGTAGGTTTTAAAAAGGGTGTTCAGGGACTGGAATATCAGAAAATGAATATTGAAACCAAAAAGATCACTGTCCTTTCCGAGAAACATGCGCTGTTAACTACACATGGAAACTATTCAACTAAAGTTGTTGACGGTAGAGTATTAACCGGTAAATTTGCCTGGAGTTTTGTTTATGCAAAAATTAACGGAAGTTGGAAAGTAATACATTCACATATGTCGAATCCACGATAAAATCTTTCTGGAAATGAAATCCGGGTATAGAAGACCAATTATATTTTACAAACAAATTATTCTTCCTACTTCGAGCTTTTTCAACAACACAACATCACGGCTTCCATAAATTTTTGTGGCTTTTCGGCATGTAGCCAGTGTCCTGCTTCCGGAATATCAACAATCCGGGCATCGGGGTAAATTTCATTTATCAGTTTTTCATCCTCCGGAAGAATATATTTCGATTTCATTCCTCTGATAAAAATTACGGGATAGTTGGTAATGGGAATTCTGTCGTCGAACCATTTAATATTTACACCACTTACAATTTCGTCAAGGTGATCATATAAAACTTCAGCATTTACTCGCCATTTGTATTGTTTCTTTTTTTTATCCCTGGCAACATTTTTAAGTAAAAACTGGCGAATTCGTTCGTCATCAATTTTTTCAGCCATAAATTCATCCACATCGTTTCTCGATTTTATTTTTGAAAAATCAATCTCCTGCATGGCCAACAAAATATTCTGATGTAAATAGAACTGACTATCTTCTTTCAAAAGCAGGTAATCTTTAGGAGCAATGTCGGCAATTACAAGTTTTTCAACTTTCTCAGGATAATCGAGGGCAAACCACATTGCTGCTTTACCTCCCATGCTGTGACCAAGTACAATTGCTTTTTCGATTTGGTGCTGATCAAAAAACTCCACCAAATCATTTCTCATGTCATTAAAAGTGTGAGAATCATCAAAAGGAGATCGGCCGTGGTTACGCTGGTCAATCATATAAACTGTATGTTTTTCAGCTAGTCTTTTTCCTATGTTAATCCAGTTATCCGAGGAACCATAAAGACCGTGAATAATTACCAGTGGTGAACCACTTCCTTCTTTTCTGTAAAATAACTCCATACTTTATTACTTCTAACTTCGTGCTTCCAACTTCGCGCTTATTCCTATTTCAAACAGTCCAGGTATTTTTTAATTGTAGTTTCCAATCCCATGTACAAAGCATCGGCAATTAGTGCATGACCGATAGACACTTCTGCTAAATTAGGAATATGATTATACAGATAATTCAGGTTTTCCAAACTTAAATCGTGACCGGCATTTACCTCAATATTTAATCTTTTGGCTGCTTTTGCCGCCTCAATAAAAGGCTCGATGGCTTTATGCCTTTCAATTGGGTAAAGCGTGGCATAAGGTTCGGTGTAAAGTTCTATTCTGTCGGTTTTAATTTCTGCAGCTCCTTCAACAGCCAGCACATCGGGATCCACAAAAATAGAAGACCGGATTTTGTTTTCTCTTAATGCTGAAATCACATCCTTTAAAAAACTAAGGTTTTTCCATGTATCCCAACCATGGTCGCTGGTTAGCTGATTGTGATGATCCGGAACCAAAGTTACCTGGTCGGGTTTTACTTCGATAACCATTTTTAAAAAATCGTCACTGGGATAACCTTCGATGTTAAATTCGGTGGTTATCAGTGGTTTAATTTCATAAACATCGTGTCTGGTAATGTGTCTTTCATCGGGGCGGGGATGCACTGTAATTCCCTGCGCACCAAACTTTTGGCACTTAATTGTGGCTTCTTTTACACTGGGTATTTTCCCTCCTCTCGAGTTTCGCAGTGTTGCTATTTTATTTATATTTACACTTAGTCTGGTCATTGTATCAAAATTTGGTAGCGCAAGTTACAATTTTCAACGATAATGACTGAATTAAAAAAGTAAAGATTTGTTAGCAGAAAATTTGATATCAGATAGTTTAACTTCGGTTAATAGTCACGAAAAGGGGAAAAAGGCATTGAACTACATGGATATGTACAGGGTGTCTCATATTCCGGTGGTAGATGATTCGAAATATTTGGGATTAATATCTGACAAAACCATTTACGACCTGAACTTACTTGATGCACCAATTAATTCGTATCTGGACAAACTAAATATTGTACATGTCCATAAACAACAGCATATTTTTGAGCTGGCAATTTTGATGTACAAATTAAAGTTAAGCGTACTTCCGGTTCTTGATACAGATCACTATTATCTGGGAGCAGTTACTTTGTATGATTTGGCCAGGCGATTTGCCAAGCTGTTTTCTTTAGAAGAAACCGGGGGAGTTATTGTGCTCGAAATGGACGTTTACAATTATTCTCTTTCAGAAATAAGTCGTATTGTGGAAAGTAATAATGTAAAAATTTTGAGCAGTTTTATGGACAGAAGGCCGGGAACAAATATGCTCGATGTAATACTTAAACTTAACCAGGAAGATTTATCCCCGGTAATTCAGGCATTTATGAGATATGATTATAACGTGAAGGCAGTTTATCTTGACCAGTCAGAATTAAAAGATCTTTATAAGGATCGTTTTGATCAATTCATGAAATTTATGAACATTTAATCCACTCTATTAATGAAAATAGCAGTTTTTGGCACAACTGTTTCAGAAAGTTTTGTACCTGTTCTTAAAGAATTTTTCGATTTTCTTTTTAAGAACAAAATTGAAGTTCAGATTTATAAACCATTTTATTCTGTTTTAACCTACGAATTAAAAACAGAACCTTATCACACTTCTTTTTTTAATTCATGGAAGGATTTTGACAATACTTCTGAATTTATATTTAGTGTAGGTGGAGATGGAACATTTCTTCAATCTGTTTTAAATATCAGGAACTTTGATATTCCTGTTGTAGGTTTAAATAGTGGCAGACTTGGATTTTTGGCCGATATTTCAGAAAACCATGTGGTTGGTGCCCTGACTGAAATTTTTAACGGCAACTATTCTCTTATAGAGCGGACTATGCTGGAAGTAGAATTACTCGGGATGGATAATCTTGATTTTAGTTATGCCTTAAATGAAATGACAGTTTTAAAAACTGATACTTCTTCCATGCTTAATATTTATGCATACCTCGATAAAGAACTTCTTGCAAATTACTGGTCAGACGGACTCATAATTTCAACACCTACAGGTTCAACAGCATATTCCTTGAGTGTTGGTGGGCCAATTTTAACACCCGACTCGGAAAATTTTGTGATTACACCAATTGCGCCTCATAATCTTACCATAAGGCCGTTAGTGGTTCCTGATAATTATGAAATCAAATTGAAAATTGAGGGACGTGGTATAAATTTTTTAACTTCACTGGATTCACGTTCTGTTGCTGTTGATTTAAATACTACTATAAAAGTTAAAAAGGCAGGATTTAAACTGAAAACATTACAGCTGCCAGACCAGACTTTTTTCAGAACTCTTCGCAATAAATTAATGTGGGGAATTGATGCACGAAATTGAACTTGCCGGATTCCTTACATTTTAAAATTGTTTCACAAAGAGATATTGAAACAAGGGGCTTATAAATTACAGAAAATTGTTCGTTACAAAATGATTTTTTTGTTTCTTTATTAAGAATTTACAAACCCAACATAAAGTTCAAAAAAGTAGGACGCAGAATAAAATTAATATTGGCGGAAAATGGCAGGAAGTCCAATATTTTCAGACTACTTAACAATTTTTATACTTCTTTTGGGTTTTATAATAACGATCAGGTACGTTATTTTATGAATTATATTACTTTTGTACCTCTTGAAAGCCGGGATTTTTGGAGGAGAATTAATCTGAATCTGTTGTGTTTCAGAAGTTTGTGGCAGGAATTTTAGTATGGTGGTACTTTTAAACGGGTGCCAATTTTATTGAGATTAAGCTGGAAATTCATTCAAAAAATATCCCGGGCTATGGTAAGAGAGTAAAGTGTAAAAAAATAGTACCTGAAACTAATTTAAAGTTAAACTAATTTGAATACCAAAATGAAAAAATTATTTATGGTGTTTTCAGCAGTTTTAATTGCTGTTTCGGGTAGTGCACAAATTACTGCTGACATAGGTATTTGGGGAGGTTCTTCGATGTATTTTGGAGATTTAAAAGAAACCAGCCGTATGGAGCCTTTTAATTTAAATATTGGAGGTTATTTCAGGTATAACTTTAATGCCCGCGTTGGATTAAGAGCACAGTTTTTAACCGGTAATTTTTCCGATACCGGGATAATTGAAGGAGAGGAATGGGAGTTTGAAAAAACAATACAGGATTTTTCGTTGCAGGTAGAGATTAACTTTTTGAAATATGTTTTAGGCGTTAAAAAAACACCTTTTACTCCATATGTAATGGCCGGAATTGGTATGGCATTTTATCCTTATGACCTTGATACAACCGGATTGAGAATTATTAATCAATTTAATCCGCAAAACAATAAAGGGTCACAGGAAATAAGTGAATCAGTAGTTACAGCAACCATTCCGTTTGGAATAGGTGTTAAATATAGTTTAGGACAGAGATTGGGAATTGGTGTTGAATACCAGATGAGAAAAATGTTTTTTGATAAGGTGGATAACCTCGATGATCCGCTGGCATACAGACATATGAATTTTGATACGGGGATGCCGGAAGAGGTTACTTATACAACAGCTTATCACAATAACGACTGGACAGGTTATCTTGGAGTTCACATCACCTACAAAATATATATGGGACGAAGGCCTTGTCCGGCCTACGAAAGAAAAAACTAACATGGAGTCGTTCAGAAACAAGTTAGATAAAAACAGGATACCAAAACATGTTGCGATAATAATGGATGGCAACGGGCGATGGGCCGAAAAACATGGTAAAGCCAGGGTTTTTGGTCACGAAAACGGCGTTGAGTCGGTGCGTTCCGTTGTAGAAGGAGCCGGAGAAATTGGAGTTAAACATCTTACACTTTATGCATTTTCAACAGAAAACTGGCTTAGGCCAAAACCGGAAGTTGAAGCCCTGATGGAATTATTGGTTCATGCAATTGACAATGAAACAGAATTGCTGATGAAAAATAATGTTCGGCTTTCAACCATTGGTGACTTAAGCAAAATGCCTGTTAAAGTTAAAGAAAAGCTTAACGGATGTATTAATTTTCTTAAAGACAATACCGGTTTAAATTTAATACTTGCTTTAAGCTACAGCTCGAAATGGGAAATAATTAAAGCAGTACAAAACATATCGCAGGATTCGATAGAGGGGAAGATAAAGCCAGAAATGATAAATGATAAACTGTTCGAAGAATATTTGAATACAGCGGAAATTCCTGATCCGGAATTAATGATACGTACAAGTGGCGAATTCAGGATTAGTAATTTTTTGTTGTGGCAAATAGCTTATTCAGAATTGTTCTTTACCGAAAAATTATGGCCCGATTTTAGAAAGGAAGATTTATTTGAAGCCATTTTCGATTTTCAGAACAGGGAAAGAAGGTTTGGAAAAACACGCGAACAGTTGACGATGTAAATAATGATGAACGGAATGCGAAAAACGATTATATTACTTTTTTTATTTGTTATTGTATTTTTACCTCGCGCATTTTCCCAGGAAAATGACAGCACTAATTTTTCAATTTATTATTCCAGTCCGGCAAAATATACCATTGCCGATGTGCAGGTTTCCGGGATCAGGTATCTTGATAAAACAGTATTGATACAACTATCTGGATTACAGGTAGGTAGGGAGATAGAAGTTCCGGGTGAGGATGTAACAAATGCAATTAAAAAACTATGGCAACAGGGATTATTTTCGGATGTAAAAATAACTGCTACCAAAATCGTAAAAGATAAAATCTGGTTCGATATCTATCTTCAGGAACGTCCACGCTTATCAGATGTTAATTTTATGGGAGTGTCAAAATCTGAAAAAGATGATATTACTGATAAAGTTCTGTTGTTAAAAGGGAGTCAGCTTACAGATAACCAGGTGATAAATGCAGAACGAATAATCAAAGGTATATTTCTTGAAAAAGGATTTTTAAATACCGAAGTTAACATTGTGCAACGCGATGATACTACACAAAATAACAGTTTGATTCTGGACATTTATGTAGACAAAAAGCAAAAGGTGAAAGTAAATGAAATTTTTATCACCGGAAACGAAGCGCTCAGTTATATTACACTGGAGAGGGCAATGAAAAAAACCAATTCAAAGTCGCTTCGTAATACTTTTAAAACAAAAAAGTTTCTTCAGGAAGAATTCAAAAATGATAAAAAATTACTGATTGATAAGTACAACGAAAAAGGATACCGGGATGCTATTATCATCAGAGATTCAATTTACCAGGTATCGGTTGGTAAAAAGAGTAAACCACGGGTAAATATCGATTTGGAGGTTGAAGAAGGAAACAAATATTATTTTGGTGATATCAGATGGGTTGGAAATACGATTTATCCTTCTGAATATCTTTCTACAGTTTTGGGAATCAAGAAGGGTGATGTTTTTAATCAGAAAATTCTGGATAAAAGGCTTTTTGATAACGATGAAGGATTAAATAACCTGTACCTCGATAAGGGATATTTGTTTTTTCAGCTCGACCCGATTGAAGTAAATATTGACGGAGATTCTATCGATTATGAAATGCGTATTTCAGAAGGAAAACAGGCAACCATAAACGAAGTACGAATTGTCGGGAATACAAAAACACACGAACATGTAGCACGTAGAGAATTATATACTTTCCCCGGTGATTTATTTAGTAAGTCTAACTTAATGCGATCGTACAGGGAGCTTGCTCAATTGGGACATTTTGATCCGGAAGCCATTGTTCCTGACGTTCAACCAAATCCTGAAAACGGGACAGTGGATATCGAATATCAACTACAGGAAAAAGCAAACGACCAGATTGAACTCTCAGGTGGTTGGGGCGCTGGAATGTTTGTTGGCTCGATTGGTTTAAAATTCGCCAACTTCTCTGTTCGGAACATATTTAATAAGGAAGCATGGAAACCCCTTCCAACAGGTGACGGACAAACACTTGGTTTACGTTTTCAAACCAGTGGCAAGTATTATCGTACAATAAGTCTTTCGTTTATTGAACCCTGGCTGGGAGGCAAAAAACCAAATTCGTTTTCACTTTCATTGTCGCATTCACGTATTAACTACAGTGCAAACAAATACTATCAATCCTATAATCCGTATGGCGGTAGTGGCTATGGCTATAATCCTTATGGCTACGGAGGTTACGGAGGTTATGGTGGCTATGGTTATGGTTATGGCGGTGGTTATGGATACGATCCGTATGGTTATGGCGGATACGGAGGTTATCCTCAATACCAGTATAATTACGAATCGGAAAACATTAATGACGATAGTGACCAGATTTGGGAAACCACAGCTCTTGCTTTAGGTTATGGATATCGATTGTCGTGGCCTGATGATTATTTTACAATGTATCACGAGGTTTCTTTTGAACATTATAACCTCCAGAATATGGGGAATTATTTCTATTTCCTGGCTGACTCAACCGGACAGGTAAACGGAACATTCAACAACTTTAGTATTAAGACTGTATTTGGTCGAAGTTCAATAGATAATCCTCTTTATTCGCGCACCGGTTCAAGTTTCTCATTGTCTTTGAAATTAACTCCGCCGTATTCATGGTTTACCAACACTGATTACAGTTCACCGTCTGTTTCCAATAATGAACGATACAAGTGGATTGAATATCATAAATGGTTGTTAAAAGGTCAGTTGTTCAATCCGTTATCCAAGAATTCAAACCTGGTGTTGAGAACAGCAATTGAGTTAGGATTCCTGGGGTATTATGACCCGCATAAAAAATCACCATTTGAAGGATTTATTGTTGGGGGATCAGGTATGTCAGGTTATAATATATATGGTACAGATTATATAGCACTTCGGGGATATAAAGATTACAGTTTGAGCCAGTCGCGCAGTGGTTCGAATATGTATTCGAAATTTACGCTTGAAATGCGTTATCCGATTACCTTAAAACCGAGCGCAACTATTTATGCACTTACTTTCCTTGAAGCCGGTAATGCAGGTATGTCGTTTCATGAATATGTTCCATTCAAGTTATATCGTTCAGCAGGTGTAGGAGTCAGAATTTTCCTTCCTATGTTTGGTTTGATGGGTATTGACTGGGGTTATGGCTTTGATACAGTACCTTGGGATCCTAATGCAGGAGGAAGTAATTTCCACTTTGTAATTGGTCAACAATTTTAGTGCTTAAGGTTTTGGCATGGAATATGATAACTAACAGGTGTTAATCAAAAAAAATTAGAACAATGAAAAAAATAGTTTTATCCTTAGCAATAATCGGTTTGGCATTTATGGTAAGTGCCCAAAAAATGGCTTTTATAGATACCGAGTATATTATGGAAAATATTCCGGCTTATAAAGCAGCCCAAAATCAGCTGGATCAGTTATCTTCTCAATATCAGAAAGAACTGGAGTCCATTCATTCAGAGATAGAGCAGATGTACAAAGATTTTCAGGCGGAAAGTGTTTTACTCTCTGAAGATATGAAACGCAAGCGCGAAGATGTAATCATTACAAAAGAAAAAGATTACAAAATGCTTCAGAGAAAATATTTTGGACCTAACGGAGATTTATTTAAAAAACGTCAGAGTCTGGTAAAACCCATTCAGGATGATATTTTTACCGCTGTCCAGGAACTCTCAAGCGAAGGAAATTATGCCTTAATTTTTGATAAAGCCGGGGGTACAACCCTGTTTTTTACCAACCCTAAATTTGATTTAAGTGATCAGGTTTTACAAAAGCTAGGATATAAATGATTATTAATTATATTTGCAACCAAAAATTTTAACATTTACACTGATTATGAAGAATTTAATGAAATTTATAGCTGTTGTTCTTTTTGTAGGAATTACTGCTTCTGTTAGCGCTCAGGCGCCAAAATTTGGCCACATCGATTTACAGGCATTAATACAGGTTATGCCGGAAAGAGCTGTAGCAGAAACTGAATTTAATAAGTTCCAGGGAGATTTGGAAGAGGTATTCGGGGAACTTCAAAAAAATCTACAAACGGCAATGACAGAATTTGAAACTATGGGAGACGATGTTTCTGATATTAAAAAGAATGCTAAAGTAGAGGAAATTCAGGGTATGCAGCAAAGAATTCAGAATTACCAGCAAACTGCACAGCAACAACTTCAGGAGAAACAGGCGGAACTGTTGCAACCCGTTTTTGATAAAGCAGAAAAAGCAATTGAAGAAGTAGCAAAAGCACAAGGTTTAATTTATGTTTTTGATATTGGTACAAAAGTAGTATTGTACAAATCAAATGAAAGTATGGATGTCCTGCCATTGGTAAAAACCAATCTTGGAATTCAATAAAAAAAATATTTACAAATATGGAAGCCATTCGTTTAACGGATGGCTTTTTTTTGCTAAAAACTTTTTTACAGTTGCTATCTTACCTATTTAAACTTATATTTATTGATTGAGAAGAAACTTAAGAATTAACCAAACAATATGGCAAAGAAAGAAATGGTGGAAACTGCACAGGAAGGTATACCTCAAAACTCTTTTTTGTTCGAATCAGCTTATGAAGTATGCAACCAGGTAGGAGGAATTTATACTGTTATTCGATCAAAAGTACCTTCTGTAATCAATAAGTGGGGTAAAGAAAATTATTGTTTGATTGGGCCATATTTTGCTGATCAGGCCGCTGCGCATTTTGATCCTGTGCATGAAACTGAATCTCCAATAGGGAAAGCAGTATTGAAACTTCAGGAAAGAGGATTTGGCGTACACTACGGACAATGGATTGTTTCAGGAAGACCAAATGTAGTTTTGTTTGATCCTTACTCGGTTTACGATATGCTGAGCGAAATAAAACATTCCTTATGGAGTGATTATCATATTTCTATCCCTGGCGGAGATGAATTGCTAGACAAGGTTGCTGCTTTTGGATTTCAGGTGACGGAATTTTTCAGATGCCTTGATTTGAACCAGCTTGGAGCAGACAAGATTATCGTACATTTTCATGAGTGGATGGCTGGATTGCCAATACCGGGACTAAGAAGAGAAAAACTGAATGTAAAAATAGTATTTACCACTCATGCAACTTTGTTGGGAAGATACCTGGCCATGAATGATCCTAAATTTTACGATCATCTTGCTTTTTACAACTGGGAAGAAGAAGCTGAGAAATTCAATGTAAAACCTATCGCAGAGATTGAGCGTGCATCTGCACATGGAGCACATATTCTGTCTACGGTTAGTGAAATAACAGGTAAAGAATGTACCCATTTGTTAGGTCGTTCGCCCGATATAATCTTACCAAACGGATTAAATATAGAGCGTTTTGAAGCACTTCACCACATACAGAATCAACATGTTAAGGTAAAAGACCAAATTCACAATTTTGTGATGGGGCATTTCTTCCAGAGTTATCCTTTCGATTTGGATAATACCTTGTATTTTTTTACTTCCGGACGATATGAATATCATAATAAAGGATACGATTTAACCCTTGAAGCACTTGCACGATTAAATTATAAAATGCAGGTGGCCAACATAGATACTACTGTTGTTACTTTTTTTATCACCCGGCAACCGTTTTATACAATCAATCCTGAGGTTTTACAGGCAAAAGCACAAATCGAAGATGTTTGGAGGGTTTGTGAAGAAATCAAAGAACAGGTTGGAAAAAGATTATATACTCAGATTACCTCAGCAGAAGGTCCTTATGAGTTTCCCGATTTAACCAAAATGGTTGACGATTACCTAAGGTTAAAATTAAGACGTAATATTCAGAGCTGGAAAACACATCATCTTCCTAAAGTGGTTACGCATACTTTAAAAGACGATTCGAAAGATGATATTTTAAATTTCCTTCGATCATCGAATATGGTCAATAACAGACACGACAAGGTTAAAATTGTTTATCATCCTGATTTTATAGCGACTTCAAATCCACTTTTCAGAATGGATTACAACACTTTTGTTCGGGGATGCCATTTAGGAATTTTTCCAAGTATGTACGAGCCCTGGGGATATACCCCGCTTGAGTGCCTGGCAAGTGGATTACCTTCAATAACCAGTGAAATTGCCGGTTTTGGCGATTACGTTGTAAATAATATACCTGACCATGATGAAAAAGGAATGTATATTATTAACCGGATGGGACGAGACTTTTTTGATATTGCTGAAGACCTTGCCAACAAAATGTTTGAGTTTGTGCAATTAAACCGAAGGGAGAGAATTGCTTTACGTTACCGTTGCGAGGAAGAATCCTTGCATTTCGACTGGTCGAACCTGGGAAGATATTACGATGAGGCGTACCGAAAAGTGGTGGAACTTTAATTTTTCAAACTGAACCTATGACTCACTCTCCAATCGGGGTTTTTGATTCGGGATATGGTGGATTGACTGTGCTAAAAGAATTGGTCAAATCATTGCCCGACTGCGATTTTCTTTATTTAGGGGACAATGCCCGAACACCATACGGAACAAGGTCGTTTGAAGTAGTTTATGAGTATACATTGCAGGCAGTTAAGTATCTTTTTAGTCAAAACTGTCACCTTGTGATTCTGGCATGCAATACTGCATCAGCTAAGGCTTTGCGAAATATCCAGCAACTCGATTTACCAAAACTGGCACCGGAAAGAAGGGTGTTGGGTGTAATCAGACCCAGTATCGAAAAAGTAGCAGAGATTACAAAAAATGGACATGTGGGTGTTTTAGGAACTGTTGGAACGGTGGTGTCAGAATCATACCCCATTGAACTACAAAAATGGTCGGGAGGAAAAGTAGTTTCAACTGTTCAGGAGGCTTGTCCAATGTGGGTTCCTATAGTTGAGAATAATGAAATTGGATCGGAAGGTGCTGAATATTTTATCAAAAAAAATATCGATTCAATTTTTGAAAAAGATGCAAATCTGGATACCCTGATTTTGGGGTGTACGCATTATCCATTGTTAATCGATTCAATTAAAAAATATGTGCCGGTAAATACCAAAATTGTAGAGCAAGGAAAAATAGTTGCTGAAAAGCTGGAAGATTATTTAGCGCGTCACCCCGAATTAAATAAAAAGATTACAAAAAAAGGAAAGGTTGAATTTCAGACCACAGAATCGAAAGATAAATTTGAAAATAAAGCAGCACTTTTTTTAGGTGAAAAAGTGGAAGCAAAACACATTCATTTCTAATCCTAAACTTATGAAAACTATTTGGTTTAAGGCAGTAATGGTTCTTTTTTTAATTGTTCTTTTTGGCTGCAAAACCGAAAAAGAAAATCCTGCTCCAAATGTAATTATAGTAATCACTGATGATCAAGGGTATGGAGATTTGGCATGTCATGGAAATCCATGGATAATAACTCCTCAAATGGACAAACTTTTTGAAGAAAGTATCAGGTTTACCAACTACCATTGTGGTACAACCTGTGCACCAACACGGGCAGGATTAATGACCGGGAAAAACTGTAATCATGTAAATGTCTGGCATACCATTCTGGGTCGCGAATTGCTGAGAAAAGAAGAATATACTTTGGCCGATGCTTTTACCGATAATGGATATAAAACAGGGATGTTTGGGAAGTGGCACCTGGGAGATAATTTTCCGTTTCGTCCCCATGATCGTGGATTTCAGGAAGCTTTGTACCATAAGGCAGGTGGAGTGGGGCAGGCACCTGATTATTGGAATAACGACTATTTTGATGATACCTATTTCAGAAACGGAGAACCCGAGAAATTCGAAGGTTATTGCACCGATATCTGGTTTGATGAGGCTATTAAGTTTATAGAAAAAAATAAGGAAAATCCTTTCTTCTGCTACATTTCTACCAATGCTCCGCATGGGCCATTTCGGGTAGCGAAAAAATACAGCGACATTTATGATAAAAATCCTGAAATTACAAACGCTTCCTTTTACGGAATGATTACCAATATTGATAACAATCTCAAAATTCTGGACGAAAAACTGAATGGATGGGGATTAAAAAATAATACCATTTTCATTTTTACAACGGATAACGGCACATCAGCGGGTGTAAAGCTGGATAATAAAGGATTTATTCAAAAAGGCTACAATGCCGGTATGCGGGGAATGAAAGTTTCGAAGTATGAGGGCGGACACCGTGTGCCTTTTTTTGTGCGCTGGCCTGAAAATAATTTTGTCGGCGGAAAGGATATCAAATCCATTTCTTCGTATACAGATGTTTTCCCGACTTTAGCTGATTATTGTAATTTGGATTTGCCGGAATCTTTGGAGTTTGACGGGATCAGTTTGAGAGATTATTTCGAAGGAAATGTGCCAAAAGACAGAGTGGTAATTACGGATACTCAACGAATGAAGGAGTTGAAAAAATGGAAAGACTGCTCGATAATGACCAACAAATGGCGATTGATTGACGGAAAGGAATTATACGATATGGAAACCGACCCGGGGCAAAAAACAGATGTTGCAGAGTCTCATCCTGAAGTAGTTGAAAAACTAAAACAGGAATATGAACTTTGGTGGGAAAAAGTATCAAAAAACGGACAGGATCCAACGGAAATAAGTGTTGATTTTTCAAAAGAACACCCGGTGATTTTAAGCAGTCACGATTTAATTAGTGACGGTTTTATTACGTGGAATCAAAATCAATTGAGAAATTTAACAGAAGCTGATGGGCATTGGGCATTAAATTTTGCCGAAGAAAAAGAATATGAAATTCAATTGTTCAGATGGTCACCCGAAGCAAACCTGCCGTTAAATGCAGAGGCACCTTCCGGCGATATTGATGAGGCCGGCCAATTATATCCGGTAGGAAAAGCATTTGACGTGCAGAAAGCCTGGATTAAAATTGCCGGACAAAACCAGGAAATAACCTCAAATCTTGATGCAAGCCAGCCCTTTGTAAGTTTTAAAATGACTGTGCCTGCCGGAAGTCACGAACTTGAAACCGGAATGATAGATTCTGAAGGAGTGGAAAGAGCGGCTTATTATGTGAGGATTTTGTAGGAAATTTTAATTTATAAATTCCTTTACGATATCATTCATTTCTTCAAACTGCTCCTCCATACTTTTAAGCAATTTGTATTGAGCTCGCGTTCTAATTAAATTGTGTTCCGGTGATTTTACTTTATAATAGTTATCGCCATCAATATAATCCATTAAGAACCTGAGTACTTGCTCGTAAGTAATGTATTTTGCCGAAAAAGCCATGTATTCAATTTCTTTTTCCGTAAGGAAAGATTTGGTTTCGCTTAGATAACCTTCCGCAAAAGCCCTGACAAATTCAATATCCATCGATACATTTTCAAGGTTGGTGTCATCTTCCAAACCAGTGTTGGTGTAAGTTCTGATGGCATCTCCAAAATCATTCAAAACGGTACTGCTTAGTACTGTGTCCAAATCAATTACGCAAAGTACTTCACCTTTTTTATCGAATAAAATATTGTTGATTTTTGTATCGTTATGACTTATTCGTGTAGGAATATCTCCCTTTTCAATTAACTCGTAAAAGCTCAACATTTCATCCCTTCGACTTTCAATCCATAAAATCTCTTCAGCTACTTTATCTTTTCTTCCAACCGGATTTTTCGCCAAAACTTCATCCCATTGTTTATATCGATATCTTATATCGTGAAATCCCGGTAAAATATTTACAAGAGGTTCTTTTAAATCGGCAACCAAAGATTGAAATTTACCGATTCCTTTTCCACCCGCACAAGCAAGTTCGTGGGTTTCAGCTCCGTTGTATGCAATTGTATCTTCTATAAATAAACAAACTGCCCAGTATTCATCTTTATTATCAAGAAAATAAAGCTTATCATCTTTCGCAGGAATTATGGTCATTGCTTCTCGTAATGGATCACCCCCCTTTTTTACCACCTTCTTTTTAATATGAGTGCAGACTTTTTGAATATTGTTCATCATATCGGGGATAGGATGAAAAATATTCTTGTTTTTACGTTGAAGGATATAATTGGGAGAATCCCCCTTGGTTTCGATGATAAAGGTATCGTTAATAAATCCTTCGCCAAGGGTTTTGATTTCTTTTACATCTCCTTCGATTTGAAAACTATTTGCAATATTCCTTAAATCGAAATTCATTTAAAGTGTTGTTTGATAAGTATTTACAAGCTAGTATCCTGTTTTTCCTCGGTCTTCCAGCTTCCAACTTCCTAATCCCAAAGTTTTTCCGGGTATTCACCATCTGCAATTAACTTATTTATTTTGTCAATTACCAGTGGTTTGTCTTCTTTGTAAGTAACTCCAAACCATGGAGAATCGGCTTCAAGAACTTTAACAGTTGCATCTTTTGCCTGGATGAAATCAAAGATTACAGAAGGTATATACATCTCGGATTTTGGTTTATCGATCTCCGTTTTTAAGAATTCAATAAAATCTTTTTCAAGTTTTTCGAATACCGATGGTTTTAAACCCCATATATTCATCGAGGCATTTTCATTTCCTGTAAGTGGAGTTTCACTTCCATCTTCTTCGATGGAAATTACATCGTCACCTCTTTTTACTATTTTAATGGTTTCTACTATTTTTTTCAGGTTGTTTTCAGCATCAACATCGCAAATACCGCGAGATACAGATCCAAAATCAGATAGTGTATGTTTTAATTTATAACCTACCATTGAATATTCCGAAGAATCTTTGGAAGCAACCAGGAAATCGGCCATAACTTTGTAAGCATTTCTGCCATAAAAATCATCGGCATTTAAAGCACAAAACGGTTCTTTAACGGCATCTTTGGCACAAAGAATTGCGTGAGCCGTTCCCCAGGGTTTTTCTCTTCCTTCGGGTAAAGTATATCCTTCGGGTAACATATCCAGCTCCTGAAAAACATAATCTACTTCAATTTTACCTTTTAGTTTAGTTTCAAATTTTTCTTTAAACGCATCAGCAAAACTTTCACGAATAATAAAAACTACTTTTCCAAAGCCTGCTCTGATTGCATCGTAAATAGAATAATCGATTATTGCTTCTCCATTCGGGCCCACCGGTTCAACCTGTTTTAATCCTCCAAAACGGCTTCCCATTCCTGCTGCCAATATTAATAGTGTTGGTTTCATTTTCTTTAAGTTTCTTGAATAATTTATTGTTGTAATTTGAGTAAACAAAAATATAAAAAATGGTGGGTTAATAAGTTTTACCGGACTATAAAACATAAAGGTTGTCCATTTCTGAACAACCTTTATAATTTGTAAATAAAATATTAAACCTAATTAATCTTCTTTATAAACAAAGTTATAAGATTCGTCATGCTGACTAATATCCAATCCGATTTTTTCACCATGAGGAGAAATTCTCATCGGAACAATCATATCGGTAATTTTGTACATTAACATTGAGCCTCCAAATGTAAAAATACCAACAATTACAAGTGCTAGTAAATGGTAAAGGAAAGTTGTTATTTCTCCATGGATTAATCCTACTTCATTGGCAAATATTGCTGTTGCCAACATACCAACAATACCTCCCATACCATGTGCCGGGAATACATCCAGTGTATCGTCAAGAGTTGATTTTGTGCGAAGCGTAATGGCGTAATTACTTACAATTGCCGCAATAACACCAATGGTAATGCTGGATCCCACATTTACAAATCCGGCTGCCGGAGTAATTGCCACCAATCCAACTACCAAACCAATTGAAGCTCCAACTGCGGAAGGCTTTTTGCCTTGTGCAGCATCATAGAAAATCCAGGTTAACATGGCCGCTGCCGATGCAGTGTTTGTATTTACCAATGCTGATGCCGCAACCGCATCAGCTGCCAATGCCGAACCTGCATTAAATCCGAACCATCCAAACCAAAGCATGCCAGCACCTAACAAAATGTAAGGGATATTAGCCGGTTTAAATTCTTTATTGGCATCTTTTCTTCTACCCAAAAACATGGCACCTGCAAGTGCAGCAAAACCGGCCGACATATGAACTACGGTACCTCCGGCAAAATCGAGTACACCCCAGTTACGAAGGAATCCGTTTGGATGCCAGGTCCAGTGTGCCAATGGTGCGTAAATAAAGATTACAAATAATACCATAAACAGCATATAAGCCCTGAAACGAACTCTTCCGGCAAACGAACCGGTTATAAGTGCCGGTGTTATGATGGCAAATTTTAATTGAAACATAGCAAAGACTGCCAAAGGAAATGTAGGGGCCAAATCGGGATGAGCACCAAAACCCACATCTTTAAACATAAAAAAAGTTAAAGGATTACCAAACAGTCCAAATCCTTCCCCACCAATACTTTCTCCAAACGCAATACTAAATCCAACTACTACCCACAGAACACTTACAATTCCCATGGCTATAAAGCTCTGCATCATGGTAGAGATGATGTTTCGTTGATGAACCATACCTCCGTAAAATAAAGCCAATCCAGGAGTCATCAATAAAACCAAACCGGTTGCGGTTAACATCCAGGCAGTATCACCCGAATCTAACTGTGATAAATCAGTAATTCCAGCACTTGCCGGTATAAAAACTCCAACGATTGCAACAAGAATAAGCAGGCCAAGAATTGCCCACCACGTACTAGTGTTTTTCATATCTGTAAAATTTTAAAGTTTGCTGTCTTTGTGTTACAAAAATATAATAAAAATATCATATGATGTATTTCACAACATAAAAAATAGAAAAAAGTAAATAATGATTATTTTTTGTTAACCTTTTGATAACAAAAAGGAGGAAAATGATTGTTTTACCTTAATGTTTTCAATTTGTTACTTTTCAACTATTCTTTATGTCAAATCTGGTTATTTTGATAAGGAATTCTTAATTTTGCTGGAAATATGTAAGTTATGACTCTGAGGAATAAGCTGGATGAAATTGATTTAAAGATTTTAGATATAATTACTAAAAATGCAAGAACTCCATTTAAGGATGTAGCAGTTGAAGTTGGAATTTCGCGTGCTGCAATTCATCAGCGTGTTAACCGTATGATTGAATTAGGCGTAATTATTGGCTCCGGTTATCATATCGATCCTAAAAAAGTGGATTTCAGAACATGTACGTATATCGGGATTTTTTTGGATAAAGGAGGGTTATTTACTGAAGTTGTTGAACGTCTGAAAAGTATTCCTGAAATTGTGGAATGTCATTATACAACGGGGCAATATGCAATTTTTATCAAGGTTTATGCAAAAGACAACGAGCACCTTAAAACTATTTTAAGCGGACAAATTCAGAAAATTCCAGGTGTTTCAAGTACAGAAACATTTATTTCACTCGAAGAGTCTTTTAAAAGAACAATACAGGTATTGGATTAATTACGCTGTCTTACAGCTTCGTAAACCATTAAAGCCGCCGAAACAGAAACATTAAGTGATTCAATATTACCATGTAAGGGTATTTTTAGTTTTTGGTCGGCAATGTTTAAAATCGAATTTGAGATGCCTCTTTCCTCAGAACCCATTACAATTGCAACAGGGGTCTTAAAATTACCATCCGTGTATAATTTTTCTGCTTTTTCTGTTGATGCCACTATTTGAATACCGGAGTCTTTTAAAAAAATTATGGTTTTCAAGAGATTTTTTTCTTTACATACAGGGATATGATGTAACGCTCCTGCCGAAGTTTTTACAGCATCGGCTCCAATACGTGCCATTCCTTTATCAGGGATAATTATTGCATTCACACCGGCACATTCTGCTGACCGGGCAATTGCTCCAAAGTTTCTTACATCGGTTATCTGGTCAAGAATCAGAATAAGCGGATCTTTCCCTGATTCATAAAGCGTAGGCAATAACATTTCAATATCAGTATATTCAATTGGTGATATGAACGCCAAAACACCCTGGTGATTTTTCCTTGTAATACGGTTTATTTTTTCAACGGGAACAAACTGGTAAACAATATTATTTTCCTTAATGACTGAAAGTAACTGCTGGATTAACTCATTATTGCTGCCAGTTTTTATAAATACTTTCTCAATATTTTTTCCGGTATTGATTGCTTCAATAACTGCCCGGGTTCCAAAAATAAAATCATCTTTTCCCATTATTACCAGGTCTTTTTTGTTTTCCAATCCTCAAGTTCCTCGTTTAATTTCTCCCAATTTTCCATTGCAAGTTTTAGACTCTCTTTTTGTGTTTCATATTTTTCAAAAATGGATTGGTCGTCCAATTGTTCAGCTGAAGATAGTATATTTTCTAATTCTGCATTTTCAGTTTCAAGAGTGTGTATTTCCAACTCGGTTTTTTCAACCTGTTTTTCAAGTCGCGAAATATTTTTGTTGATCTCTTTACGTTCCTGAAAACTTAACTCCTGAGATGAACCATTTTTAGAAATATTTGATTTATTTGTTTTTTTAGCGGTATTGTTTACTTCCAGTTCCTTTAACGATTCTATTTTCTTTTTTTCAAGAAATTCATAAATACCACCCAAATGTTGTTTTATTTTTTTGTTTCTGAATTCATAAACACAATTTACAAGTCCATCTAAAAACTCCCGGTCATGAGATACCAACAATACTGTTCCGGTAAAATTGATCAAGGCATTTTTTAGTATCTCTTTAGAGCGGATATCAAGGTGGTTTGTTGGTTCATCAAGAACCAGAAAATTTACAGGCTCCAGCATTAACTTAATCATAGCCAGCCTTGTTTTCTCCCCACCACTCAAAACTTTTACTTTTTTATCTGCGTCTTCTCCTGAGAAAAGGAAAGCTCCAAGGATATCACGAATTTTGGTTCTTACTTCTCCAACAGCAATTTCATCTATGGTTTCAAAAACCGTAATACCTTCATTTAATAATTGTGCCTGATTCTGTGCAAAATATCCGATTTTTACATTATGTCCAAGTTGTGCAGTACCCTGGTGTTGTAATTCTCCCATTATAATTCTGGCAAGTGTAGTTTTTCCTTCACCGTTTCTTCCTACAAAAGCAATTTTTTCTCCTTGCTCAACTTTTAAATCAATGTTGTTTAAAACAACAAGATGATCATAATTTTTTGAAATGTTTTTTGCATCAACGACAACTCTGCCGGATCTTGGTGCAGGTGGAAAATTAATTTTAAGAGCAGAATTGTCTACTTCTTCAATTTCCAGACGATCCATTTTTTCCAGTTGTTTAATCCTGGATTGTACCTGTACTGCTTTGGTGGCCTTATATCGAAACCTTTCAATAAAAGTTTCTATATCCTCAATTTGTTTTTGTTGATTTTTATATGCCGCAATCTGAATTTCGCGCTGTTCTTTTTTCCACTTGACAAAATCTGAATAGCACATTTTCTGGTCAGTTATTTTTCCAAGCGAAATCTCAATTGTACGATTACATACAGCATTTAAAAATGCTTTGTCGTGCGAAACAAGAATGATCGCACCACTGTAGTTTTTTAAAAAATCTTCAAGCCATTGTATCGATTCAATGTCCAGGTGGTTGGTTGGCTCATCCAATAAAAATAAATCGGGCTTTTGCAGAAGTAACTTAGCAAGTTCAACACGCATTCTCCATCCTCCGCTAAATTCTGACGTTGGTCGATTAAAATCTGAACGTTCAAATCCAAGTCCAATCAGGGTTTGTTCCAGCTGAGCTTCATAATTGTCGCCTCCAAGAATATTATACCTTTCATTTAGTTCATGAATGTCATCCAGTTTTTTTAAATATTCATCTGAGTGATAATCTTCGTCTTCAGCAATTTCATTATTTAAAACAGCAATTTTTTTCTTTAGCTTCAATAGCTCATCAAATGCAAGTTCGGTTTCCTTTTTTAAAGTTCGGGAGTCGTTTAACTTCATTTGCTGGGGCAAATAACCTATTGTAATGTTTTTCGGATAAGCAATATTTCCGGAACTTGGAGTATCAATTCCTTTTATAATTTTTAGGAGGGTAGTTTTACCGGCACCATTTTTACCAATTAAACCAATTCTGTCTTTTGGATTGATTAAAAAGCTGAGATCTTTAAATAAATCAAAACCTCCAAAATTCAAACTTATTTTATCTAACGAAATCATATTAAAATTGAAAGTGCGCAAAGATAATGATTAAACATGAATAGTTTTATCTTGATGAATTCATGATAATCGGAATATTTACCCGGGATATAAAAAGAAGGAAGGGGAAAGAACTATGGACGCTTTTTGAAGATGATTGATGATTTACAAACCCCTAAACACAAAACCAATCATAAATACAGAAGTTACTTTCCCCTTTTAAGTTTTATTATAGAAATAAAACCAACCATTAAATCGAAACAAATATAACCAAAAAAGGTTTTTGCGAAAGATGCGTGCAAGGTAAAGATCCTGAAATTCATTAAAAAGGGTATCGTTTTCCCGAAATGGGAAACTTTGTATTTTTATGGGAATTTGCATACAGCTATATCGATAAAAAGATTTTAATTATCTGCTATATTTGCCAAAAATTTAAGAACGGTGGGAAGAAAAAAACAGAAACCCTTTTTTGAAGGTTTGAAAATAGAGGATATTGGAGCTGAGGGAAAAGCAATTGCAAGAAAAGACGAGAAAATTGTTTTTACTACTTATGCAATTCCGGGCGATATTGTTGATTTGCAGGTTACCAAAAAAAGGAAAAAATATTTCGAGGGAATAATTACCAATTTTCAAAAATACTCCGATGACAGGAAAGATGCATTTTGTGAGCATTTTGGAGCTTGTGGTGGTTGCAAATGGCAAATCCTGCCATATGATAAGCAGTTAATTTATAAACAAAAACAGGTGGAAGATCAATTAAGAAGGTTGGGTAAAATTGATCTTCCCGAAACAATGCCAATATTAGGATCAAAGGAGAATACCTTTTATCGTAATAAACTGGAATTTACGTTTAGTAATAAACGATGGCTCAAAAAGGATGAATTGGATTCTGAACCGGGCAATATGAATGCACTGGGTTTTCATGTTCCCCGGTTTTTCGATAAGGTGGTCAATATTGACAAGTGTTGGTTACAAGCTGAACCATCTAATTCAATAAGAAATTTTATTTATAATTATGCCATAGAGAATGGATTAAGTTTCTTCGATATCAAGTCCCAGGAAGGATTTTTGCGTACCTTAATTATCCGAACAAGCAGTACAGGAGAAGTGATGGTTGTTCTTACTTTTTATTCTGAAAATAAGGAACTTAGAGAAGCGTTGTTGGCATCAATTCAAAAACAGTTTCCTGAAATTACCTCATTAATGTATGTAATTAATTCAAAGGGGAATGATACTATTACTGACCAGGATGTTGTCCTTTTTCATGGTAGTGGGTTTATATATGAACAAATGGAAGAATTGAAATTTAAAATTGGACCAAAAAGTTTTTATCAAACCAACTCTGAACAGGCATATAGTTTATATAAAGTTACCCGGGAATTTGCAGGTTTAACCGGAAATGAAATTGTATATGACCTTTACACCGGAACCGGAACAATCGCCAATTTTATCGCGAAAAA
The DNA here is from genome assembly GCA_913063265.1 of uncultured Prolixibacteraceae bacterium. Classification (GTDB taxonomy): domain Bacteria; phylum Bacteroidota; class Bacteroidia; order Bacteroidales; family Prolixibacteraceae; genus Draconibacterium. The sequence continues at coordinate 7,581 of CAJXZG010000052.1, read as the reverse complement.
TGCAAAGAAGGTTATTGGTATTGAATATGTTCCGGAGGCGATTGAAGATGCGAAAGTCAACTCAGACATTAATGGAATCACAAATACCGGTTTCTTTTCGGGAGATATGAAATCTGTTCTAAACCAGGATTTTATAACAGAAAATGGCAAACCTGATATAATTATTACTGACCCGCCAAGAGCAGGTATGCATGCCGATGTTGTTGAAGCTATTCTAAACTCCGGAGTGAGAAAAATTGTATATGTAAGCTGCAATCCGGCAACTCAGGCTCGCGATCTAGCATTAATGGATTCAATGTATTCAGTTAAAAAAGTGCAACCGGTTGATATGTTTCCACATACACATCATGTGGAGAATGTTGTGCTTCTTGAAATAAGAAAATAATCAAAACTGATTCAAATTGTTTCTTTATTGGACTGAGTAACTTTCGTAGTATACAGTTAGCCAGTGATTTATGTGTTTGGCATTTTTTTTGTAAAACATTTTTCGATTTACAAACAAATCCTAAATTGAAACAACTATGAGAAGATTAGTTTTACTGTTTATGGCAATTACTCCTATGTTATTGTCTGCTCAAAATGGATGCGACTTTTTTGAATTCAGAGAAATAGAAATTGAAAAAACTGATATTAACACAACTCAAAGCGATTTTGGACCCGCTTTCGTTGATGGCGAATTATGGCTTTCTGCTTTCTCCAATGAGGAAATTGAAAAACTTTCAAAAGGAAAAAGTAAAAAAACTTATTATAACCTGTTTAGTATAGCAACTGATGAATTTGGTCATGTGACCGGTTCAAAAAAAGTTGAATTCGAAGATATTAGTGCCGGATATCATGCTGGACCTGTTTCTTATTGTGATAAAACCAAAGAACTTTTCGTTACAATTAATAACTACGAAAATCCCGAGGTTAGAAACAAGGTTTATCAAAAAGCTGATATCCGGCTTAAAATAATAATTGCACAAAAGGAAAACAATATTTGGAAAGTAAAAGAAGAAATTCCTTTTAATGACTCTGCATATTCTGTCGGTCATCCTGCGATTTCTGTAACTGGTGATACTTTGTTTTTTGCTTCAGACAAACCAACTGGCGGTTTTGGCGGAAGTGATATTTATATGACCATACGTAAAAATGGTGTTTGGAGTCAACCAATGAATCTGGGAGAAACCGTAAACTCGTCTGCAGATGAAATGTTTCCTTTCTTTTTAAATGGATCCATATTGTTTTATGCAACCAACAAAGGCGAAGACGAAAATGCTGATTTTAACATGCAGTATGTTTGTTTAAATACAGATGGAACTTTTGGTATTCCGGTTCCATTGGATGAATTTAACTCGGATGAAGATGACTTTGGGTTGGTAATTCATCCAAAACAAAAGGTTGGTTATTTTGTATCGAGACGTGAAGGTGGTCTTGGGGATGATGATATTTATAAGGTAAACTTTACGGGAGAATATAGCCTGGAGTTAATAGTTATGGATAGTAAGACCATGTTACCATTTATGAATCCGGTTGTGCAATTCAGTGATAATATAGCAGCAAAAGTAGCTGGTGAATTGTTAAGCAGGCCACTGGATGAAAATTCTTCTGTAACCGCATCTACAAGTTACGAAGGATATATGAATACCTCTAAAACAATTTCGACTATAGATAAACCTTATGGAATTATCAGAGATACATTGTGGATTGAGAAAGTAGAAGTTAAACAGATATTTGTTATGGAGAATATCTATTACGATTTTGACAAGTGGAATATTCTTCCTGAATCAGCCGACGAACTCGATAAACTTGTTAAGGTTTTAAACGACAATCCTTCGTGGAAAGTTGAGTTAGGATCTCACACAGATTCACGCGGTAGCGACAGATATAATATGAAATTAAGTCAAAGAAGGTCTGATTCTGCGGTAGGCTATATTATTGAAAAGGGAATTGAAAAAGACCGAATTATTGCCAAAGGTTACGGTGAATCGCAGTTGGTTAACAGATGTGCTAATGGAGTACCATGTAGCAAGGAAGAACATCGTAAGAATCGTCGAACCGAATTTAAAATTCTTGAAATGGATGGTAAGTAAATCAAATATTAAACTAAAATTAAAGGCTGGCTCAAACATTGAGTCAGCTTTTTTTTTGATTAAAATCCATTAAGAGACATTAGGACTGTCGGTAATAATAACAAGAATCCCAACACCATCAATACAGCTATAAACGGAGCTACCCATTTAAACCACTTTTCATAAGGAATCCGTGCAATTCCTAAAACCCCGATAAGTACTCCGGATGTAGGAGTAATCATATTTGTAAAACCATCGCCAAGCTGAAAAGCAACTACTGTGGCTTGTCTCGATATACCAATTAAATCAGAAAATTGCGACATCATTGGTATTGTAAGAGCTGCTTTACCTGAACCACTCGGTATAAAAATATTTAAAAAGGTTTGTATCAGGTACATTGTGCTAATAGAGCCAACCTTCCCCAAATCTTCCATCGACTGCGATACATAATACAAAATGGTATCAATAATTTTCCCGTCTTCAAGAATTACAATTATACCGCCTGCCAGTCCTACTACAAGGGCAGCAGATAAAATATCTTTTGCTCCTTCGATAAATGATTTAGTTATTTCATTGGCACTTTTTCCAACTGCTATTCCTGAAAATATTCCTAAAGCCAAAAATAGTGTGGCAATTTCCATTACATACCAACTATAACCCATTACCCCAATTACAAGGAAAACAATGGTAAATGTGAGTAAACTTAATATGTAATAATGAACAGTTTTGCGTAAAGAAAGAATCCCGGCAATTACAAAAAGTAAAGTGCTTATTGGCATTGCGGGAAAACGAAGCAGGCTATTACCAATTTTTAAATCTGTAACAGGATAGGATACTGAAAAAATTATAAGACATAACGAAAGAAATCCAAAAGAGATCCATGCTATTTTTGGAACAAAAAATTCAAAATCCATGGTGTTTTCTTCATTCCTGTTTCGCCAATATTTATCGTCTTCATAAACCAGTGATTTTTCTGGAGTTTTATGAACTTTTGAAGCATACTTTAAAATGTAAATAAAACCAACTGCATTAATAATTATCCACATAAAAATTCGGTATTCTATTCCCGAAAACAAAGGAAGATCAGATAAACCTTGGGCTATTCCTACAGTAAAAGGATTTAAGAATGCTCCTGCAAAACCCAGTGCAGCTGCAACAAAACATAAAGAAACGCCTACTATCGAATCGTAACCCATTGAAATTGCCAGCGGAACAAAAATTATGGTAAAAGCTATGGTTTCTTCACTCATCCCAAATACTGCCCCAAATAAGCTGAAAATGAGCATGATTGCTGAAAGTATGATATTGTTAATGCCAATCTTTTTAAGCCATCGCGATTTTTCCCATTTTTTAGAAAATTGCAGAAAAGAATAAATGCCAATATCGATTGATTTACTTTCGTTAAGAATCCAAAAAGCTCCTCCAATCATAAGGATAAAAGCGATAATATTGGCAGTATTTACAAAACCATCAAAAAAAGCTGAAAAAATCTGCCAGGTTTGAATATCGCTCTCAATAATTTGAAAAGACTGACTTTGAATAACTTCACGTGGAATGCCATTTACATTAACAATCTCTCTTTGAAATTCACCTCCGGGAATAATCCATGTTAGTATTGCACAAAAAATAATAAGTCCGAATATGATAACGTAAGTGTGAGGTACTCTTTTTAGCATTATTAAGTATTTTTTTCGAAAATAGTAAATATTAAATGTTAGTCAGTAAATATTTAATTATTCAGGAATATTTGCGTAATTAATATTCTGTTTCGGAATTGTCAATTCATTTTCGTAACTTTTTAATTCAAAGTAAAAGACCCTAAAAGATTCAGGATTTTTTGGGAAGGAAAAAATTAGGAATCAGAAAAACAGGATTTACTTTCTTTTATAAATCTGATAAGGAATATTAACCGAGAGAAAAAGAATGAAGATATTATTAGAAAATATTAAGGAACTCGTGCAGGTTACAGAAGAACCGGTTTTGTTCAGGGCTGGTAAAGACATGGCAAAAGTATCCACAATTAAAAATGCATTTCTAATTATAAGAGATGAGGTAATTGAAGAGTTTGGATCAATGGATCAGCTAAAAGAAAAATATATCGATGATGATTTGATAGTTGAAATAGACTGTTCAGGCCGCTTGGTTTATCCTAGTTTTGTTGATTCTCATACGCATATCGTTTATCCGCATTCACGCGAAAAAGAATTTGTCAACCGCATTAAGGGACTAACTTATCAGGAAATAGCCAAACAAGGTGGCGGTATACTAAACTCTGCAAAACGTTTGCACGAAACTTCAGAGGAAGATTTATATTACAGCGCCATGGAAAGAATATTTGAGGTAATGAAAATGGGAACAGGCGCCATCGAAATTAAAAGTGGCTATGGGCTTAACACTGAGGATGAACTTAAAATGTTGCGGGTAATCCGAATGATAAAAGAAACAGCGCCTCTTTGTGTACGCTCTACTTTTCTCGGAGCACATGCTATTCCTGAAAATTATAAAAATGATGTTTCGCACTATGTGGATTTGGTTATTAATGAAATGATTCCACAGGTTGCATCGGAAGAGCTAGCCGACTATATTGATGTTTTTTGTGATGAAGGATTTTTCACACCACAACAAACCGACAGAATCTTAATGGCCGGAATGAAATATGGATTACGACCTAAAATTCATGCCAATGAGCTGGGACTTTCAGGAGGTATTCAGGTAGGAGTAAAATACAATGCCCTTTCAGTCGACCATCTTGAATATGTTGGCGATGAAGAAATTGCAGTTTTAAAAGACTCTGAAACTATGCCAACAGTGTTACCCGGAGCTGCTTTTTTTCTGAACCTTGAGTTATCACCCGTTCGTAAAATGATAAATGCAGGATTGCCAGTTGCCCTTGCCTCTGATTTTAATCCCGGCTCATCACCCAGTGGAAATATGAGTTTTATTTCATCTCTTGGATGTATCAAATATAATATGTTGCCCGAGGAAGTAATTAATGCTACAACCTTAAATACTGCCTATGCGATGGGAATCAGCGATAGCCTGGGCAGTATAGCTAAAGGTAAAATTGCTAATCTGTTTATCACAACAGAGGCGGAAGGAATTGAAAGCTTACCTTATCATTTTGGCTCTGATATGATTGAGACCGTTATTTTAAATGGTGAAGTACAAACCTTCGGATTTCTGCAATAAGTCATATCCCATAAAATTCTTTGTTGCTATTTTCGAATTTAAATTTGAAAGAAATTATTTAAATGAAGAAGATAATAGAGTGCGTTCCCAATTTCTCGGAAGGAAGAAATATGGCAGTAATAAATGAAATTACCAACGCCATAAAAAGTGTTGAAGGAATTTCCCTTTTGGATGTGGATCCAGGGCAGGCTACCAACAGAACTGTAGTAACCTTTGTTGGATCTCCGGATGATGCAGTTGAGGCAGCTTTTCGTGGTATTAAAAAAGCTGCTGAATTAATTGATATGAGTCAGCATTCCGGAGAGCATCCTCGTTTTGGTGCAACCGATGTTTGTCCTCTGGTACCCGTTGCCAATGTAACAATGGAGGAAGCAGTTGAATATGCCAGAAAATTAGCCGAAAGGGTAGGGAAAGAACTCGGAATCCCGGTTTTTAGTTACGAGTTTGCAGCATTTAAAGAAGAACGAAGAAGTCTTGCGAACTGCAGATCGGGAGAATACGAAGCACTAAAAGAAAGAATTCAAAGCGATAAATGGAAACCCGATTTTGGCCCGTCAGTTTATTCTGAAAAGGTGGCAAAATCAGGTGCAACGGCAATTGGAGCCAGAAATTTTTTAATTGCCTATAATGTTAATTTAAATACTACATCTACCAGAAGAGCCAATGCTATTGCTTTTGACATACGCGAGGCAGGGAGAGTAAAACGAGAAGGAAATCCGATAACAGGTAAAATTGTGACCGATGAAAATGGTGAACCTGTAAGAATTCCGGGATCACTTAAAAAAACAAGGGCAATAGGATGGTATATTGAAGAATATGGAATTGCTCAGATTTCAATAAATCTTACCGATATTACAGTTACTCCCGTTCACATTGCTTTTGATGAAGTTTGTGAAAAAGCAAGGAAAAGAGGTATACGTGTTACCGGATCAGAGTTGGTCGGATTAATTCCACTCAGTGCAATGCTCGATGCCGGAAAATATTTCCTAAAAAAACAACAACGTTCCATTGGAATCTCTGATGATGAAATTATAAAAATTGCTGTCAAATCTCTTGGCCTTGATGAACTTGGACCTTTCGATCCAAAGAAAAAGATTATTGAATATGTGATCGAAGACAAATCGGGTAATCAGCTCATTGATTTAACGTTAAAAAGTTTTTCGGAGGAAACGGCGTCTGAATCTCCGGCTCCCGGAGGTGGTTCGGTCTCAGCATATATTGGTTCGCTGGGGGCATCTCTTGCAACAATGGTCGCAAATCTTTCGGCACACAAAAGAGCTTGGGATGACCGGTGGGAGGAATTTTCAGAATGGGCAGAAAAAGGAAAATACTACCATACGGCGTTGGTAAATTGTGTTGATGAAGATACAGAAGCTTTTAACCAGATAATGAACGCATTTGGGTTACCCAAATCAAACAACTCAGAAATTGAGATTCGTAAGAAAGCAATCGAAAAAGCTACAAAAAATGCTATTGAAGTTCCATTAAAAGTGATGCAATTGGCATATGATTCAATGGAAGTTATAAAGGCCATGGCCGAAATTGGAAACCCAAATTCAGTATCCGATGCAGGTGTTGGAGCACTGTGCGCTAAAGCTGCAGTTGAAGGTGCTTATTTAAATGTAAAAATAAACGCTGCTGATTTAAATGATGCAGGATATCTACAAGCTGTTAATAAAAAAGCTGAGCATATTCTGGGCAATGCCAAAAAGCTTGAATCGGAAATTTTGCAAACAGTCTATAACAAAATAGGCGGTTAGTTTTAATTTGGTGTAAATTTCTCAACCTGATTAGAAATAGGATCCAGCGATTTTAAATAGGCATAAATGGCTTTTAAGTCATATTCATCCATTTTCGTATAAACCGTCCAGGGCATAATGGTATTAAAACCTTCGCTTACTGTCGGTACAACATAAGCCGAATCGGAGTACATTTTAAACCGGTTTAAAAAAACTTCTTCCGACCAGCCACCTATTCCTGTACTTAAGTCAGGTGTGAGGTTGGAAGATCGGACAACTCCTGTTGGTAACTTAAATTCCTGGTTGCCGGCATAAGCCAGTTCCATATTAAACTGACCTTTTTCCATTGGCGTATGACAATCGATGCAGGCTGCTAGGGTAATCATGTACTTTCCATATTCTACTATATTTTCTTTTGGCGGAATGGTTCCGTTTTCAGTTTCTTTGGGAATCAAATTCATAATTAAACTAAAAGGAAATTTTGGATTGGGTGGGGGAACAGAACTTTCGTGCGAAGGTAAAGTTCTTATATAAGCAATTACCGAATATATGTCTTCCTTTGAGGCCTGGCCGTATAAATGTGCCGGCATCACCGGGAAAAG